>CAXTGE010000066.1:13498-15836 GCA_964243645.1 uncultured Acidobacteriaceae bacterium | reverse complement strand
GGGGAGAGATGATCAAGCTGACGCCGGGCAAACTGGCTGGACTGAAAGCGGTTTCGAACGAAAAAGGGGTGATCGCCGCAGCGGCAATGGACCAGCGCGGATCGCTGTTGAAGTCCCTGGAGGCGGCACGGGGGGGCTCCGCCGACGGCCACGACCTTGAACTCTTCAAGTCCATGGTCACCGACACCTTGACGCAGTACGCCTCGGCCATGCTGCTGGACCCTGAGTTCGGCCTGCCGGCGACCCAGCACCTGCACGGCAAAGGTCTGCTGCTTGCGTACGAGAAGACCGGGTACGATGCCAACACGCCGGGTCGTCTTCCGGATCTGCTCGACAATTGGAGCGTTCTACGCCTCAAAGAGGCAGGTGCGGACTGCATCAAGATCCTCCTTTATTACAGCCCGTTCGACACCCCGGCGATCAACACCGTGAAGCACGCCTTCATCGAGCGCGTCGGCGCGGAATGTCGCGCGTTTGATCTCCCTTTCTTCTGCGAGTTCGTCGGGTACGACGCCGAAGGTATCAAGGAAGACAGCCTCGCTTACGCCCGCAAGAAGCCGTCGATCGTCGCAGGCGCGATGACCGAATTCAGCAAGCCGCAATACGGCATCGACGTCCTCAAGGTGGAGGTGCCGGTCAGCATGCAGTTTGTGCAGGGGACCAAGGCCTACAAGGGCGAAGCAGCCTACACACGCGCCGAGGCTCTGCAACACTTCCGCGACACCGCGGCGACGACCACGCTTCCTTTCATTTATCTATCTGCCGGGGTCACGAATCCCATCTTCATCGAGACGCTCGAATTGGCCGCTGAATCCGGCGTTGCCTTCAACGGCGTTCTCTGCGGCCGGGCCACCTGGAAAGACGGCGTGGCCGTCTTTGCCAAGGGCGGCAAAGAGGCCTTCAGCGAGTGGCTGAGCACCACCGGCGTTGCGAACATCCAGAACGTGAACCGGGCCCTCGAAGCCGCGACCTCGTGGCATGGCATAGTTGAGGCCGTTTAAAGCTGTTCTCCTGCGGATTTAGTGACTTGCCGAAATGCGGACTCCTCCGCTGCGCTGCGGAAGGACAACAAAACGGGTTGCCATAATGATTTGTCATTCCCGAAGGGAAGCTGCGTTTCTGACGCCGCAGCTATACTTCGAGGCGAAATGCTTTCAGGCCAGAACACCCTCCCTAGAAGAAGGCGGCATGCCCCCGGGGCTTGCCGCCTTTCTGATCTCACGGGAGTACATCCATTGGCGAGCTGCCAACACGCCAAGGCTACCCACCAACAGTGCCCCTGCCGCGCCGGGAACATGGAGAGAATGCACCAGGAACACGCAGACACTGGCCTGCAACGCCAGGCCGATCAGATTGGCATAAAGCGTGGCCTCGGCGCGACCCAGCGCCATCAATCCATACGACTGAGCCAGTGTGCAGGCAAACGCTGCCAGATTCATCGCCAGCATGGACGTGACCAGCCTCGTGTCCCCCGGAGCATACCGGTAGATCAGGCGAGCAATCGAAGGACTTGCCGCCCACAATAGGATCCCAAAGCTGCAGGACGCAAGCAAAAGGATCAGGTCAAGCCGCCTGACTGTATCGCGAACACCCTCGGTACCGTTGTCATGGTGCGCACGGGCCACCGTAGGTCCCATCACGTTTTGCATGCTCGTCAGAGCGGCCCGGGGAATGTTCACCAGGCTCTCACAGATGGAATATGTACCCACGAACGAGCTGCCGAGCAATGCATTCAGCACCCAGGGATTGCACTGCGCACTGGCCAGCGCCACCATGTTGCCGCCAAACAGCCATCGACCCAGCCGGAAGTCCCGGCGCAGGTCAGCGAAGGCCACCCGGCAGTTCAGCTGCCATGTAGCCCATTCGCGCACCAGCCACCACAAACTCACAGCCATCGCCCCGCCGCAGAGGGCGAGCAGCGTCATCGGTACGCTCAAGCGTCCGGTCCGGTACAGCCACTCCACGCCCGCAATCTGCAGCAGTACGGTGGCGAAATCCGTCCAGAAAGCCTCTTTCAGGCGCATGTGCGCGAAGTACAGGCGGCGTGTGAACTCGCGGAACAGGATGCCCCCTCCGGCAACCACCAGCGGGCTGAACGTCGCATGCAGGGCAACATGGCTCGAACCTGCCGTCCCTCGCGCGGCAAACCAGACAAACCCGCTGAAGAGCAGGCAAAGGCACAGCTGCAGAAACACGATGCTGCCCTGGTACTGGGCCCGGCGTCCCGCGGTCAATGTGGGCAGGGCAAAGGTGAACGGCGTCCACAAGAAACCGTTGGACAGCTGGATCATCACGTCCATTGCCCGCTGGGTCAGGATGTAAATCCCGAATTCCACCA
>CAXTGE010000066.1:8534-13398 GCA_964243645.1 uncultured Acidobacteriaceae bacterium | reverse complement strand
TTCCGGTGAGCTCCCGGTAGATTGCGTTTACGCGGTCGTGGTTGTGGCACCAGAGGAAGCGATGGGCTCGCTCGGTAGCGCCCAGACTGAGCTCTAACAACCGCTCCGGTCGCGTCGCAAGCGCCTCGATCGCCCCCGCCCAATCGGCATAGGCCTGCGCTGGCGCAGAGACCGGTATCTTGACCCCGCAGGTTGCGTCCACAATGTCCCCACACCCCTGGTGGTCAAAACACATCACCGGCACCCCGGCGGCAAGGGCCTCCAGAACGACATTGCCGCTAGTATCGCGCAGGCTGGTGAAGCAAAACAGGTCGGCGCTGTCCATCTCCGCGACCGCGTCCGTAAAGGATTGGCGTCCCAGGAAATGCACCCGATCGGAGAGGCCCAGCCGCTGGCTCTCCGCGGACCAGGCCGCCTGCATCGGCCCATCCCCGAGCACCTCCAGCTGCCAGGCAATCCCCGGACGAACGCGGGCCAGCGCACGCAACAACACCGGCAGCGCCTTCCGCGTGTGCAGCTCCCCGCTCCATAGCAGACGCAACGGGAGGGCGCTTACGCCGGCCGCTTGGCAGGCAATCCGGTCCTCAAAACGCGATCGGTCGGGCGTATGCACGGTATGCAGCCCGGTCTCCAGCAAAAGCTGGACATCCCGTCGAAACGCACGGCGAAAATCGGCCAGGTTCGTGGAATTGGCCGCCATGACCAAAGTTGCCCGTTGGGCCGCGGAACGAACGCGACGTTTCCGGAGGGCCACGCGATTGGCCACGCCACGAAGCGCCTCCTTCACGGCTTCTTTGGCCGGCAGCGCCCGCAGAAAGCGCATGGGGTAGTTCTGCGAGCCACCCATCGGTCCCCAGATGTACGGGATGTCCAATTCAAGCCCATAGCCGGGCTCGCGGAACGTGCAGACGTTCACCTGGTGTACCAGGTCAAACTGCTCCCGCGCATGCAACGTTCGCATCGACTCCAGCGCCAGCCTGTGCCAGTGGTTGTACGCACGGTAGTTGTAGGCAAACATCCCGGCCTTCTTCTCCATCTTCCGCAACGTGGCATCGGGTTCCGGGGTATGAAAATGAACGTTAGGAGGCATTTTGCCCTCGGCGCGTGCGCGGGCAAGATGCCGGTAGTTCCCCTCGCTGGTGATGACATGAACCTCGGCCACCTTGGCTGCGCCAAGCAGGCGTCCCCAGCCGACAGCCCACTCCGAGCCGATGTACGGGCTGCACTCATAACAGATCAGAAGGACCTTCACGCAGTTTGCCTCGAACCCTGTCGCCGGCAGGTCTGACGGAAGCGTGAGGCATGGACTACGGCCCCTTCACCTCAGGCTCAGCTCGAAATCGCACACCCGGAATGAGTGAAGGAGCGACTCGTTGCGACGAAGAATGTGAACATCATCGGTCCTTCCAGGCCAAATGCGCCTCCCCCGAAACGGTCAACGGCGAAGCACCTTCGTTACATTCCCTGTCGGCTTCAAATTCGATACCTCTTAAGAGTCACCAGACCCGCTGTTCCTACGAACGCATGATGGGAACAGGGTCGAACGATTCTCCTGCCGTGAACATTCCGGAACCAAGAAGGAACCGCATGACCACGGAGCCCGTCCACACGTTTCCCGATCCGAAGCTCGCCTTTGGGACCCACACCGCAAACCACGCCAGGGACCGCTCGTCCGCGGCGGGGAGATCCCTGCCGACGCAGGCGCGGCCCACACAGCTGGCGCGCCAGCTAGCCGCGCCCGCTGTGCAGCTGGTGGACGGGGCGGCGGTCCTGCTGGCCTATGCGCTGACCCGGCTGGAGGCGCCTGTCCGGCAAGGGCAGGAAGCGGCAACCTATCTGGCCATGCGGGTGTCCGTCCGCAATCTGCTCACCGGTGTTCTGTTGGTGCTGGTCTGGCGAGCCATGTTCTGGTTCATGGGCATGTACCAGCCGCACATCAATAGACGTGGCGCGGTGTTTCTCTGGAAGGCGCCCTTCACGGCGCTGCTGTGTGCCGCGCCGCTGGGACCGCTGTTCTTTCGGCAGGAACACATGAATTGGCCGCGCGCTCTGGGGGTGTTCTGGTTCTCAGCCTCGGTGCTGCTGCTTACCATACGTGTCTCTGTCCTCACGTACGAGGAGTCCATCCGTCCCGTCTTCCGGCAGCGGCGAACAGCCATCATCTGCGGTACCGGACCGCTGGCCCGCGCGCAGGCGATGGACCTGCCGGGCAATCGCCGCTATCGCTACCAGCTGCTCGGCTTCGTGGACGATAACCCCCATGAGGGGACCGAATCCATGGGACCGGTCCTATGCGGCGTTGGAGATTTGGAGCAGCTACTGATGCATCGTCCCGTTGACGAGGTCATCATTGGGCTGCCACTGAAGAGCCGCTTTGGAGAGGTAGAAAAGATCGTTGGGATCTGTGGCCGTGCTGGCGTACAGATGCAGTACTCCATGGATTTGTTCAATACCGATGTCGCCAAGAAGCAAAAGGTCGTCACCGATCGCACCAATCGCGTGGTCATGGAGATGGTTCACCTGGACCACCGCATTCTGATCAAGGACATTGTGGACCGCACGCTCGCCTTTATCGGCCTGATGTTCCTTTGGCCGCTCTTTGCGGTGATTGCGGTCGCGATCAAACTGTCCAGCCCTGGACCCACGTTCTTCGTGCAGCAGCGTATCGGGTTGAACAAGCGCCGTTTCGGCATGATCAAGTTCCGGTCCATGGTGGTGGATGCCGAGTCCCGTCAGTCCGCCCTGGAGCACCTGAACGAGACCTCCGGGCCGACCTTCAAGATGAAACGCGACCCACGAGTCACCCGGGTGGGCGCCCTGCTGCGCAGCACCTCGCTCGACGAGCTCCCTCAGCTGATCAACGTGGTCAAAGGCGAGATGTCGCTGGTGGGCCCGCGCCCCCTGCCCACACGCGATGTTCAGCGCTTCTCCGAGCCCTGGCTTATGCGGCGCTTCTCGGTGAAGCCCGGCATCACGGGGTTGTGGCAGGTCTCGGGGCGCTCCAACACGGACTTTGACGATGCCATCCAGCTTGATCTTCGTTACATCGACCGCTGGTCTCCCCTGCTCGATCTAAAGATCATGACGCAAACGCTGCGCGCCGTCGTCCGCAGGAGCGGAGCGTACTGAAGCAGGGTCTTGAGGAGGAGCCTAGAAGCCGGGCGGCCGCTTCTCGCTGACGTCGAACGCCTTCTCCATGGCCATGCCCGCGGAGACGATCATGCCTTCATCGAACAGCTTGCCGACCAGCGTGACCCCGTGCGGCACGCGCTTCGGCGAAGAGAACTTCGGGACCGGGTTCTTCGGATCGGGCGCCCAGTCGCTGCGAGCCTCGCTGACCTCCACGAAACCAGCGCGCAGGGTCAACGACGGGTGACCGGTGAAGTTTGTGATCACGAGGAACTCGTCGCGCAGGCTTGGCACCAGCAGCAGGTCTATCTGGTCCATCACGCCCGCGAACATCATGGCGACCTTGCGGCGCAACCGGTCCGCCTGCACAAAGTCCACTGCGCTCAGGAATCGTGACTGGCGGAAGGTGTTGGGCCAGGCATCGGGCACCTGCATCTTCAGCTCGTCCACCTCATTGTCCAGGGTGATTTGCTCAAAGGCGGCAGCTGATTCGGCAAACAGAATGACATTGAGCGAGTCGTACGGCCAGTCCGGGAGCGAGAGCTCCACGGGAGTCATGCCCAACTGGCGGACCGTTTCGAGTGCGTGCCGATCGACGTCGGTGGCGGGTGCCTCCCGCATCCACTGCGGAATGTAGCCCACCTTGAGCCCGGAGATGCTCCGGCGCCCGTCAAAGGCCAACGGCAGATCCACGCTGGCCGTATCGCCCAGGTCGAAACCGGAGATGGCGTGCAGCACGAGCATCGTGTCCTCGACGCCGCGGGCCATGGGGCCCAGCTTGTCGCACGTCCAGCTCAGCGTCATGGCACCGGTGCGGGGCACGCGGCCGTAGGTGGGGCGGAGGCCTTCGACGCCGCACCGCATCGACGGCGACACGATGGAGCCCTGCGTCTCCGAGCCGATCGCGAAACCGACCAGGCCCGCAGCCACGGCCGCTCCCGGGCCGGCGCTCGATCCCGAGGAGCCCTCCTCGAGCAGCCAGGGATTGCGCGTCTGGCCGCCGAACCACACGTCGTTCAGGGCCAGGGCGCCCAGGCTGAGCTTAGCCACCAGCACCGCGCCTGCGGCGTTCAGCCTGGCCGTCACGGCGGCATCGTTTGCGGGAATGCGGTTCCGAAAGGGCTCTGCGCCCCAGGTCGTCGGGATGCCGGCGGTGTCGAGGAGATCCTTGGCGCCCCAGGGCATGCCGTGCAGCGGGCCTCGGTACCTGCCGGCAGCGATCTCGGCATCGGCGGCGCGGGCCTGCCTCAGCGCGTACTCCTCGGTCAGGGTGATCACACAATCCAGCGTCGGCCCGAACCGCTTCAGGCGCTCGAGATAGATCCGGGTGAGGCGTTCGGAGGTGAGTTTGCGGTCGCGGATCCAGCCGGAGAGCTCGACGACGGTGCTGAAGGCGATATCAGCGTCGTTGCCGGGCAGCGGTTTGGAGGCGCTCATTGAGGGCTGAAACGCACCAGCGGGACCGGCCGAGGCCTGACCGAAGGGCTTCATCTCCGGGTTCCAGACCGTGGCAGGGACGTCGTCGTAGCCCAGCTCCAGATGCCGGGGGCCGGTGCGCCGCTCGTACAGCGGGGCCATGGCCTGCGACCAGTTCCCGGCCGCTTCGGCGAGGTGCGCCTCGCTGTAGTCGACGCGCACCAGCTTCTGCGCCGCGCGGAGCGTGTCCGGCGTGACCGCCGGGCCGGCCGGGGGCGCGGTGCCGAAGGCCGGGGGTGCGCCCGGGGTCTGGGATGCC
>CAXTGE010000066.1:3162-8434 GCA_964243645.1 uncultured Acidobacteriaceae bacterium | reverse complement strand
CTGAGGAGTTTGGGGATGCCCTGTCTCCGCTTCAGCCGCGATCGCGGCTCCGACCAGGCCCAGCGAGCCCTTGACGAGGAAGTTCCTGCGCGTGTCTGCCAATGTGTTTCTCCGTGTATGGGCAACATACAGCATGGGCGGCTGCCTGCCTGCTAGGCTCGACGCGGAGGCGTGCGATGCCGGTAGGAACCCTGACATTGGAGCTTGGGATCGAGCATGCGCAGTCGCTGAAGGACCGGCGGCAGGTCGTGCGCTCGCTCAAGGACAAGCTGCGGCACGGCTTCAACATCTCGGTCGCCGAGCTGGATGAGGGCCTCGTCTGGAACCGGGCGACGCTGGGGATTGCGGCGATCTCCGGCTCGTCGAGCTACCTGGCCGGACTGCTGCGCGAGGTGGAATCCTCGGCCCGGCGGCTGGGGACGGGTCTGGGATGCGAGATCCTGGACAGCTACCTCGATGCGGACGTGGTGTTTCCGGAGGAGACGCCCGGGTCGTAGGTTGCAGAGCGGGTACCTACCCCCTCCCCCCTTTTTGTGCAAGATCTTCGAAAGAAAGAACTTAGGTCCGGATCAACGGGATGGGGCTGGGAGTCCGCCGCCTCCCAAGTCCGCGTGAGATCGCCAACCGGGGTGCTCATTTGATGTTACAGAGACGGGAGCTAATTTCAGGCAAAGTGCGTGACAAAAAGCGCTCACGCGAAGGACGCGAATACTTGCGCGAAGGGCGCGGAGCGGGGTGGAACGATATTGGTGAACGGCCCAAGGGCGTGTGAAGCAGACCTCGCGCCGGAGGCAGGCTACCAGGCGCCTCGTGCCGGCCTTCCCGACGTGAGGGCGAACAAATGCTAGACTAAAGCGTTACGACGATGCCTGAACAAAGAGCCCGCCAACACCACCGAAACCGCATTGCCAGCACCTTTGGGGAAGAGATCACCGCCATGCTTGAAGGCGAGCTCTCTGATCCTCGCATCGCTCCGTGCTATGTCACCGAGGTGATCCTGACCCCCGGGGGCAAGAGCTGCCGCGTGCTGATCGCGGTCCATGGAGACGCGAAAGCCGAGGAAGAGACGCTGGATGGGTTGATGACTGCCCGCGCGTATATCCGCACCGAGATCCGGGATCGCATGGGCGTGCGGCATGTGCCTGAGATCACGTTCGGCATCGATCGCTCAGAGAAGCTGGGCGCCCGCATGGATGAGATGTTGGGGCGCATCAACAAGCAAAGACAAAAGCTGCAGCGAAAGAGCCAGAGTCAGCCGGGAGCAGCGCAGTAGCGTAGCATGCCAACCTTTTCCACGCCCGTCCTGCCCCCTGGGCTCGGCAATCGCGAGCTCAGCGGCCATGTGCTGAGCAGCCATGTACTCAGCAGCCGCGAGCAAGCGATCACAACGCTGATCCCGCTGATGCGCGAACACGGGACCTTTGTGGTCACATCGCATGCGCGTCCGGATGGCGACGCGATTGGGTCGGCGCTGGCGACAATGCACTGGCTCGAAAGCATGGGCAAGCAGGTGCGGGTATGTTTCGCGGATCCTATCCCCCGCCCCTTCGCTTCCCTGCCCGGCGCCGAGCGCATCCTGGATCACCTGCCGGAGGAGACCTTCGACGTGGCGGTGGTTCTGGAGTGCGATTCGGTGGAACGCACCGGCTTTGCCCATCTGCCGGCGAGGCTGCTGGTCAATATCGATCACCATCAGAGCGGCGCCAACTACGCGGACGTGAACTGGATCGATCCCGCGTCGCCCGCGGTGGGTTCCATGATGTATGACCTGGCTGTCGCGTCAGAGACGCCGTTGAGTCCGGCCCTGGCGAACTGCCTCTACACTGCCGTATTGACCGATACCGTCGGGTTTACCCTGCCGACGACGACCGCGGCGACCTTCGATCTTGCCCGCCATCTGCTCGAGATCGGGGCGGATGCAGGAGCGATTTCGGATGCGGTGTACTTTTCCCAGTCGGAGAGCAAGGTCCGGCTGCTGGGCGCGGCCCTGAGCCAGTTGAGGGTGCATGGACCCGTAGCCTGGAGCGCAGTGACGCGGGCGGATATGGAGTCGACCGGGGCGGGTGTTGAAGACTCCGAGGGGATCGTGCAGCACATCATCGCGGTGGAGGGCGTGCGCGCCGCGGCGCTGCTGCGAGAGCTGCCGGGCGGGACGACTCTCCGCGCCAGCCTGCGCAGCAAGGGACCTGTGAACGTCGCCAAGGTGGCAGAGTCCTTTGGTGGCGGCGGCCACCGCAATGCCAGCGGATGCACGGTGGCCGGCCCGCTGGAAGAGGCGGCGCGGCGCGTGGAAGACGCGCTGCAAGCGGCGTGCCTGCATGTCGAGGAGCCTGCATGAGGTCTCTCAACCGGAGTCCTGGCCCTCCGCACCGACGTCTACGCCAAGATAGCTTTTCTGGAGCCATCCCCAGCTTTGCGTCTTGAACCTTCGATCGTGACCCAAGCCACCCATCCCGTTCCCGAGCCAGCGACACGCGCCGGCGGCCTGACCGCCTGGCTGGGCGAGTTGCGCCATACGCGGGTGGGCTGCTCGGTGCTGGAGTTTGTCGTTCTTCTGGTCGTTACGGCCTACTTCATGCTGTTTGGGCTGGTGCCGTACTTCGGCGGGGACAAGGTGGGCCTGGTTGGGGCGGATGAGCCGCGTTACGCGCAGATTGCCCGGGAGATGCTGGCTGCCCATTCCACAGACTGCCATGAGGTTCACGCCGACATTCTGCCGCACAGCCTGCGAGCGCATGCCATTCACGCCTCCTACGAGTGCCTGGTGGGCGGGACGGTCACGCCCATCCTGTACGGCAAGCCGTGGCTGGAGAAGCCGGCGCTGTACTACTGGCGGGCGATGGGCTTCTTCAAGGAGTTCGGTGTCTCGGACTGGTCGGCGCGGCTGCCTTCGGCCACGGGTGCGGGATTCCTGGTCATCCTGGCGTTTCTGCACCTGCGGCGCTTCCGACCAGGTGGGCATTTGGACGCCGCGCTGATCATGGCCTCGACGGTGGGCATCGTGGGCTTTGCGCGTGGGGCCTCCACCGACATGCAGTTGGCCGCGCCGTTCTGCGTGGGCATGCTGGGCTGGTATGCCTGGTATGAGACCGGCAAGAAGTTCTGGCTGTTCGATCTGTACTTCTTTGGTGCGTTTGCGACCCTGGCCAAGGGGCCCATTGCGCCGTTCATGGCGCTGGCGATCATCATCACCTTCCTTGGCCTGCGCAAGGAGTGGTCCGCGCTGCGACGCACGATCTGGCTTCCGGGCGTCATCCTGTATCTCGCGATGGTGCTGCCCTGGTATATCGCGGTGCAGCGGCGCAATCCGAGCTTCTTCCGCGAGTTCTTTCTGCAGCACAACCTGGAGCGCTACACCACGAACCTGTACCAGCACCACCAGCCGTTTTACTTCTACGGCGTAGTGCTGATTCTGGGCATGATGCCGTGGACGGCGCTGGCGCTGCGGGCGCTGTGGGATGCGATCGGCACCAGTTTTGCCGAGTGGAGGGCGCGACGCCACAAGCTTCGGTACGTCGGCCATGTGCGGGCCGGCGACGCCTTTCCGGAGTTTCTGGTGCTCTGGGCGGCGTTTCCGGTGGTGTTTTTCTCGTTCTCCGGGTCGAAGCTGCCGGGCTATATTCTGCCGTCGATCCCGCCGCTGGCGATCCTTACCGGGGATTACCTGTTCCGGATGCGAAGGCGGGGACTGCCCGACTGGCTGCTGCATGTGCATGCAGGATGCACGGGATTCCTGACGTTTGTGCTGCTGCTGTGCCCGCAATACATGGTCTACGCCAAACTGGTGCCGGCCCCGCATACCTTTCTCTGGACGGCGGCGCTGGGCATCCTGGCAGGGATGGCCGTGGTCGCTGCCGTGAAGTTGTTCGGTGTGCGCAAGCTGCGCGCGGTGACGTTGATTCCGCTGGCCGGGTGCCTGTTCTTTCTGCTGGGGCTGAACGGCAACCTGCTGGACCTGAATTACTCTGCCAGACCGCTGGCACGGGAGATCGCCGTGGCCGCGCCGGAGGTGCACCAGGTGGCGATGCTGGATGTGCGGCGCGATCTGCGTTACGGCGTGGCCTTCTACCGCAACCAGGCGATCACGCAGTACCGGCTGGACGGCGTCCCTGAAGAGGAGCATGTGTTGGTGGTGCCGACGCACGAGGCTGGGGATCTCTCGCAATGGATGGCGGGACGGCCCTATCAGCAACTGTTCTCTTACCCCACGCAGGGTCTGTCGGTGTACAAGATCCTGCCCCGTGCGGGAGAATAGGCCCCTGTGATGCGCGGCTTACCCTGCGCATCACACACCTGAGTCGTCCATGTTGGCAACGTCCGCGCAACTCGAAGTTCTGGATCTCCGCCATTTTTCCGCGCCGGCCCTGCGGCCCCTGCTGCAGGAAGAGGCGGCGAAATGGGAGCGACGGCTGAGCTGGGACTACTCGCGTTCCATCGAGCTGCTGCTGGACTACGTGAACAGCCGGTCGTTGACCGGGTATGTGGCCGTGCGGCAGGGCCGGGTCGCGGGCTATGCGTTTGGCGTGTGTGAGGCCGCCAAGGCCGTGATGGGGGATGTGTACGCGTTCGGCGAGGGCGAAAGCGCGAGCAATCCCGTGTGCGAGGTGCTGCTGGATCACCTGATCGAGACCCTGCAGGCTACGCCGGGCATCCACCGCATCGAGTCGCAGCTGCTGCTGTTTCCCGACCTGGGTGTGAACCGCCCGTTCCTGGAGCAGGGCTTTCGGGCGTTTCCGCGCTGCTTCATGCTGCGGGATGTGCCCGTGGATGGCGGGGCGCGAAAGACGCCTGCGCCCGCCGGCGGCTTTCGAATCGATCGCTGGCAGCCGGAATCGTACCTGCCGGCGGCGAAGCTGATCCAGGAGGCCTACCTGGGGCACACGGACGCCGACATCAACGACCAGTACCGGACCGTGGCGGGCGCGCAACGTTTTCTGCACAACATAGTGCACTTCCCAGGGTGCGGCGTCTTCGACGCGGCGAACTCGTGGGTGCTGCGGCGGGTGGCAACGGGAGAGATGGAAGGCATGGTACTGTGCTCGCGAGTGCGCGGCGATGCCGCGCACATCACGCAGCTGTGCGTGCGCGAGTCGCTGCGTGGGCGACAGCTGGGTGCCGCGCTGTTGGCCCACTGCCTGAGCGAGCTGCAGCGGCACGGGCTACGCACGGTATCGCTGACGGTCACTGAAAGCAACGCGCAGGCGCTACAGCTGTATGCGCGCCAGGGATTTCGGGTGCTGCATCGGTTTGAGGCGTGGGTGTGGGAGAAAGC
>CAXTGE010000066.1:0-3062 GCA_964243645.1 uncultured Acidobacteriaceae bacterium | reverse complement strand
ACGTGGTAGTTGGGCGCTTCCCTGGTGATGACTACGTCGTGGACGTGGGATTCACGGAGGCCGGCGCCTGAGATGCGGATGAAGCGAGCGTTCGTCTGGAGGGCCTCGACGGTTTCGCAGCCGAGGTAGCCCATACCGGAGCGCAGGCCGCCAACCAACTGGAAGACCATGCTCTGCAGGGGTCCACGGTGGGGGACGCGGCCCTCGATGCCTTCGGGGACGAACTTGGCGAGGCGGTTGCCGCTGACCTCCGGCTTGGTGAGGTCGACGCGGTCGTTGAAGTCGCCGGTGAGGTCGTCCTTGCTCTGGAAGTAGCGTTCGCCGGAGCCCTGGGCCATGGCGCTCAGCGAGCCCATGCCGCGGTAGGCCTTGAAGCTGCGGCCCTGGTAGAGGATCGTCTCGCCGGGGGACTCGTCGACGCCGGCAAAGAGCGACCCCATCATGCAGACGTCGGCCCCCGCGGCGATGGCCTTGGTGATGTCGCCGGAGAACTTGATGCCGCCGTCGGCGATGACCGGGATGTCGCGCTCGCGGCCGGCGCGGGCGGCCTCGGAGATGGCGGTGATCTGGGGCATGCCGGCACCGGTGACCATGCGCGTGGTGCAGATGGAGCCGGGGCCGATGCCGACCTTGACGGCGTCCGCGCCGGCGTCCATGAGGGCGAGCGCGCCGTCATAGGTGGCGATGTTGCCGGCGAGGAGATCGATGTGCGGGAAGCGCTTTTTGCACTCGCGGACGGCTTCGAGCACGCGTGAGCTGTGGCCGTGGGCTGAATCGATGGCCAGGGCGTCGACTCGGTTCTCGACCAGGGCGGCGGCGCGATCGAGGAAGTCGCCTGTGGCCCCGATGGCGCCGGCGACGCGCAGGCGGCCCTGCTCATCCTTGCTGGCGTGGGGGTATTTGAGCTTCTTCTGGATGTCCTTGACGGTGATGAGGCCTTTGAGTTCATAGGCATCGTTGACGACGAGGAGCTTTTCGACGCGGTGGTGGTGCAGGATCTCTTCGGCGTCCTCGAGGGTGGTGCCGACGGGGACGGTGATGAGGTGTTCCTTGGTCATGACATCGCCGATGGGAATATCGGTGCGGCTGACGAAGCGGAGATCGCGGTTGGTGAGAATGCCGACGAGCTTGCCGCCTTTGGTGACGGGGACGCCGGAGATCTTGTAGCGGCGCATAACGTCGAGGGCGTCGGCGATAGGGCGGTCGGGCTCGATGGTGACCGGGTCGACGATCATGCCGGACTCGGAACGCTTGACCTTGTCGATCTCGCCGGCCTGGGACTCGATGGAGAGGTTGCGGTGCACGACGCCGAGGCCGCCCTGCTGGGCCATGGCGATGGCCATGCGGGACTCGGTGACGGTGTCCATGGCCGCCGACATCAGCGGGGTGGCGAGGGTGATCCGGCGGGTCAGGCGAGTCTGCGTGCTGACCTGCGTGGGGACGACGTCGGAGTAGGCGGGGACGAGCAGGACATCGTCGAAGGTCAGGGCTTCAGGTACAGGGGTGCTAAACATACCGATTGCCTGATTCTATTGCAGTTGATCGGACGGTGCGGGAAAGCCGCTGTTGAGGTGGAGGTAGCCGAGAACGAACAAAGGTTGCAGGCGCGATCCCGTATCGGTGAGTGGCGAGGATGCGGCTCGGCGCGATTCAATGCGTTTACAGGTTTGTTGGAAGCAGAGCCGAACTTCCAAACTCCCAGACGTGAGATCAAATACGTGAGATCGTCCCGATGATGAAGATCCATAACGAAGCGGCCCTTGGATGCGCTGGATGCAGCGCGGAACGTGGTCTCGACTTTGAGCTAACAATGGCCTTTCAGCCCCTGGTTGATGCCGAGACCCGCCAGGTATGGGCCTATGAGGCCCTGGTACGCGGTGTGAACGGCCTCTCCGCCTTTGAGGTTCTCCAGCAGGTGAATGAGGAAAATCGCTACGCCTTTGACCAGACCTGCCGCGTAAAGGCCATTGAACTGGCCGCAAGGCTGGGCATTGCCCAGCGGGGAGCCAAGCTGTCGGTGAACTTCATGCCCGGAGCGGTGTATAGCCCCGCAGCGTGCATCCGGCGTACCCTGCAGGCGGCAGCCGCCTCCAACTTTCCTCTCGAGGCGATCGTCTTCGAGATCACCGAGGGGGAACGCATCGTCGATGTCAGCCATCTGCGGAACATTGCCGCGGAATACGCGCGACACGGCTTTACGCTGGCCCTGGATGACTTCGGGGCGGGCTTTTCGGGGCTGAATCTGCTTTCAGAACTCGACGGGATCAGCCTGGTGAAGCTGGACGGAGCGTTGATCCGCAACGTCGACAGCAACCCGCGCGCACAGCACATCATCGCCAGCATGGTCACGCTCTGCGCGGCGCTCGGCATCGCGGTGCTGGCGGAGTGTGTGGAGACCGCCGAGGAGTACGGCACGCTGCGACGGATCGGCATCCGGCTGATGCAGGGGTACCTGTTTGCCAGGCCGGCGTGGGAGGCGTTGCCGGAGGTGACATGGCCTGAGGAGATTCCCACGGCCTATGAAGCCAACGGCTCTGCATCCTTCCCAGGCGTAGTGAACCGGGTCAGGGCAGCCGAACCTGAGTTCCAGCCACTTTAAGTTCAGCTCGCCGTCGGATGGCATGGAACGTACAAATCTCTTCGTCTCTAGCAGAGGCGTTCAAAAGTGCTTCGATCTGCGGATTGTCCACCGCGTTCCTACAGACGTATTCCTTCCCGGTCGATTGCTGCTGCGAGGTCGTGAACTGCAAGCGACGGCGCAGGGACACCCGAAGTCATTTTGGACAAGGAGTCCCTCCCCGAAGAGAGTACCGCAGGGCGGGGTCGCCTTGCGAAGCTCCCAGTAGAGAGTTATGCTAGCGAGAGCAGACAGACCCCGTCTGCCGCTTGGTACGCCGTGGATACACCGGCAGGCGGTCGACAAGGTGAGTGGGCGAGAAGCCCACTTTTTCTTTGCGGCAAAAATGGGTGTGCCCTTGCCCGATATAACGATTTTCTGACACAAAACGATCTATGGCTCTTCCGATTGAGACAATCCGTGCGGCAGCCGATCGCGTCGCCTC
>CAXTGE010000065.1:12775-16564 GCA_964243645.1 uncultured Acidobacteriaceae bacterium | reverse complement strand
CTTGTTGCCGAACGGGGTCTGCTGCTGAATCAGCACCACGCCGAGCCGCTGGGGGTGAATTTCTCTCGCTGGCCCGACAAGGTGCCCTTTAACTTTACGACCGAGCCGCAGTACATCGAGAATGCCTGGAAGAACGCGGTCGCGGCATACCCCAAAGACCAGGAGATCCTCTGGGAGCTTGGGCTGCGCGGTCTCTCCGACGAACCGTATTCGGCGCTGGATCCTTCCGTGCGGGGCAACGAGAAGGCCCAGGGCCACCTGATCAGCAAGGCGCTTGCCGAACAGATGGAGATTGTCCGGGCGAAGTACCCCAAGGCCGTGTTCATCACGGACCTGTGGATGGAAGGCAATAAGCTGATGCAGCAGGGGGATCTTGTCATCCCCAAGGGTGTGATCACGGTGTGGGCGGACACCGGCTATGGGGATATGCGCGACGAGGGGCAGGCGGCTCCCGGACAGGGAGCTTATATTCACGTGGCGATGTATAACGCCAAAGCCAACCAGCTATCCGAGTTGACCCCCGTGGATCGCATCTTCTCCTCGCTGGGCCGCTTCCAGAAGGCTGGCGCCACTTCGTTTCTACTCGTCAACACCAGCGATCTACGGCCTGTGACCATGGGCGCGAGCGCTGTTCTTGATTTCGGATGGAAAGGCAAGGCGATCGGCTCCAGCGACGCGTTCTATCAGAGCTGGTCCATGGAGGAGTTCGGTGCCGAGGCGGCGCCCAAGGTTGCGGCTATCTACAAGGCCTACTTTGCGGCGCCGGCTGACCTGTCGAACACACCTGTAACTCCCTACGGCGACAACTACTATCACACGACGGCTCGCGACCTGCTCCGCAACGTGATGGTGCAGTGGCCCACCTATGGACTCCCCGGCCAGTCGCCCCCCTGGACATCGCCCTCCGTCCAGCCAGTCCCCTATGACCCGGACTTTGCGCAAAGGCAGGCGGCCAGGGAGATCAAGGCATGCGGCGATGCGCAGGGGCGCTGGAACGCTGTCTGGAGGCAGGCTCTGGCTGCTGAGCCGCTGGTGGCCCCTGACCGGAAAGCCTTTTACCAGGCTGGCGTTCTCACCATGATTGCCATCAATCGGGAGAGCAACGAGATGTTGCTTGCTCTTTCGCAGGCCGTCGTGGCGATGCATGGGGGAGATCACGCCAGCGCCGTTGCGAAGACGGATCTGGCACTCCAGGCGATCAACGCCATCAAGGCCGCGGAGGCCAAGGCGGAGTACGGGAAGTGGAAGGGCTGGTATCGCGGCGACTCGCTGACCGGCGTTGACGCAACGCGGCAGCTGGTCGAGAAGTTTGCTGAGTCTCTGAAGAACCCCGACGTGCCGGTGCCTCTGCCCATCGACTCACGCAATTGGGAGGCCTATTACTACATTCAGCATTACCAGGGAACGCGCATGGTGGATGTTCACTGAGGGACGTGCATCCTGCGCAGAGCGCCACCATGCAGTCGAAAAGGTTGAAACGTTCGCCTGTGAAAAGGGTGTTCGGACAGGCTCGGCTAACAATGCCGGCCCAGTCCGGGCGTGTCCGCAGTGTGCAAGAACCGGATCGAGAACGCAGGGGACCTGCATCTTAAGCGGCCCGCTTGATGAGAAGACTAAACGACAGGATTCGCGGGCGAGTTGAGGCATGAGCTACTGCAACTCTACCTCGACGCCGTTTGGGTTAACCGGAACGTCGACGCCCCACAACTTGCCGGTTTGCGTAACAGGTGCAGCTTGCCCCGCTACCTTCGCAAGCTTCTGCTTGGGGGTCCAGCCGACGACCTCCATCCGATAGGACCGCCACCAGGGATGACGCGAGCCCTCCTGTTTGCCAACGTGAATGTGGAGGGAGCCATCAGCGGAGGTGGAGCAGGTGAAATGGATGCGCGCAAAGTCGCCGCGGCGATAGTCAAAGCTGTGGCCGTCGTCGCTGTAAACATCGCCTTCGCAGGATTCGCCGGGGACCGCCAGCGTGGGTGTCAGAGGATAGATCCGTAGCGTTAGAGGACCGTCAGGGATCTCGGCCGTGCTCTGGGTGAGGGGCGCGATGGGGAGCACGCTGCCGCCCCGCACAAACACGGGTAACCCTTCCAGGGTGGGTGTAACGCTGATCTGCTTCTGCGTCAGCAGAAGATCACGCTGCTCAAGATCAAGCGCTTTGCCGGGCTGTGCCTGGAGATAGCGTTCGCCGGTCCAGTAGTCGTACCAGGTACCCGGTGGAAGGTGCACGGTGTAGGGCGCAATCTCTTCCGGAGAGGGGTTCGGTGCGATGAGCAGACGGCTGCCCAGAAGGAACTCGCTGCCTCCGTCATCGACGTCCAGGGGAGCGCCCTCGGGGCTGGCCTGCGGAAACTCGAGGAACAGAGGCCTGTCTAGAGGGAGCCCATCGCGGGAGCTCTCTTCGGCAAGCGTATACAGGTAGGGCATCAGCCGGTAGCGTTCTTCAATATACCGACGGCGAATGGCCTCCTGCGCGGGCCCGTCCACCCAAACCTCGTGCATGCGCGTTCCCTTGGCGGAGTGATCGCGATCAATTGGCTGAAACGAGGAAAGCTCGAGCCACTTGGTCAACAGATCGGGTGACGGCGATCCCGCAAAGCCACCCACATCGGCACCGGCAAGGGAAAAGCCGCTCAGGCCCAGATTGATGAGTTGCGGGGTGGTCATGCGCAGATGATTCCATGTGGAGCTGTTGTCCCCGGTCCAGGTGGCACTGTAGCGTTGGCCACCCGCGTAGCTGGCGCGCGTCATGACGAAGGGCCGCTCGTTGGGGCGCAGCGCAAGTTGGCCTTCATAGGTCGCCCGGGTGTTTTCCATGCCGTAGACGTTGTGCATCTCCAGGTGGGAGGCGGTGCGCTGGCGGAAGCCTGGTTCGTCAATTCTGTGTTGCACATCGTCGGGCATCGTCTTATTTGGGACGTTGAAGACGGACGGTTCGTTCATGTCGTTCCAGAAGCCTGCAACGCCCTCCGCGACGAATTGCTTGTAGAGCGTTCCCCACCACTGTCGCGTCTGCGCCCTGGTGAAGTCTGGAAATACGGAGGGACCTGGCCACACTATGCCGGAATAAACGGTGCCATCCGGATTCTTTACGAACTGATCACCGGCGGTTCCGGAGTCGTACGGCGCATAACCAACGCCCGGTTGCTTGGCAATGTGGAGATCGGTGATCACGACAAGTTCGAAGTTCTCTCGCCGGAGGTCCTTGATCATGCCGGCGAAGTTTGGATAGGCCTCGTCATTGACCGTAAAGGGCCAATTCTTGTGCTGAAAGTCGATGTCTAGCCAAAGCACGTCACAGGGAATGCGATCACTGCGAAGGTGATCTGCGATGGCACGGAGTTGAGACTCCGGGAAGTAGGTATAGCGCGACTGCTGGAAGCCGAGGGACCAGAGTGGCGGAAGGGGGGTGGGTCCGGTAAGCCACGCCCAATCGGTGACTACCTGCTTCGGGTCGGGCCCGTAGAGAAGGTAGTAGTCGATTGGTCCATTCAGGGCACCCATCGTGTATTGACTAGGGTCCGCACGTCCGAAGTCGAAGTCCGTGCGCCAGGTATCGTCCAAAAAGATTCCCAACGCGCGACCATGGTTGAGATCGATGAAGAAGGGGACGCTTTTGTAGATAGGGTCAGTGGATTCCTGCCAGCCAAACAAATCCGTGTTCCACAGAGTGAAGGCCTCGCCGCTCCGATCGAGAGGTCCGGGCTTGTCCCCCAAACCGAAGAAGTGGTCACTGTTTTCACGCTTTTTGGCCACCGTGAAGCGAGTGCCGTTCCAGGAAACCGGCGC
>CAXTGE010000065.1:0-12675 GCA_964243645.1 uncultured Acidobacteriaceae bacterium | reverse complement strand
GCGCAAGAGTGCAAGACCGTATCAGTAACGGCTACCAGTAGAACTTCCCGGCGAACTGAACGCTTCTCGAAGGAAAGGTGTTGGTAATCTGGCCGAAGCCTGACTGACACGTAGAGGACGCATTCGGGTCGCAGCCGCCATAACCGGTATTGGGCGTGTAGAACTGCGGGTGATTGAAGGTGTTATACAACTCCGCGCGGAACTGGATACGCATGGTCTCTCTGAAGGGAAAGTTTTTAGAGAGGTTCGTATCCCAATTCTGGTAGTGAGGTCCACGGAGATAGGAGAAGTAGCGGGGAGCGGTACCGAAGGTGCCATATGGTGCAAAGGCGAACGCTCCTGTGTTGAACCACTCCTGAATACTGGGATGCGCGACGTGCACATTCCCGACCACATCGGGACGTGGATTGCCACCATAGGAGGCGATGTTCGCTCCACTGACGCTGAGTGGCAGACCGGAGTGGAAGGAAGCTATCTGAGCGACCTCCCAGTCGCCGACAACTGCGTTCACGGCCTTGTTCATATGTGAGCCATACGCCCGCTTACGTCCAACCGGGATCTGGTACACGTAGTTTGCAACTAGGCTGTGCGGGGTGTCGGAACCGTCGACGCTCTTTTCGGCAGCTAAATTGTAGGTGTTGGCGGGACCGGAATTACCGGAGTACGCCCAGCTCTGGTTGCCTTCCACGTTGTCCAGAAACTTGGAGTAAGTATAGGAGACCATGGCGGTCAGGCCCTGGGTGACGCGGTGGTTGTACTGCACCTGCAGGGCGTTGTAGATATCGAAGCCGATGGGATCATCCAGCTGGGCGATACCGCAGTATTGCGGGAAGGGCTGAAGCAGTTGCGATTGCACAACTGTCGGATTATTCAGCCCGCAATAAGAACCTGCGGGAACCGAGCCGTAAAAGGGATTTGTAACTTGCTTGTTGAGGGCAGCCTGTCCTAACGGAAGGTACTTCGGGTCGAGTTGACCCTCCCAAATCCCGCCGCCACCCGCATTGCCGATCATATGGGTACCGTGGTTGCCGACAAAGTTCACATCGAGTAGATCGTTGTGCGTGATGCCCCACTGAAATCCAAACAGGTACTGCTGCACATACGGCGACTTGCGGTTGATCCAGGCAGTGCCGTTGTAATTGCCCACCTGCTGCAGGCCCCCTAAGGAATTGCCGGTGATGTTTGTAAATCCTTCTGGAAATGGGGTCTCGAGCGAGACGGCTGGGTTCGGGCTGATGTTGTCGAACGTTGCGGGGACGCTGGTAGACGCTGAGAAGCCGTTGGCATTTCCCAGGAAGCAGCAGGAGATGGCCGGCGGATAGAAGATGCCATACCCTCCGCGTAGGGCGAAACGCGGTGTGGCGGCGTAGCTAAAACCGATGCGAGGAGCAACGTTAGTGTAACGGGTGTTATAGACACCACTGTTGCCGGGAGAGAGGAACTGAAGAGCACCCAGGACCGCATGTCCTGCGACGGTGCTTACCGGGTTCAATGCATCAGGATTAAAAGTTGATGCTTCATTATGCCGGTACGTGGGCGCGGTCTGAATCTCATACCGTATGCCGAGATTGAACGTCAGCTTCGGCATCGGTCTCCAGTCGTCCTGAACGTACGCGCCGACGTAGTGGGTAGCCACGGCAGGACTGTAGGGTGTTCCTGTTGAACCGCCGTCCAGCACGCCCAAGAGAAGCTGAGCCGCACCGTTGCCCGTATTGAACGGGAGGGAGCTCTGGGGGTCGGGGCCGCCGCTGAAGTTACCGTTCGATGTCAGAGAAGACGTTGTCACTGACTTCTCATCATCCTCGAGCTCGACAAACATACCTCCGAAGCTGATGGTGTGGCGCCCTGCCGTTTTGATGAAGTCCAACGCAACGCTGCCTACCGGTCCATGATTCACCACATACTGGCTGTTGGTGGGCCCGAGCGCGGATTCACCTCCAATGTTGATGTTGGGAAATTGTGGGCTATTCGCGTCGAAGTAGGTGGGAAGCCCGATACTTGACGGCTGAAAGCCGAGCGACTGGTTATTCGAAGATTCATGCCACACTTCAACGCCGGCCTGGACATTCATCGTAAACGTCGGCGAGAAGATCTGGCTGTAGCCGGCGGCCATGTTGTAACGATTGTTGGGCCGGTTGTTACCGGGACCGGCGGCATCGTTCGTTCCCCAGAAGTCTGGGTTGCCGGTCTTGGTTTCACTCTTATACGAGTAACGGAAAAACACTCTTGAAGCATTGTTGATGTTGTGATCGACGCGGATAAGGTATTCGTCCGAAGTGGCCGGTGAGCTTCCTGTGCCGAAATAGTTGTTCGAAAGGGCCGAGCTCGTGGGAGTCGGGTAAAAGCTGAGCAACTTCACAGCGATCGGGTCGAGGGGACCGAGCGCGGCGACGTTATTACCGGCAATCGGGTCTCGGATGTATCCCGTCTGATTGGATACAAGACCGGTTGTCGGATCCACCTGCCCCGCCGTGATGGCGCGCGTGCTGCGCGGATTGTAAATTTGCCCCACACGAATGGGTCGCCCCAAGGCATCGACTGCGGGCGCTCCGTTGACCGTGCCCTGCGGTCCGAGTTGTGCGGAGAAGTCGCCCGCACGATACGCGGCGGTCGGCACGGTGAAGGTCTGGTTGGCGGGCGTTGAGAGCCTCAATCCCTCATACAGGCCGAAGATGAAGGTCTTTTCCTTCTGCTTGTACACGTGGGGGAGGTACAAGGGGCCGCTTGCAGAGCCGCCAAACTGGTTGCGGCCAAAGCTCGGCTTGGCTACACCGTTGTGGTCATAAAACCATTGGTTGGCATCCAGCGCATCGTTCCGGAAGAATTCATATACGTCGCCGTGAAAAGCATTGGTTCCGGACTTAGTCGTCACGTTGACCACGTTGCCGGAACTCCAGCCGTACTGTGCCGTAAAGGAGTTGTTCTGGACCTTAAACTCCTGGACAGCGTCCACGGAGGGCACATAGATGACAGCGCCCCACTGTGGGTCAGTATCCCAGGCTCCGTCCAGCAGGTAGGCCGAAGTACCGAAGAAGCCCCCGGCAAAGTTCAGAAACGAGATATCCTGATCGGCATTATCGGTGGAATTTGGGCCCCCGCCCAGCAATCCCTGTCCTTCTGACTGATTCTGCACCGAAGAATTCAGCGTAGCGAGGCCGTAGACATTCCGCAGATTGAGCGGCAGCTCTACGACCTGTTTTGCATCGATGGTTGTAGCGATATTGGCATTGTCGGTGTTGATCTGCGAGGCCTCAGCATTGACGACCACCTCTTGATTTACAGAACCGACCGCGAGCGCCACGTTCTGCGTTGCAGACTGGGCCGCATCGAGCTCAATTCCAGTCTGCTTATAGGTCTGAAATCCGTTCTCCGTAACGGTCAGGGTATAGGTCGAGGGTGGCAACTGGCTGAAACTGTACGTTCCTCGCGGGGTGCTGGTAACCGTGCGCGTAACGCCGTTTTGTGCGCTTTCGATCTTTACGGTGGCCTGTGGAACGATGGCCCCCGTGTTATCCGCGATAGAACCGCTAAGGGTTGCCGTTGTGACCGCTAATTGAGCTTGCAGCCTTGCGGGAATGCTTATCAGCAGAGCAAACAGTATTGCTAAACGAGTACCGATGGTAAAAAGCTTCTGATTCAACTTGACCTCCAAAGAAAACCAATGTGGACGTGTTGGTAATTTGTGTGTGTTCTGTCCCGAGCGACGATCTTTGGCTCGAGATCATTCTTTGTTACTGACAAAAACAGCCGTGGTGAGAGCTGGGATTGTTGCCGTCCCTTGCTTCTCGTCAAGGGTGGCGCTGCGCACGACGCTGTCAGAGGACTGCTTCTGCACGGGGTCGAGATGGAGCTTCATACCCGCGAGCTCAGCTGCGGTGAAAGTCACTTGCGCATTGCTCGCGTTAAAGAAGACCACGACGTGGTGTGGCCCGCCATACGCAATCCCATGGTCGTCAAGCTTCATGACGATGAGCCCGGGAATCTGCTTGGATCCCGTGTTCAGGAAGCTCAGGTTGGATTGGACCTCTTCTGCGGTCGACAGGCGGAACAGGCCGGTACTGTAACGAATGCGAAGGAAGTCCTGGAACGCTTCCGTGGTTGAGGCAATGTTCTGCGGTGTGGGTTTCAGCGCCACGTCGGCGAGCAGCGGCTGCTCGATCGGCCATTGCGCCTGATTGACGTTGGCGAGCGGAAGACCGATCCCCCAGTTGTCCCCGTTCCCGCTCCAATCGATCTTGTTGAACCAGTCTCCGGAGTTGTAGCTGCCGTTATCCATGTCCTTTGAGCGAAGCAGATCGTCTGCTGCTTGAAAGAAGGGCACACCCTGGGCAAGCGTGATCAGGCTCATCGCCAGAACCTGACGTCGCGCCCGCATGGCCACGGTATCGACGCTGGCAACTTTCAGCTGGATCGCGTCGAAGAGTGTCTGGTTGTCGTGGACCGAGCAGTAGTTCACGTCTTCAAGCGGCGAGGCGGCATAGCCGGCAGGCTGTCCGTTGTAGGTGAGCTGACTGCCCGTTACCGGCTGCCCCTGCGCGTTGATGAAGCTGTAATTCTTCAACGCTCCAGCCAGACTGAGGCGAATCAGATCGGTCTGGTTCAGCAGGCTGCTCTGCTGGTCAACCGACGCCGTGCTCTGGCTGGTGTAGGTACTCGAATCGGTGAAGAGACCCGTTGCGAACCCCTGTACCTGGAAGTCCTGGCCAAAGATGTTGCCTCCACGAATGGAGTCGCGAATGCGATCGTTGAAGCTGCCGATGCCGGTGCCATACAGATTGGCCTGGCTGGCGTTGGGTCCGATGGCGTTGTTCGCGGCCTCGGCGATCTGGAAACCCTCGCCGTAGAGGTAAATCTTGGTGCCGTCCACGCCGTCTTTCTCGGGGGTGAGCGCGTTCAGGGCGTTGCGAATGTCAACCATGTTGTAGACGAAGTGAAGTCCCATGGCGTCGAAGCGGAAGCCATCAATCTTGTACTGGCGCGCGTTCAGCACGACGGTGTCGATCATCAGCTTTTCCATCATCCTGTGTTCGCTGGCGGTGTCGTAGCAGCAGGAGCCGGTTTCGATCACACCGTTAGGGTCGAGGCGATGGTAGTAGTTGGGAACCAACTCGTCTAAGTTGGCTGTGGGGTCTTCTCCATGGGTGTAGGTGTGATTGAAGACAACATCCTGGATGACGCGTAGCCCGGACAGGTGCAGACCTGCGACCATGTCGCGGTACTCGCGAACTCGGTCGGTGGGGTTGACTGCATAGGCGCCCTCCGGAGCCATGTAGTGCACCGGATCGTAACCCCAGTTGTAGGCATCGGCGTTCTGCACAGCTTGGACAGCCGCCTGTTGCCCCTGGCCATCGGGTGGATTGGGGGAGAGCGCCCCTGGAGACTGCCACGTCGACTTGTCTTCGTTAACGCTGCCGAAATGGAAGCTGGGCAGGAGATGCACGGACGTCAAGCCGGCTGCTGCCAGTTGATGCAGATGGCGCATGCCGTTGCTGCGCAGGTCATCGAAGGCCTCATACGTGCCTTGCATTGCGGCGGGTACGGTGGGATCTCCCACGCTGAAGTCGCGGATGTGCAACTCATAGATGCTGGTATCACCGAGGCTGTTAAGGGCGGGCGAGGGCAAAAGATCCCAGAGAGGAGGTTTGGTCGTCTCCGCGTCCAGATCCGTGATGCGGGTCATGGTGCCGTTCAGCGAGAGATCCACCGAATACGGATCCGTGGTCGTATTTGTGTCGATCGCCTGATCGGCCGCGACATAGACCTGGGCACGAAGCTGGTAGTACTTGCCGGCCCAGTCGTTACGGCCGCCGGCGACCCAGACACCGTTGTGCTCATGCATGGCCACCGTCGTCTCCGGGATTGTGTCGGAGGGCTTATCAAAAAGAAGCAGTGAAAGACTTTGGGCGGTGGGGGCCCAAACCTTGACCTTCACCGGGTAGGCGTCGTCTTCCTCCCAGTCGAACCAGGAAGGGCTGTTTGGGTGATGGAAGATCACACCGAGCCTGCCATGGTAGGCCCGCAGAGCGTCGAGGGCTCCGAAGGTTTGAACGCCAGTGGCGTACCTCAGCGTGCCGTCCGCCGCCTTTGCAGAGACTTCCAATTGGCTCTTCAGCGCTGACCGTAGGACTGCCGGCGAGGTATTCGCAGGCAGCTTGTAGAGGGCATAGCCGCTGAGTTGCGGAAAGCGTGTCAGCTCCTCGGGCGTGAGCGTACCCGAAAACGGGGTGAGCGGGATTGAGGTGCCCCCGGTCAGGCCGGTACTGGTGATTGCGAGACCTGCGGTCAGGCTGGCATTGAGTGAATACGTGTACCCGGAAACGGCGTAAGTGGACTGCAGCGCAATGGTGGTGGCGTCAATCCAGTACGCCTGCAACTGGTTGAACGGTCCCGCCAGCAACTGGGCGGCGGTGGGTGGTTGCAGATACACAGTCGGGTTACCGGAGACGACCCAGCCTTCCAGCTGCTGCGGGATCTGGAGGGATTGGTCCGGCCCGGGATCCTTCGCCCCGGTGGAGCAGTTGTGGATGATGAAGCCAAGGTGACCTGGGACGACGCCGACGTCGAAGTAGGGACCGTAGCTGTCATACCCGGCGTAGTAGTCATTGGTTCCGCAGAAGTCGCCCGTGGGATCTGTAGTGGCGCCGTAGACGTACAGGCTCCAGTTGTCGTAGTTCCCGTCGGGCCGGAAGTAGTGGATGCGGGCGTGGCCTGGGGATATCGGCGGGTCCTGACCCGTGGCAGGCTGCGTGGTGCTCAGGGCGTCGCTGCCAGAGAGTTCCCAAAACTCCCTGCCCTGCGTAGCGGGATCGACGTACTGATTGGGACCGGGATCTTTGGTATCGCCGTTGTGCAGAATGAGCCCGACATTGGTGGCGGTCGCGGTCACGCCGACATCGAAGTAGGCGCCGAAGGAGTCCAGGCCGGTCACGGGAACGGGGCCACCCGGGAAGTTGTTGGGCTCTGTGGTGTCAAAGAATGCGTAGATGGTCCAGCCGGTGTAGTTGCCGTCGGGACGGAAGTAGTGCACGCGGATATCCCCGCTGGGAATGGGCGAATCCGCCTGGGCTGCAGAGCTCGGTCCGCAAACCAGGAAAGCTAACAGGGTCAGCCCCACCAGAACGCGCGTTTGTACGCGGTACAGCAGCGAGGGAACGCTCATGGTCGGACACTCCTTAGCTCAGAGCCGGGGAAGCAGGACCGATGGGAAGGAACTTTTCCCGTGCTCTGGTTTCTGCTTTACCTTGGCGATGCGAAGCTTGGGACGCAACTGGAAGTCCACGCAATAGCTACTCGCTTACTTCTCTCTTTCTTTTGTGTAACTAGCTAAACTGTTTGTTTGCATTGACATGCCGGGCAGGGTCAACGGTGTGGCGGATGGTATAGGATGTGGCTCTGGGAAATTGCCCGCCATGAGCACACTGCAACGCCATGAGCTCATCACCTTTGGGAGCTTCGAAGTCGACCTCCAAACGGGAGAGATCCGCAAGTTCGGGATGCGTGTCAGGCTCCAGGGCCAACCGTTCCGGGTACTGGTGGCTCTTCTTGCCAGACCCGGAGAGGTGATCACTCGCGAAGAACTGCAATTGCAGATCTGGGGTGAGCACACCACGGTCGATTTCGAGCGCGGCATTGCAACGGCGATGAGCAAGCTTCGGGACGCACTGGGCGATTCAGCGGAGCATCCTCGGTATATTGAGACCCTGGCGAAGCGGGGTTTTCGTTTCATCGCGCCGGTGGTTGTGGAGCCTCATCCCGAGCCGCTCCATGCCGAGCCGCTCCAGGCGGTGAGCGCTCCGGAGCTCTCGCAGACCGATCCGACGATGGCCGAACCTCCGATTGGGGTGACGGTCCTCTCGCCAATTTTGTCGGCCACTTCGTCGAGTCTCGGCGTGACCGCCGCACCCACTGTGGTCGATATCGGCGGCGAGCGACACCGACGCGTGCCCTGGAGGGTGGTCGGTGTTCTCTCCGGAGCGGCGCTGCTCCTGATCCTGCTGTCCTCCCTGATCACCTATCGATTCACGCGCCCGTTGCGCCTGCTGCAGCCTTCCCGGATCTCTCAACTGACCCAGGGGAGCGAGATCTACGACGGGCCGCCCAACCCGGAAAACCTGCTCACTCTCGTTACGGACGGGCCGCGGATCTATACCTCGTTTCTGGTGGGCGGCCGATCGGAGATCGGGTCCCTGGACTTAAGCGGAACCACTCTGGAGCCCGTCAACATGCCTGATGAGCTGATCTCGGCGTCGACTGCTGATATCTCGCATGACGGTTCCAGGCTGCTCGTGCGAGGCCGGTATTCGCGCGACTCCGAGCAGCCACTCTGGATTGTGCCCAGGGTTGGTTCCAGCGCCCTGCGCGTGGGCGACGTGCTGGCCCACGATGCGACGTTTATGCCGGGTGACAGAAGTGTCCTCTATGCCACGGGCACTGAGCTGGATGTGGTGGAGCTCAAGACTGGCGCTTCCTCGAAGTACGCCACACTCCCGGGCCGCGCCTTCTGGCTGCGCTGGTCGCCCTCCGGAGATGCCCTGCGCTTCACGCTGATCAACCCGGTGACCCATATCAGCTCTCTTTGGGAGCTGAACGCGACCACTCACCAACTCCGGCCTCTGCCGCTGCCCGGTATGAAGGTCTTCTCCGTCTGCTGCGGCTCCTGGTCGGCGGAGGGGAGCTTTTATGTGTTTCAGGCCGGCGATGCGCGTGGCAGTGATATCTGGGCGATCGGAACGGGAACCCGACCGCAACTGGTAAGACTCACCAACGGGCCGCTCAGCTATATCTCTCCCTCACCGTCACGAACAGAGAGCGCAGTGTTCTTTGTTGGGCTGGAGCCGCCCGCGGGGACTCGCTTTCTGGATCAAAACTCGCACCAGTTTGTCCCCGCTCCGCCGTTTCTGGAGCACGCACGGCGTGTAACTTACTCCAGAGATGGGCATTGGGTCGCCTGGGTTGATGTGGATGGGCAACTCTGGCGGGCTGCCAGCGGGAGTGGCTCCGAGCGCCTGCAACTGACACCGGATGCTCTGGATGTCTTTCTTGCGCAGTGGTCGCCTGACGCGTCGCAACTGGTCGTGATGGCGCGGGAACCAGGCCAGACATGGCAACTCTATCTCGTGAGCGCCAAAGGAGGGCTGGTACGCAAGGTACTGGCGGATCAGAGAAATCTTGCTGATCCGGATTGGTCAGCGGACGGCAACGAACTGGTATTTGGACGTGAGGCCGATCTCATGGGCAAGGAGACCGGGCCACGCAACATCCAGGTTCTTGATCTGCGCACTTCACAAACGCGAGTACTGCCGGGCTCCGAGAATCTCTTTAGCCCACGATGGTCACCTGATGGTCGGTGGATCGTCGCCCTTTCGCTCGATCAGACACGACTTCTGCTTTACGATGTTGCCGGAAAGACCTGGAAGACCCTGGCCACGGGCAGCGCGGCGGATCCGGTGTGGAGTCTGGATAGCAAGGCGGTGTACTTCCACGCCTTTGCCGACCCACGGTCAGCCATCCTCCGCATCCCGGTAACCGGAGGTGCTGCGCAGATAGTAGCGGACCTTTCCAACCTGGGTTTGCCCAAGGTCGACTCCTACTTCTTCGGGGGCATCACTCCCGGAGGTGCCCCGATTATTGAACCCCGGGTCGGCACCGGGAACCTCTTCTCTGTCCGTCTGCCTGAGTAACGCGGAACTGCGATGCTTGCGAATCAGACTTCCTATCCGCTGCAAGAACCATTCATTGCGGAAAAGTGCCGTCCTGGCCGGCGATGCGGATGAAGTGGTCTGTAAATTGCCCGTGCATCTCGGGCATGCTGATCTTCGGCATATGACAGGTGGTGCAGTGATCGGAACTCCGGGGGCAGGCTGCACCTGGCTTGGCGGCGGTAGCTACCTCGTTTTGACGCAGGTGGCAGGACAGGCACCGGACATCGTAAGAAACAACATCCCGCTGAAGCGGAGCGTGTGGATCATGGCAGGCCACGCAGGTGAGACGGGCATCGCCTGCCTTGCCCCAGCACCTGCTTTTTTCAAGGCGGTAGGGCTGAAATCGAACGACGTCAACACCGTGCTTTGTCACTCCTGAAAAGGCCACATCCGCCCAGGTGCGGTGGCAGGTGCCGCAGAAGTCTACAGAGTCGACGGGATTCATGGTTGCGGGGTTCATGATGCGTGAGGCGTGGCCGGGCGAGCCGCTTTGTACACCGCCGGCAGCCATGACCTTCGCGTGGTCCGCCCCAGGTCCGTGGCATGCCTCGCAGGTGATACCCGGAATCGCGCTCTCCGGTTCGAAGTGTCCGGCTACCGTGGAGAGCCCCGTGTGACAACCGAAGCATCGTTGGGCATCGGCGTCTTCCATCTTCCGGCCGAGTGCATCATGGATCGTTTCGGGAGGCATACGGCCGTGGCCGGTTGTGATATCGAGCTGACCCGGCCCGGCATATAAGCTGACACGGCTCTCGAACCATCGGCCTTCTCGTTGAAAAACAAACGTCTGGCCAAGTTCCCCGGAGCCGAAGGTCCATGGCAGCGAGGTCGTCTCGCTTGCGTTGCCATCCGTCGCCGCGAGCACGGGAGCGGCGTCCCCGGAGAGCAGGCGATACGTGTAGGGGCCGTTCTGAAATGCGTCCGAGGTGTGCTGTCGTAGCAGATGTGAGTTGTTCGCGCTTCCCGCGGCCATCGCCATGGGCGTCGTGCGCTGTGATCGAAAGAGGCTGGCGTGGCACTGTTCACAGGTGGCATTGCCAACGAAACTGCTGCGCGGGTAACTCCCCTTGGTCGGCCACCACCCAGGATCTTCCAACCTGTCCTGGGTTGCGGTTTCGAGACCGCCAGTCGCGAGGGTTTGGCTATGAGCGCCGGGCAAGAGAAACAGGCCAGCCAGCAGGAAAAGAACGCAGCTCAACCCATGCCACGGGTGACGCGAGGGCGTCCTCATGGAGCGGTTGCCGTCCCTTCGCGCAAGGCGACAGCCGCGCTCGCATCCCGACGAGCGACAAGGGCCTTGGCCTCGGTTTCAGCGGCCTGCGCCTTCGTGAGATCTCCTGTCCGCCGGTAAAGACGGGCTAGCTGATAATGCGTACTGCCATCTTCATCCCCGGGGAGTGCCAGTTCGAACTGATGGATGGCTTCCTGCGGGTTGCCCTCCTTCATCGCAGCCCGGGCGAGCAGGTAGTGAACCCTGGATTGAAACTCGGGCGCGATGTGCAGGCAGTTGGCCAAGTAGGGCTTCGCCTCAACTTCATGACCCTGTGCTCCAAGAATTTCAGCCATGAGCAGGTTGGACTGTGGATCCAGGGGTCGGTCTGAAAGCGCCTTCTGCGCTGCCGAGGTTGCCTCATCGTACTTGCTCAGACCAAGGTAGGTTGCCGCTGCCCCCAACAGCGCCGCTGAATCGTGCGGATCGAGGGCCAGGGCTTTCCCGTATTCGACGATGGCATTGTCAGACTGATGTTGATAGCGGTATAGATCGCCGACAAGATCATGATTCGTGGTGGAGTTCGGTGCAAGATCATCCACGCGCGAGAGGGCCTCCACCGCGATGCGCTCATTTGCTTTCACCGACCAATAAAGAGCTTCCGTGTTCGCCGGCGCGCGACGCAACGCCTCCTGTGCCTGCGAGGCGCTCTGCACATAGTCGCTGGCCCAGAAGTCACAGGCGGCACCCATGGTCAAGGCGGCCGGCGTCCCGTCATTGCTTGTCTCCGCACACAGGGCGGCCCCACTCTCCTTACCCTGCGCGGTGACAGGTTGCGTGTCCGCCGTCTGTTCCACGAGGTGCTGCAAAGCAGCTTGTGACTTTGCCGGGAACGGAAACTGACTCGGGTTGGCTTGCATGTACGCCAGCGTGCGCGCCAGGGTCGCCTTTTCGGTGGGCGTAGCCGAGGCCAGAACCGTGTTGTAGGCGTCCGTGGCTTCTACAGGCCGTCCCTGCACCAGGAGTTCATCTGCATAAAGAGCACGGGCCCAGGGCGACGTGGGCGCGGAGGTGGCCAGGGTGCGACCATCATCCGCGATGAGGCCCAAAGCGGAAGAGCCAAGGCCCAGCCAGGCAGTTGGGTCCTGCGGCTCCGCCTGGGTGGCCGCACGGTAGGAGAGCGACGCTTCGCGCTCCCGATGCAAGCCCGCATAGGCTTTACCCAGGGATCGCAGCACCTCCGGATCTCCCGGCTGCAGCGTTTGCGCGTGGAGAAGATAAGGCAGGGCTTGGACCGGCTGCTTCTCCTGCATATAGATCTTCCCCAGAAACAGAAGCGGCGCCAACAGATGGGGGTCGAGCTTCAAAGCATGACGCAGACTGATCGCGGCTGGGTCCAACTGCCCCGAAAGAAATTGCATGACGCCGAGATTGGACCACAACTCCGCCTTTCGGGGCGCGAGGGCCGTGGCGCGGCGATACAGCGTGACTGCCCTGCCGTAGTCGCCCGCGGTCTGTGACACACGCGCGCTGTCAAGCAGCGTTCCCAGATCCAGCGTCCGTTCCTGCGATTGGCTCGCGAAAGCCCACATTGCAAAACTCAGGAACACCACCGTTTTGAGCTTCGGCAGGAGACTCCTGTGAGCATCAACCAGAAATCTCAACCCAAGTTTGCGTTGATCTGATCGCATAAGAGGCCTATACGGGGAACATCGAGCTCTGCATGAACAATCATTCTAAGCACAGACAGGGTGATCTGGCGGA
>CAXTGE010000064.1:15462-16745 GCA_964243645.1 uncultured Acidobacteriaceae bacterium | reverse complement strand
CCCCCACCAGCAATCCGACAACACCCGCCGCTACCAGCACTCTGTTTGTTCGCTGCATCTTCCGTCCCTCTTTTCAAACTTCCGCTCCCTTGGATGCGACTCCAGGACGCCACCGAACTCCAAAGTCCTCCCAGCTCAAACCATCGGAATCGATCTGGCCAGAGAGGGACCGAGCTGATGATCCCCCCTGAGCCGTTAAGAAACATCAGTTCCAAGTCCTATTTGCCCGAGTGCGGGTTGACGCCCCCGTAGGCTTGGCCCGGCTTCTTCACCCAACAGGGATCACTCTTAGGCCCTTTTGCACCCAATTAGGCCCTCTTCGGCTATCCTCAAGCCAACTCATCTCTGCGCGGAGCCGTGCAGTCGCCCCAGATGACCCGCCGCAAACAACGACGGGAGACGCAACGCGCTCGCTTCCTCCACCTTCCAGTCCTAAGTTGTTTAGATTGAGGATTTTCCGAGTAAATTTTTTGATTGAAGAATTTACAGCGCTTCCCGCTCCAGGGACCGAAGCTAAGTGCAGTGTTTTGTATATTTTAGGAAAAACAAAAAGGGGGGGGGAGGGCGTACCTGAAATATTTACACGCCCTCTTCGTGCAGCCGCCCGGAGGCACACACGAAAGCAGCCGCCCGTCCCTCTTAGCCTCGCTTATGTTATTTGCGCCGCCGGCGCAGCAGGCCGGCCATTCCCAGTAGCCCCGTCCCCAGCAGCGCCACGCTCGTGGGCTCCGGCGTTTGCGCCGCGGTCGAGGCAAACTGGAACGCAAAGTTCTGTGTCTGTCCCCCCGGGGTCCTCGCCAACTCCCGGACGGCACTCGCATACGACGGCCCAAGCGTGAAGTCGATCGCCTCCAGATCCGCAGTGCCTGTGGCGTCCAACGCGTACGCTGCATATCCCGTCAGATCCCCCGACGTCAGATACAGCAGGTCCACCGTGTACGTCACCCCGTCCATCACCTCGGTAAAGGCAAACCCCCGCCCATCCAGAGCTGGTGTCTCTCCCGGATAGAGCAGGTTGTCATTATCGTTAATGGAGCCCGTAGGCAGCAGCGTGGTCACCCCCGTGCCCGTCATGCTGCTGATTAGGTAGGACCCATTCGTTTGCTGCAAGGCGGTCAAAGTGCCCGAGCCGCTGATGCCCTCATAGGAACCGGTGACCGGGGTGACGGTGTCGGCGGAGGCGTACAAGCTTGCAAACGCGAGCACAACATAAGTGGCAACTGTCCCGAAGCGCATAGGGGGTCCCCTGAAGAAGCTTAGGACGAGAATACCCCTTAAGTAAC
>CAXTGE010000064.1:11939-15362 GCA_964243645.1 uncultured Acidobacteriaceae bacterium | reverse complement strand
GCCAGGCTACGGTCGCCAAGCGTGAGCGGCGCCTGCACTAACAGATAGTGCGAGTATTTGCCGTCCGCGGCGTAGCCGGCCGTGATCAGCACCACGGCCGCGATCATCTGATTGTGGTCGTTGACGATCCCGGTGGCGGTGCGCATCTCGGTCTCAATGTGCTCCTTCTCGACGGGTGCCCGAGCAGGCAGCACGGCCTCCAGCTCGTCCGGCTTGGCGGAGCGCCACGCGGAGGCTTTCTGCGCAACCAAAGAGGTGCAGAGACCAAAAGCCAGAAACATCAGAACAACAAGTTTTCGCATAAGCATAAGAGGAACCTGGAACGACTGAGGGCAGACTACGGCAGGTGGACGAGACCTCGCTGCAGGGCGACCACTGCCGCATGCGTGCGGTCCGCGACGCCCAGCTTGCCGAGCAGGCTGTTCACATGCGACTTCACCGTCGCCTCCGAAATGTAGAGGTCCGTGGCGATCTCTTTATTGGCCCGTCCGGCCACGATGCGTTCCAGCACGCGCAGTTCGCGGGATGTCAGCTCCTGCGCGCCGATCCGCCCGGCGAGCTTCTCCGCTATGGAGGGCGGCACGCGAGCCTTGCCGGCGTGCACCGCGCGAATGGCCTCCAGCAGCTCGTCGACTTCCATGCCTTTCAGGAGGTAGGCCTTGGCGCCCGCCTGCATGGCGCGGTAGATATCCTGATCGCCGTCAAAGGTGGTGAGCACGATGAAGCGCGCCGCGGGATGGCGCGCCCGGATCTTTTCAATGGCTTCCACGCCGCCCATGCGCGGCATCTGCAGATCGATGAGCGTGACGTCCGGCTGGACCTTCGCAAAGACCTCCAGTGCTTCCAGGCCGTCCGCGGCAGAGCCGACGATCTCAATATCCGGGGCTACGGCGAGCAACGCCAGTAGGCCGTGACGCACCATGTGGTGATCTTCAACGACCAGGACACGTATCGAGCTCACAGCGTGTGGGACTCCTTCCGCAGCGGCACCACGAGCGAGACCGCGGTGCCCTCTCCCGGCTTGCTTGTGATCATAAGCTCTCCGCCCAGCGCCGCTGCCCGCTCCTGCATGCCGCGCAGGCCGTAGTGTCCTTCCAGGCGTTGCGCCTCGGGCAGCGAGAAACCCTCACCATCATCACGCACCGTGAGCTGCAGGGAACCTGTCTGATAGGAAAGGGCCACACTCACCCCCTCTGCCCGGGCATGCCGTTGAACATTCGACAGGCTCTCGCCGGCGATGCGCAGGACCTCGGCTTCCAATGAGCTCGACAACTTGCGGAAGGCACCGCCGATGCTCAGGCGCGGCGGTTTTCCGTTGATCGGGAAGCGCGCTACCAGGGTGGACAGACGTGCAGGCAGGCTGTCCTCTCCCCCACTGGCGCGCAGGTTCCATATGCTCTGCCGTGCGGCCTGCAGACCGTCTTTGACCAGCTGGCGCGTACTCGCCAACTGCACCAGTGCCTGGTCTGCCTGCTGGTTCCGCAGCAGACCCGACGCGATATCGATCCCCAGGGAGACACTGACGAAGTCCTGAGCCAGGGTGTCGTGGATCTCGCGCGCCATGCGGTTTCGTTCCCCCAGGATCAACGCAAAACGCCTTTGCACGACGCGCTCGCGAAGACGAAGAATGAGCAAGGCAGATGCGGCGACGAACAGCAGAAGGAGGGCGGCAAACCACCAGCGCCGATAAAACGGCGGGGGGATCCGAAAGGACACGATGGCGTTCGTCTCGTTCGGGACCCCGTCGTTGTTCTGGGCCTGGACCTCGAAGCGGTAGGACCTCGGGGGCAGGCTGGTGTAGGACGCGGTGCGGCCGGAGCCGGCGTCCACCCAGTCGCGATCGAAGCCGTCCAGCTTGTAGCGGTAGCGCACCTTGGCCGGCAGGGTGTAGCTCAGCGCGGCAAAGGAGAAGTTATAACGATTGCGACCCGAAGGCACGATGATGCCCTTTGGATCTTGAGGATCCCCCATACCAAGCGGCAGGTCGACACCGTCGACCGTGAAACGTTGAATGACCACCAGCGGCGGGACCTTGTTGACAGGCAGATGGGCTGGGTCAGCCATCGCGAGGCCCTTGCGCGTGGCGATCAGCAGGTGGCCGCCCGGTGTCTGTGAGAGCTGTGGCCAGCCCTCCGCTGTCGCGCTGTCGTTCGGCAAGCCGTCGGCGATGCCCAAGTGGTCGAGCGATACCACACAGGGCGAGGCTTGGGCCGCACACCGGCGCAGCCCCGCAACCGGGGCGCGGGTGAGGCCATGCAGCCCGCGTATCCACGCAAAACCCTGGCGATCAATCGCCAGCGAGCTGATCTCCGCAGGCAACTGCGCCAGGACGACAGGGCGAAAATGTCCATCACGGAAGAAAAAAAGGCCGGCTCCATGCACCGCCACCAGCAGCTCCTGCGAGCCGGTTTGCGCCGTCGCCGTGACGATGGTGGTCTGCAGAGCCTGCGTCATCTGGTTGGCCTGTGTGCCGGTCGTCTCCGCAGGCCTCGGCGGCGGGGTGAAGTTCTCGATCCGGCCCCCATGCAGGTGAGACAGGCCGCCCGAGGTGCCCACCCAGAGATCATCGCCCGGCGTTGCCCCAGGCGTGCTCCCGCTGACTTCCAGCAGCGGGCCTATGGAGTCGCTGCCCAGCCCGTCCGCCTGTGTGCGCACGGTGATGCGGCCGGCCTCAATCCGCGCCAGCCCGCCCCGCGTCCCGGCCCAGACCATGCCGTGGCCGTCCACGAGCACGGAACGCACGAAATCGTCCGGTAGGCCGTCGGCTGAGGTGAACTTCGTGACCTGCGAACCGACGACATGATTCAGGCCATCCGGTGTGCCGACCCACAGATCGCCGCGCAGCCCAGCCGCCAGCGAAAGCACGATGGGGCTGGTGAGGGCGTCAGCCGGCACCGGCTGATCGCCTACGCCGTGCCGTACCCGGTGGATACCCCCGTTGCGCGTACCGAACCAGGCCAGATCTTCCGAGGGCGCAATCACCGCCGTAACGGCCTCGCCCGCCGACGCCGGCTCACTGCGAAACTTCCTGGGCCGCAACACATGCAGGCCGGAGAACTCCGTGCCGACCCACGTGTTGCCCTCGCGGTCCTCCGTGATGCTCAGGATGGAATCCCGTTGCAGGGGATCGACGGGCTGTGGCGGCGCGGCGGCCGCCGGATCCAGGAGGAACAGGCCATGCGTGGTACCGATCCATGCTATGCCTTCGCGGTCCACGTTCATCGTCGTCATGCGTGAGCCCGGCAGATTCCCACCGGTGCGCCAGGTGTGCCGCAAGCCGGGGCCCGACACGGCCACCTCCCGGGCGCTGTAGCTCCATGTCGCTCCCCCCAGGCCAGGCTGCATGCCCAGCAATCGCTCCGGTAAACCGACCGGAGACGGCTCCCGGCGAAGTCCGTCCGCGGTGTAGACCCATGTGCCCGC
>CAXTGE010000064.1:9779-11839 GCA_964243645.1 uncultured Acidobacteriaceae bacterium | reverse complement strand
AGGCCGTCGGCCGTGCCGAACCAGAGGTCCCCGGCGCTGTCCTGCGCGAGAGTACTGATGTCGTTGCTGCGAAACGCGGGCTCCGTCTCGTGCCGGAAGACCGCAAACTCCGTCCCGTCGAAACGCGCGGCCCCGCCCTCCGTGGCGACCCATAGGTAGCCATCGCGGGCCTGCAGCACTCCGCGCACGCTGGCATCCGGCAGACCCTCTTCCGAGGACCACGCCTGATGGCTAAAGGCAATGTTTTCCTGAGCGAAGCCGGGGCTGCCGAGGGCAAGCAACAGCGCGACTCCGCAGAGACTCAGGATGCGCAGGAGTCGATTGGCGACGAGGCCAACCACATGTGGATCGTCTTGCCTCATCAGCTTCTGAAATTATGAGGCAGTGGCCGAGACCGGGTCGATTGCCGTCGCATTAGAGTATCCGAAAGGATCGCCGTGACTTCGCCAGGCCTTCTGCCCTGCCCTCGCGGTGTCACCCCGCCCGCCATCCACCGCGCCGCAAGCCATCCCATCGCCTGATTCTCTATGCCAAAAGTCGACTACTGAACGGTGCAGAATATGGAGAGTCTCGGCTTACGTCAGGCCTACTTTGCAAGCGCATCACAACAGCCTAAGCCAAAATCGCTGATTGGATCCCCGTTTCGCAATCATCGGCGTTAAGGATCAAGCTGTTCCTGAAGGCCACTGAGCGTGGCAACAATGCTGATTAGATCTAACCCGGAGTCTGGAGTGAAACGTGACAAATTTGAAGGAAAGAGCGGAGGACAGACGGCTTCAGAGATTCTCAGTAATATTCGCTGGCCTTGCGTTGCTGGTTAGTGTGCTTTCTGTAGCCTGGAGCGTAACGAAAGACATACGCAACGGCAGAGAGTCTGAAAAGCGATTGGGAACCATTGAAACCAGTCTCCGCATTCTTACACAAACAGTTGCTCCACAAATCTACAGTTCTATCAACGACTCACTTAAGTCAGTATTGTCTGCGCCCCCTGCGATGACCCTGAGAGCCTTAAGGAGCGCCGATGCATCCCATCGCACAGCTTGAGAAGGCGCAGATTCATCCTAGTCGCACAGATCTAGATGATTTGCGAGCAAACCTTGCAAGTGTTGCAAATGCTAATCCTAGCCTTCCACAAGTTTGGAGTACTTCGGCGAAGCTCATTAGCTTCAACTCACAGAATTTTACATACATGCAAAATCTTGGCAATTGCAATGAGCGACCCTGGACGGAATTACTGCAGGATCTAACGCCACATGACCATCCTGAGACAGTGAAGACTGTGCAGGTTGTAGCATTCCACGATTGCACCTTGGTCCTAGACGATCAAAGCGGCTTTCTTAGAAGCAGTGCGGGATTGACTGTTCTCTCACTTAATAACAAACACCCAGACTCGGTTTTCGAGTTGTCGCTCTCTCGGGTACATCTTGTTTACAGAGGAGGACTGCCGATAAGCTTCTTCTCATACATTGTTCTTAACGACTGCACTTATGATTTCGTCGTGCCTGAAAAGATTCCTCCCCCGAGCGGTGTAAACCTTCTTCAAGGGCTTTTAACAGCTGACCTCATGCTACCGTCGAGAATTTCACTACTGCTCTCTCCGTCTACAAGCTGAAACTCGTCACCAGTTTGAGCTCTCAGCATCTCGGAGAGATGGCGGAGGGAGAGGGATTCGAACCCCCGTTGCCCGTTAAGGCAAAGCGGTTTTCAAGACCGCCTGTTTCAACCACTCACACATCCCTCCGCGGGCCGTGTGCGGCAACTTCGATTCCCTCCAGCCTATCAGCACGCGGAGAGACGCTGCGAGACAGCTCGGTAGAGCCTCATCTTTTCAGTTGGTCCGCCGTTTGCCGGGTCCTATAATACAGCGCAAACCGGAGCCTCCATGACTGCCGTCCCGAACGCGTCGCATGCCTCCGAGACCTCCGAGCCTTCGGAGCCCTCAATTACCGCGCTCCTCACGCAGCTCAGTGCCGGTGATCGCGAGGCCGAAGCACGCCTGATCCCGCACATTTACAGTGAGCTTCGCCGTGTCGCGGCAGCCTACATGCGGCGTGAGCGCG
>CAXTGE010000064.1:0-9679 GCA_964243645.1 uncultured Acidobacteriaceae bacterium | reverse complement strand
GGGCGCGTGGTGGAGCTCCACTTCTTCGGTGGCCTCACGTTTGGGGAGATCGCGCAGGTCCTCGGTATCTCCGAGCGTACCGCCAAACGCGAATGGAGCATGGCGCGCGCGTGGCTGCGTACGGAGCTCGCGGGGCGCACGGAACTCACGGAGCGCACGGCGCGCCGGTGACACCCGAACGGTGGCAGCGATTGAAGCCTCTCTACAACGCTGCCCTGGACCTCTCCCAGGGTGATCGCGACGACTTCGTCGAGCGGACGTGCGCAGCCGAGCCGGAACTAGCCGCGGAGCTCCGCGCCCTGATTGCCGCGGACGTTGACTCCGATCACGCGTTTGCCTCGCCGCTGGGCGATCTCCTGCAGTCCCTTGCAGCGCCTCCGGCCACCCTTCCCACAGGGACCCTGCTGGCCGGGCGATTTCGCCTCGTCCGGCACATCGGCTCCGGCGGCATGGGCGATGTGTATGAGGCGTTGGACGAGCAGATGGAGGGAAGCCGCATCGCACTCAAGACGATCCGCCCTTCCCTTGCCGAAAACGCCGTCGCCCTTGCGCGTTTCAAGGATGAGGTCCGGCTGGCTCGCAAGATCAGCGGGCCCAACGTCTGCCGCATCCATGAGCTTTACCAGACGCCCCTGGATCGTGAGGCTCACTGTTCCGCCTTCCTCACCATGGAATTGCTGGAGGGCATCACGCTGCATGACCGCATCTCCGGGGGAACCGCCATGGCCCCCAAGGAGATCGAGCGGCTCTTCGAGCAGCTCTGCACGGGGCTCGGCTGCATCCATCAGGCCGGCATTGTGCACGGCGACCTGAAACCCCGCAACGTGATGCTGGTGCCGCAGGGGGGTGGCGACCGGGTGGTCGTGACCGACTTCGGACTGGCCAGAGGAGCCGTACACGCGACCAGCGATACACGAATCAGCGCAGCCGGCCCGATCGCCGGCACCCCCAGCTACATGGCGCCCGAGCAGTTTGAAGGCCGCGAGGTCGGGCCCTCGACGGACATCTACGCCCTCGGCCTCATCCTCTACGAGATGGCAACGGGCGTGGAGCCCTTTGCCGCGCACACGCCCCTGGCCGCAGCGATCCGCCGCAGCCGACCACCGGCAAACGCCTCCTCCCTGCGTACCGATCTGCCGCCGGCGTGGGACAGCGTCATCACCCGTTGCCTCTGCTACGACGCGGGGCAACGCTTTGGGTCGACCGACGAAGTGCTCTTGGCGTTGCGGCATCCGGGGCAGGTCGCCGTGCGTGTGGGGCGGCGCCGGCGCGTGCTGGTCCCCACCTCGGCCCTGCTCGCGTCGGCGCTTGCGTTCGTCCTTCTTGCCTGCTCGGCCCTGTGGTTGCTTGTCGGGCGCACGCGCCATCGTGAGCTCGCACCCGACGCGGCCCATTGGTACACACTGGGCATGACCGCCCTGCGCGAGGGCTCCTACATGAAGGCGACACGGCTGCTGGCCATGGTCACCGCCCGTGACCCTACCTACGCACTCGCCCACGCCGCGCTCGCCGACGCCTGGACAGAACTCGACTCCACCGAGTCCGCCCAACGCGAGATGCTGCTTGCCTCGGCCCCTGACGAGCAACGCGGCCTAAACGAAATGGAGCGCCGCTATATCGATGCGGTACGCACCACGCTCATCCGCGACTACTCGGCTGCCGCGCAGGACTACGAAGCCATCCTGACCAGGCTGCCCGCCGAAAACAAAGCACAGGGCTATGTCGACCTTGGAAGAATCTACGAAAAAGCAGGCAGGGTAAAAGAAACGGTAAGCAGTTATGAGAAGGCCGCAAGCCTCAACAAGGACGACCCAGCGCCGTTTCTTCATCTCGGGATACTGAAAAGCCGATTGCGGGATCTAGAAGCGGCAGCCACCGCCTTTGACCACGCGGATTCCCTATACGGCGCGGAAAGCGATCAGGAAGGCCTCGCCGAAGTCGCCTACCAGCGAGGGTATGCGGCTAACGAAGCCAATAACACGGCGCAAGCAAAGCAGTATTTCAAGAAGTCGCTTAGTATCGCGCAGCAGATTCCAAGTCCTCAGATGGAAGTGCGTAGTCTTTCGCAACTCAGCAGTGTTGCGTATTACGAGAGCAAGGATGATGAAGCAGCGCAATACGCCAATGACTCCATGCGCATTGCACAGGAACGTGGACTCGAATACTGGATGAGTGATGGCCTTATCCGTCTGGCGGACGCTCACATGGATCATGAGAACTTCGCTGCGGCTGAGCCTCTTCTGCAGCAAGCCCTGTTTCAGTCTCGTCAGAACGGCCATCCCAGACTGGAGGCATTTGCGAGTTTGAACCTTGCGAGCTTACGCGACCAGGAGCACCGTCCGAATGAGCAGATTACCTATGCTCAGAACGCCCTGAAGTACTACCAGGATTATGGCTTTCTCGGCCCGGCGGACAAGGCTCTCCTTCTGATCGTCCGAGGGGAGCTTGCAAGAGGTAATTATCCGCAGGCTCTTCTCGCTGGAAACCGATTGCTCGCAACAGCGTACAAATCGCAAAGCGCGCAAATCATGGCGTTGGGGGAGGAAATGGTGGGAGGAGTTCTTCTATATCTCGAGCGCTTTCCGGATGCCCTTGCACACTTTCAGCAAGCCTTGGAACTCGCCCACACGCAACACACCGATCCGGCGTATCAAGAGGTTCATTGTGCCGAGGCACTTTGGCACTTGGGTCGTTACGACGAAGCTACGGAACATATAACCTCTGTAAGCCCGGAGAAGATCCATCGGTTGGACCTTGGTCCTGCTATCAGCTCCCTGCAGGCTGACATGCATGAAACCCGAGGCGAGGCTCAGGCAGCTTTCGACGTGTCGGATGGCGCAATCCGGCATTTCGCAAAAGCAGGATGGGACGACGGTGATCTTCAACTTACGCGCGCACGAGCCGAACTGCAGCTGGGCAGAACAAGTCAGGCGCAAAAAGACGCGACAGCTCTCCATGCGGAGTCACTTCGGCAGGACGATGCTCGGCATGCATTTGCAGCAAACACTCTCCTGTCAGAGATCAGTTTGCGCACCGGCGACTTCGAAGCGGCGAAGGCCCTCGCGAAGCCTGCAACAGACTTCTTCGCCAGCGAGGAGATGAATGAGTCGGAGGCCTTGGGCTATCTGCTGCAAGCGCGGATCGCCGAAGCATCGGAAGACATGCAGGGAGCCAACGTGCTTAGCCAGAAGTCACTTGACATCTTCCGGCGTATGGAACAAAGTTGGGGCAAACACGTGTTTAAGACCTATCTGGCCCGACCTGACTTGATCAAGGACACTCGTGACCTGGCCAAGTTACGTGGCATCGAGGGAGCAGCTCAAGATGAGCTTTTCTGATCTGCGTAGAAAGACTTTTTGTACCGCGATAGCCACAGCACAGGTACTTGCCCTTGTGGGCTGCAATACTCGCAAGCCGGTCTCCCCGGATGCCCCGACGCCCTGCCCAGGTCTCGTTCTTGACAGCGCATGGACACCCATCAAAGGAGGCGGTGGGGCATTCACACTCTATAGTCAGAATAAGTGGCTTAAACAGACTGATCAAACGACCTACTGCACCGAGTTTGAGACCGCGGACCTGCCTGCAAGTCCAATGGTGGCGTCGAGTGGCTTCCATCCGGCTCTGCCCACAACTTTCGAAGGTCCATGGCAAGTGTATGGTCACGATCCCAGGGGAATGGCCAGTCGAAACGGAGTAGCGGTAGCTGTAGATTCATCGCATGGTTGTTCAGGAGACACGAAAAAGGCTAGCGTCACCATCCGCCTGATCAACCCATCCAAAACGGTATCGTTTTATCCGAATTCACTTCCACATCCGAACCCCCTTCAAGACGACAAGCGGTTCATGGATGTGACAGGTGCTTGCAGGCAAGACGAGGATCTGTGTGAACGTGTAGCGCTGATTCGTATTCAACGCCAAGAGTACACGTGCATCGACGGCGACTGTTCTTTCACGATCGGCCCACCAAATTCGCACAGGACCGGCAGGAGTCGCTGACAGCTTTCGGTCGTTGCAGTCTGTGGTGGCAACTGCTGCTGTAAACAAGGCGAGATAAACTAGGTCTGGGCTGCCCACTAAGCTACCGGCACCACCCAATGTGCCGATGCCCCGACTCTTCCCGCCAGCCCACAACCGAAGAGGTAAGCCAAAGCAGGACAGCGATGCGACGGCAGAGTCACTTGCCAGGAACACACCGCTGCCTGTGCCTGAAACCCCCTCCTTCCCCGAGGACCTGTCCGTCAGGTCACCAGTTCAGGTCTCGCTGCTTCGTCGCCTCGCGGACACGCTCGGCATTGACCGGGCTGTCGCCTTTACGGTCCTCGCCCGTGGGTGGTCGTCCCTCACCGGCATCGGAACGCTGCTCTTCATCGCGCGATATCTCACGCCCGCCGAGCAGGGCTTTTACTACACCTTCTACTCGCTGGTAGCCCTCCAGATCGTCTTTGAGCTGGGTTTCTCCGTGGTGATCCTGCAAGTCGCCTCGCATGAGGCCGCGCACCTGGAGCTGGCCCCCGACGGCCGCATCACCGGCCCCGCGCAGGCGCATGGGCGGCTAGCGGACGTGCTGCAGAAGTCCGTCCGCTGGTACACGATCGGCTCCGTGCTGATGGCGGCGTCGCTGGTGCCGGTGGGCCTGGCGTTCTTTCATCATGCCGATCGCAGGGCGGCTGCTGCGACTTCGGTGCACTACGTGCTGCCCTGGCTGCTGGTGGTGGTAGCCTCCAGCTGCACCTTTCAAGTGGATCCCCTGTTTTCATTTCTGGAGGGCTGCGGGTATGTGCCGGAGGTCGCCCGCACGCGGCTCCGGCAGTCCGTTGCCGGGACGGTTCTGGGATGGGGCGCTTTTCTGCTGCATGGCGGCTTGTATGCGCCAGGCTGCTTCATTCTGGGCCAGGCGCTTGCAGGGGGCTGGTTCCTCGCGTCAAAACGCGCTTTCCTGCTGCCTTTGTTGCGCCACAAATCGAGTGATTTCCGCATCGACTGGCGACGTGAGGTATGGCCGTTCCAGTGGCGGATCGCGATCTCCTGGCTGGCCGGCTACATCACCTCCCAGCTGTTCAACCCCATCCTGATGAACTCGCGCGGACCGGTGGAAGCCGGCCAGATGGGCATGAGCCTCAGCGTCTGCGGTACGCTTTCCGCCCTGGCGGTGGCTTGGATGAACACCAAAGCCGCGCCGTTTGGCCGCCTGATCGCCCGCAGGGAGTATGCCGCGCTGGATCGGTCCTTCTTTCGCGCGCTACGGCAGTCGGTGCTGGCCGCGGTGGCCGGCTGCGGTGCCGTGTGGGTCGTTCTATATCTGCTGGGCAGATGGGGTATCCGCTCCCATGGGGTGTTGCTCTCCAACCGGCTACTCGCGCCGGTTCCGCTGGCTATGCTGCTGTTCGGCACGGTCGGCAACATCGTTGTCTTCGCCGAAGCGCTCTATCTGCGGGCGCACAAGCAGGAGAAGTTCATGATCAACTCCATCGCGGGTGCCGTGTACATCGCGCCCGTAGCCTACCTGCTGGGCCGCTGGGGAGACCCGCATGGGGGTGCATGGGGCATCGCGGCAGCGTATGCTGTGGGGACGTTGTTTATCGGGCTTGGTTACGGGACGTACACGTTTCTGCGCTGGCGGAGGATCTGGCATGCCGCCTGAACTGGAACTGCTGGAGCGCACAGACACAACGCAACGTGCGCTCGGCCAACCCGTCCTTACGATCGCCATTCCCACCTTCAATCGCGCCGCACAGCTGGAAGCTCTGCTGAAGGTGCTGGAGCCGCAGCTGGCGGGCCGCCCCGAGGTGGAGCTGTTTGTCTCGGATAATGCCAGTGCCGATGCCACGCCCGAGGTCATCCGCGCGGCGACGCAGCGCCTCCGCCAGGCTGGGGGCCGGGTCCGGACACATCGCCATGACAGCAATATCGGCTCCGATGCGAACTTCGCCTTTTGCTTTCGGCAGGCCGAAGGACACTTTTTCTGGATGTGCGGCGATGACGATCTGATCGTGCCGAATGCCGTCGCCGAGGTGCTTGCGCTGCTGCAGACGCCCTCCGGTGAACCGGCCGAGCTCGACCTCTTGTACGCCACCAGCTACGGTTACCGCGAAGATTACCGGGCGGAGCGCGCCGAGGATCCTTTTGGCCGGAACGTGCACACCATCACCGACGCCCACACGTTCTCCCTGGTGGTGAACATCATGTTCACCTTCATCAGCGGCATCATTGTGAATCGCGAGCGCCTGAACCTCGTCTCCCACGAGTCGCCGGACAGCTTTATCGGCACCAATCTCGTGCAGCTCTCCTGGAGCCTGCCGCTGCTGCTGGATCACCGGCGCTCGGCGGTGCTGTGGACCCGCCCGGTGGCCGCGCGGGTCGGCAACGCCCATGGGTATTCGCTGGGGCGGGTCTTCGGCCAGCAGCTGGCCACCGTTGTGGACCGGCTTCTGCCGGGCCGGCCTGATCTTTCAGGGCCTATCCTGAACGTCGCGCTTCGCCGCTGGTTGCCCTCGGTGGCGATCGAGTTCCGCGCCCATCCGACTGAGCGCCTGCGTCTGGACGAGGCCGACCTGGAGCTGCGCGCTGCCTACGGCCGCAATCCGCGGTATTGGCTCTTCACCTATCCCGCCCTGAAACTGCCGCTGCCCGCCGCCCTGCTGTACACCCGGGCGACGGCTCTGGCCAGCAAGCTCATGTATATGGCCCAGGTTCCCGGCTTCTGGCGCAAAAACACGTAGGACCCTGACCTGCCGTGCTACTCTTATGCGTATGTGCTCCTTGAGCACAGCGCACCGCGAGCAGACCGGGCACCCTCTCCCAAGAGGCATCCGTCATCTGGCCAGAGACCGCGAGCGCGCCTTCCGCCCATCGGGCGAGCCGCATTTAGGATATTTTCGCGGTCCCGCACGTTGGTTGCTCTGGCTTTGAGGCGATCCAAACAGGATCAGCCTCGCCGTGCAGCAGCAGTGCCCGTTCAATCGGTTGATGATCGAACCTTCCGCAGTGCTGAATCCAGGATCTCGCGAGCGCACCCCGGCGTCTGTACCGCCGTGCGCTTCCCGGCGACGATCCGCCCTACCGCGTCCCAAAAAGGAAACTCTTGACCAACTCTTCCGCCGTAACCGAAGTCCCGAAAAGCAAGCACACAGCCAAAGTGCACAATCATTCGAAAAAGAACCACAGCAGCAGCGGTAAGCCCGCTTCCAAGCGGCCCGCGCCGGACACCTCCGCGCTCACGCTTGAGTCGATTCTGAACCCCGAGCCCCAGAAGCCCGCTCGCCTGATTACGGCAGCCGAGGCGTCCGCGCTCCACTTCACGGACTTCAAGCTCTCCGAAACACTGCAGGCGCGCATCGCCGCCGCCGGCTTCGTCACCCCGACGCCCGTACAGGCCGGCGCAATCCCACCCGCCCTCGAAGGCGAAGACATCCTGGCGACCGCCTCGACCGGTACCGGCAAAACGCTCAGCTTCCTCGTGCCCATGGTCGAGCGCCTGGACGAGATCTCCGAGCCCTCGGTTCGCGGCAAAAAGAACCCGATTCTCGCGCTGATCCTGCTGCCCACGCGCGAGCTTGCCATGCAGGTGCTGGAGAACTACTACAAGCTCAGCCCGCAGCTGAAGAACGACGCCGTGCTCGTGTGCGGCGGTCTGAATGAGAACCCGCAGATCGATGCCCTGCAGCGCGGACCCCGCGTGGTGGTGGCGACCCCCGGCCGTCTTGAGGACTACCTCGATCGTCGCCTGGTCAAGCTCAGCGATGTCGATATGCTCGTCCTCGACGAAGTGGATCGCATGCTGGACATGGGCTTTCTGCCGGCCATTCGCCGCATCGTCAACGCGCTCCCCAAGGACCGCCAGACGATGTGCTACTCGGCCACGCTGGACGCCAATATCCGCAACATCGTGCGCGACTACGTCACCGATCCGGTTCGCGTGGAGATCGGCAACACCTCCAAGCCTTCGGACCGCGTCACCTTGCGCGTGATCACGCTGATGCAGGATCAGAAGCTGGCGCAGCTGGACCGCATGCTGACCACCGAAGAGGGCAGCTACCTGGTCTTCTCGCGGACCAAGCACGGTGCCGATCGCATCGGCCGCAAGCTGGAGAAGTTCGGTCACAAGATCGAGATCATCCATGGCGACCGCTCGCAGTCGCAGCGCACCACGGCGCTGAAGCGCTTCTCCGACGGCAAGGCGCGCATCCTGGTGGCGACGGACGTCGCGGCGCGCGGCATCGATGTTTCGCACATCGCCCATGTCGTGAACTACGATCTGCCGAACGCCTCGGACGACTTCGTTCACCGCATCGGCCGTACCGGCCGCGCGGGTGCCAAGGGCATCGCGACGACCTTCGTGACGCCGCTCGAAAAGCGCGATGTCCGCAAGCTGGAGAACGAGCTGAAGATCAAGTTCGAGTGGCTTGAAGCCGACAAGGACCTTGCCAAGGAAGAGCGCAATACGCCTATCGACCTGGCGCAACAGTCCGGCAACGGCCTCGATTCACTGCTCGCCCTGGAGACGCGTTCGTGGAAGGGCGACGACGCGGGTGGGGATGCCCCGGCTCCGCAGTCGCACACCGGTTATGGCCGTCCCCAGGGCGGTCGCGGGAACCGTCCTGGTGGTGGCAGCGGACGTCCTTCTGCCGGGCGCAGCAGCGCGGGCCGTCGGCGCCGCAGCTAAGTCACGCTGTCGTATGGAAGGGCAGACCCCTCTCGGGTCTGCCCTTTTTTGCTGCTTGCTGCTTTGCTCCTTGTTTGTCCGCGCACAGCTTTTCGTCCGGTGACCCTGTGGCGTCAACGACCGAGGGAACAGCCCGCCCGACAGGGCAACAGCTCGCTCCGCACAGCACCCTAAGTCTATGTACGGCCTGCGGGCCGGAGAAATTGAAAAGGGAGCAACACACTATGAAAATGAAAAATATCGAAGACCTCTTGTACGTCGGCATGACCTACGTCCTGGATGCTGAAAAGACTTTGTCCAAGGAAGCCAAGAAGATGGCCGAAGCCGCCAGCGATGATGAAGTGAAAGAGATGTTCTCAAAGACCGTTACGCAGGGCGAGAAGTACGCGGAGCGCCTAGAGACTGCCTTCAAGCAGCTGGGCAAGAAGACGGATAGCGAGACCAACTACATTGCCAAGGCGATGGTCGAGGAGGTCGAAAACATGATCTCCAACACGGACAAGGGTCCGGTGCGTGATGCGGCCCTGATCGTTGCCTTTAACCAGCAGCAGTCCTATCGCGTGGCGTCCTATGGATGTCTCAGCACGTATGCCGACCTGATCGGCAAGAGCGACGCGGTCTCCGGCCTGAAGCAGAGCCTGGAAGAGGCCAAAACGGGCGATGACAAACTGACTTCCATCGGGGAGAAGCGGATCAACCCGCAGGCAGCGCATGCGGTTGCCGCCTAGTTTTGCGGTTGACCCCAACAAAAAAGCCGGCAAGCGCCGGCTCTTTTTGTGTCTCCACCGTGATCTACAGCCGCGAAAGAAGCGATCCCGCCAGGCCACCGAACATCCCACCGCCCGGAGCCGGGGGGGCCTGCTGACCGCCCTGTGTCATGTGCGACATGATCATGGGCAATGCAGCCGCCAGTGCCATCTTGGCGACCGTTGGGGACACTCCCGCGCGCTGTGCGATCTGATCCAGCATGCCGCCGCCGAGGCCCGTCTGCACCTGTTCGGGGGTGGCTTGCTGGTT
>CAXTGE010000063.1:9578-16768 GCA_964243645.1 uncultured Acidobacteriaceae bacterium | reverse complement strand
TGCAGCAGCTGGCCGACGTCGCTCCCGGCCAGGATGTTGACACCGAAGGCGACGGCGACATCCTCCGCGTCACCGGCCTCCCGCAGAACGGCCATCGCTCTACCGAGCTCGACGACGACAAGACCATCCCTGCGCAGTACCTCTCCATCGTTAATGAAACGATGGACAGCTACCCGCTGCCCTACACGGTCTCGCAATACGGCTACCACCCAAGACAGGTCGCCATCACCTTCGATGACGGTCCCGATCCGCAGTGGACGCCGAAGATCCTCGATATTCTCAAGCAGTACAACGTCAAGGGCACCTTCTTTATGATCGGCGAGGTTGCTCAGGACAACGTCGGCGTTATGCAGCGGGTCTTCCGTGAAGGCCACGAGATCGGCAATCACACCTTCACGCATCCCGACATCTCCGACATCTCCGAGCGCGCCGTCGACCTCCAGCTCAACGCCACCGAACGCCTCTTCGCCGCCAAGCTCGGCGTGCAGCCCGTCTACTTCCGTCCGCCGTACTCCATCGACCAGGAGCCCGACACCAACGACCAGGCCGCGCCCATCCAGCACATCGAATCGCACGGCTACGTCATCGTCGGCAACAAGATCGACACCAACGACTGGGACGAGCATCCCCGCAAGACACCCCAGGAGATCGTCGACTCCGTCTTTGGGCAGATCGATGAAGCCCAGACCAAGACCTGGATGCGGGGCTCCATTATCCTTATGCATGACGGTGGCGGCGACCGCTCCGCGACCGTGGCGGCCTTGCCCTCGCTCATCACATCTTTGCGTGCGCATGGCTACGAGATCGTGCCCGTCTCCCGCCTCATCGGTCAGACTCGTGAGCAGGTCATGCCGCCACTCACGGCCAAGCAACGCCATCTGGCCCTGGTGGACTCCGTCGCGTTCTTCTTCATCTCCTTTTTCAATCACATCGTCGTCTTTGTCTTCTTTGTCGGCGATGTCCTCATGAGCGCGCGGCTCATCATCATCGGCCTGTGCGCCCTCGTGGATCGCCTGCGCAAGCGCAAGGACTTCTCGACGCCCGACTACAATCCGCGCGTCGCTGTCCTCATCCCCGCGTACAACGAAGAACTGGTCATCGAGCGCACCATCCGCTCGGTGCTGATGTCCAATTACAAGAATTTGCGCATCGTGGTCATCGACGACGGCTCGAAGGACGCCACCTTCGACATCGCGACCGAAACCGCAAGGAAACGAGATGCCGAAGGCCGCGTCACCGTCCTCACCAAACCCAACGGCGGCAAGGCCGAAGCCCTCAACTTCGCCCTGGAGCATCTCGACGAAAAGATCTACGTGGGCATCGACGCCGACGGCGTCATCGCCCATGACGCCATCACCCGCATGATCCCGCACTTCGCCAACCCGCACATCGGCGCCGTCGCCGGCAATGCCAAGGTCGGCAATCGCGTGAACCTTTGGACCCGCTGGCAAGCGCTCGAATACATCACCAGCCAGAATTTTGAACGCCGGGCTTTAGATCTCTTTGACGTTGTGATGGTCGTTCCCGGCGCAATCGGCGCCTGGCGTACCGCGGCCGTTAAAGCCGGCGGGGGCTATGCTCCCGACACCGTCGCCGAAGACGCCGACCTCACCATGAATTTGCTTGAGCAAGGCTATGCCGTCATCTACGAGGACCAGGCGCTCGCCTTTACAGAGGCCCCTGTCAACGCCGACGGCCTCGCCCGGCAGCGTTTCCGCTGGAGCTTCGGCATCCTGCAGGCCATCTTCAAACACAAGGCTGCCATCCGTAATCGCGTGGCCATGGGCGCCTTCGCTCTGCCCAACATCCTCATCTTTCAGGTCCTGCTGCCGCTCGTCAGCCCGCTGATCGACCTGTTCTTTGTCTTCGGCATCATCCACTACTTCATCGATAAACACTTCCACCCCGAAGCCGCCAACACCGCCGACCTCTACAAGCTCCTCACCTTCTTTCTGACCTTTCTGCTCATCGACTTTGCCGCCTCCGCGCTCGCCTTTCTGCTCGAGCGCAAACATCCCGCCAGCAAAGGCGACGCCTGGCTCCTGGTCCACATCTGGGTGCAACGCTTCACCTATCGCCAGCTCTTCAGCTACGTCCTTATCAAGACCGTGAAACGCGCCATCGACGGCAAACCCTTCAGCTGGGACAAGCTAGAGCGCACCGCCCAGATGTCCAAACAAACCGAACAACTCACCACCTAGCGACCGCGTTTATCATCACCTCCATGGCAAGCATTCACATCTCGGAAGCCGACGTCATCCGCAACTTCGCCGGCCTGCTTGCTCAGGTACGCGCCGGCGCCGAGGTCATTATTGAGAGCGACACCCAGCCTAGCGCTATCCTGCGTGTTGCGGTTCAAGCGAGTCGCACAATCTCCGAAGCCATTAAGTTGGCCGAAGCCCGCTCGAAAGACTTAGGACATCGGCCGGTGATGGACGCCGACTTCGCCGCTGATATGGAAGACATCATTCGCAGCCGCAAACCCCGCGACACCTCAGCATGGGACTAATCATTTGGGCCTGATCCTTGACACCAGCATTCTCATCGCAAGCAAACGACACGGCGGAGCCGTCGAACATATCCTCAGTCAGGCTCGGTACGCACTCGGCGAAGTTGACGTAGCGCTGTCCGCAATCAGTGTTGTGGAGCTGACCCATGGCATCTACCGCGCCAAAACCGAAGAGAGCCGGATACGTCGAAGGGCGTTCGCCGAGGGAGTCTTTCGGTCTTATCGTCCATCCGGTAACACTGGGAATCGCCCAGCTTGCTGGACAGATTGAGGGTGAACAGGCGGCGCAGGGCAACGTACTCGCTTTTGAAGACCTCGTCATCGGTGCCACGGCCCTACACCTCGGTTTTCGCGGTCGCAACGCTGAACGTCGTCACTTCGAGCGCCTCCCGGGCCTCACGGTCATCAAGCTGTGAGTCACGTATCGAACGATACCTACCCTGATCGTCAGTGCAATCCCAAGCGGGGGTCCCAACGAGCGAGCTTGCTGGGGTGGTAAAGCTGCATGCCAGCATCCAATCCCAAGAGGTCCTCACTTGGCACGCGTCTTTATCACTGGCTCCTCCGACGGCCTCGGCCTGCTCGCCGCACAACACCTCCTCGAAGAAGGCCACCAGGTGGTCGCCCACGCCCGCAACGAGCAGCGTGCCGACAGCACCTGCCAACAACTTCCGGGCGCTGAAGCCGTGCTCATCGGCGATTTCGCCAGCCTCACCCAGACCCGCGCCCTCGCCGAAGCAGCTAATCAGCTCGGCACCTTCGATGCCGTCATCCATAACGCCGCCATCGGCTACAAGGAACGCAGTCGCAAACTGACAGAGGACAATCTCCCGCATGTCTTCGGGATCAACACGCTCGCGCCATACGTCCTGACAGCTCTCATGCACAAGCCCAAGCGCCTGGTCTATGTAAGCTCCGAGTTGCACCGCCGGGGTAACCTCACGCTCGATGACCTCCTCTGGGAGCGCCGCACGTGGAATGGCACCCGCGCCTACTCAGAGACCAAGCTGCACAACGTCCTTCTGGCCTTCGCCTTTGCCCGCCTCTGGCCGGACGTACTCTCCAACGCCATGGAACCCGGCTGGGTGCCTACCAAGATGGGCGGCCGCCATGCTAGTGGCGACCTCGACGCGGGCAGCCGCACCCAGGCGTGGCTGGCGACAAGCAACGACCCCGAAGCGGCCTTCACAGGCGAGTATTTTTACCACCTGCAACAACGCAAACCCGCCGGCGCGACGCACGACCCTGCTCTACAGGACAAATTGCTCGCTACCTGCGCGCGCCTGTCCGCTGTGGCGATCCCCATCGCCTGAGCTCCTGTCTCAGATGTTCCGTTACCGTCTTTTTGCCCTCGGCAGCTGAAAGCGAGCTAAGACGAGAAGGTTCTAAGATTTCAAGGGATTTCATCTTTTCCAAAGCGATCCGGGCGGTACACTCGCGCCATGCTGCCCTTCCCTTTGCGCATACCGCCCGTTGCGGGCGCTTGTCTCCTGTGCCTATCCACGGTCGCCTTCGCGCAAGCGCCCTCGCAGCCCCAAACACCCCAGCAGCACCCCTCGGCAGACTTCCACCGCCTAGCCAAAGCGGTCGACCACGGCGACTTCGAGCCTCATCGCCCCGCTCCTTTCCAGTGGCTCGCCGACGGCGAACAGTACACCCTACTCGAACCCACTTCAGCGCCCGGCAAAGGCTCTGACCTCGTCGCCTACGACACCCTCAGCGGCAATCGTAGCGTCCTTGTCCCTGCCGCCGACCTCAAACCTAAAGACGCTCCCTCCTCCCTGACAATGGACAGTTATACCTGGTCTGCCGACCACAAGCAGCTCCTGCTTTTCGCGAACACGCAACGGGTCTGGCGACGCAACACACGTGGTGACTTCTGGGTCCTCACCCTCGCTACCCATCAGCTGATCAAGCTCGGCGGCCCGGCGGCGGCCCCAGCCTCGCTCATGTTCGCCAAGTTCTCGCCCGACGGCCACACCGTCGCGTACGTCCGCGAAAACAATCTCTACGCCGAAGACCTTGCGACCCACACCGTCCGCCCGCTCACCACGGATGGCTCCTACGAGCGTATAAACGGCACCTCCGACTGGGTCAACGAGGAAGAGCTCGACATCCGCGACGCCTTTCGCTGGAGCCCCGACTCCCAGTCCATCGCCTTCTGGCAGTTCGACCAGACCGGCGTTCAGGACTGGACCCTCATCGACGATACCTCCGCACCCACCCCACAGATCCGCCGCTATCGCTATCCGCAGGCCGGCACAACCAACGCCGCCGTGCGTATCGGCGTTCTCTCCGTAGCGGACCCGTCCCAAGTCACTTTTCTTAAACTTCCCGGCGACCCCCGCCAGAACTACGTTCCGCGCATGGACTGGGTCCCCAATCGAAACCAGATCGCCGTCGAGACGCTGAACCGCCTCCAGAACGACGACCGTATCTTCCTCGCCGACCCCAAAACCGGTGACCGGAAACTCCTCGTCGAAGACACCGACAAGGCCTACGTCGATACCATCGGCTTCCACGCCCAGGGCGTCGATACCGACTTCAGCTGGATCAACAGCCAAGGCCACGCGGATGCCAATGCCGCCCTGCTCTGGTTCAGCGAGCGGGACGGCTGGCGTCATGCGTACGTCGTTCCCCTCGCGGGTGGCAAACCCCATCTCATCACGAATTTCAGAGGCGATGTGATTACCCCCATCGCCGTCAACGAAAAGCGCAGCTCCTTTTACTTCACCGCCTCTCCCGACGACCCCGTCCGCTCCTATCTCTACCGTGCCCCGCTCGACGGAAGCCGCGCGCCGGAACGCCTCACCGTCCCGTCCGAAACCGGCTCACACCAATTCCGCTCCCCCGCGCCGAATGGCCAGTTCGCCGTCGAATCCTTTTCCACCGCCACGACGGCCCCCACCTACTCCCTCGTGCAGCTAAGCAACGCCAAACGCCTCCGCACCCTGGCCGCCAACCCTGACCTCACCACCAAACTAAAGCAGCTCGACACCACCACAGAGTTCTCCGAGACGCCCATCGGGGACGGCCTCACACTGAGCACCATGCTGATCAAGCCGCCACATTTTGACCCGGCAAAGAAATATCCCGTGCTTACCTACGTTTACGGCGAGCCTGCCTCGCAGACTGTGCGTGACGCTTACGGCTACGACGGCAGCTTCTTCGACGCCGTCGCTCGCGAAGGCTATCTCATCCTCAGCTTCGACAATCAGGGTACGCCCGCCCCGCGCGGTCACGATTGGCGACACGCCGGCTACGGTTCGCTCGGCGTCCTCTCCACCCAGCAGCAGGCGGCAGCCATCAGCTCCTTTGCGGCCAACCACCCGTTTGTCGATACCAGCCGCATGGCCATCTGGGGCTGGAGCGGCGGTGGCACCAACACCCTCAACATGATGTTTCGCGACCCCGGCCTCTACACCACCGGCATCGCCGTCGCCCCCATGGCCGACCAGAAGCGCTACGACACCATCTACCAGGAGCGCTACATGGGCCTACCCTCCACCAACGCCGCAGGATACGGGGCCGGTTCCGCCATCAATCAATCGCAAGGCCTTACCGGCAATCTCCTCATCATTCACGGCTCCGGCGATGACAACGTCCACTTCGCCTCCACCGAGGCTCTCGTGAACCGCCTCATCGCCGAGGGCAAAGCCTTTGACTTTATGGTCTACCCGGGCCGCAGCCACGGCATCTATGAGGGCGAAGGCACCTCACGCCACATCTACACCCTCATTGCCCGCTACCTCGAAGACCACGTCCCTGCAGGCGCACGCTAGACCTGTTCTACTGCAGTGTAGTGAGGAGCCGAGGCAGTTCGCGCCAGTTTCCTCGAGAAGTTCGCATTGACGCTATATGTGGAATCACATCCTCGAGAGAACTGCTCTAATGCATCGGGTAGGCTCCGGAGGAATCATCGACCTTCACAATGCTGAAGTCAGTCGACTCCTCGTCAAAGGCCATCGAGAGCTTCATCAGATCGAACTGCGCGAAGAACGCCTCCCAGGAGATCGGGCAGATCTCCGGACCCGCTGCCGGCACCTCGCCAAAAAGAAATGTCAGGATCGCCGGTTCACCATCGAGCTTCAAGCGCCGGATCTGGGCAGGGATCGCATTCTGCACATGCGCCCACCGCTGGATACGCCAGTGTTCACGAGTCGGCACCATGGCAACCCCCCTTGCAAAGGCGTATATAAGTTCATATCGCCAGTTCCTGCATGTTTGCCCAGCCTCGACCGCAGAGACGGTACCTGTCACCCAGCACTCACCGGGAGGCAGGAATCTCCAGCACATTCTGCTGTGCGGGTGTGCGTCTCACATTCGCAGCCACCGGTCCACGAAAGTCTTCGGTAATCTCGTATTCAACGGCCTCGCCCTGAATCAGCGTCTGAAAGCCGGCACACCGGATCGCGTCGGAGCGGCAGAAGACGTCTGGGCCGTCTTCCTGGCTGAGAAACCCACACCGTAGCGCGTTATTGAACCAGCAGACTCTTCCGCGATGTTGCGTCATCGTGCTCTCCCATCTGGGCTGGAGAAAGGGAGGGTGATGCAGAACCTTCAGGAAAGGCGGGTGACTCTTGCCGCCTGAAGTCCCTGTACACCCGGCTCGACATCGAACGCAACGGCCTCGCCCTCCCGCAGCGACTGAGAGCCTTCCGCGTCAATGGCGGTGACGTGG
>CAXTGE010000063.1:8266-9478 GCA_964243645.1 uncultured Acidobacteriaceae bacterium | reverse complement strand
GGGCTTCGCCGGATAGCGAAGCCCCTTCCGTGTTAGCGAGGACTTAGTTCCAGCCCAGCGACCCGCCGTTCTGGTACTCAATCACCCGGGTCTCGAAGAAGTTCTTCTCCTTCTTCAGGTCCATTGCCTCGCTCATCCAGCCAAACGGATTTTCCGTCTCAGGGAACACGGGTTGCAGCCCAAGCTGCCCACAGCGACGGTTCGCGATGAAGTGCATGTACCGCTCGCACAGCCCGGCGTTCAAGCCAAGGAAGCCGTTGGGCATCGTGTCGCGCCCATACGCCGCCTCCAGCTCCGCAGCGGACCGCAGCATGTCGCGCACCTCCGCCTGAAACGCCTCATTCCACAGCGTCGGGTTCTCCGCCTTGATCTGGTTGATAACGTCGATGCCGAAGTTCAAATGCAACGACTCATCGCGCAGAATGTATTGGTACTGCTCCGCGATGCCCACCATCTTGTTGCGCCGTCCCAGGGACAGGATCTGCGCAAAGCCGGTGTAAAACCACATGCCTTCAAACACCACGTAAAACGCAATCAGATCGTGCAGAAATGCCCGGTCACGATCCTCGGATCCTGTCACAAACTCAGGATCCGAGACGTGCTGCGTGTACTTCAACGCCCACGCTGCCTTCTCCGTAATCGAAGGCACCTCGCGGTACATGTTGAACAGCTCACCCTCATCCAGGCCCAGGCTCTCCACGATGTATTGGAACGTGTGCGTGTGCACCGCCTCCTCGAACGCCTGTCGCAAGAGATACTGCCGGCACTCCGGATTGGTCAGATGACGATAGATCGCCAGCACGATGTTGTTCGCGACCAACGACTCCGAAGCGGCAAAGAACCCGAGGTTCCGCTTGATCGCCCAACGCTCATCGGCGGTCAGCCCATCGGGGCTCTTCCACAATGCAATGTCCGCCTGCATGGACACCTCAGTCGGCATCCAGTGATTGTTGCATCCCGAAAGATACCGCTCCCACGCCCACTTGTACTTCAGCGGCAGCAGCTGGTTTACATCCGCGCGGCAATTGATCATCGCCTTCTCATCCACACGCACACGCCCACCCGCAAGCGCCACGGTGTCGGGCAAGTGCGCTTCCCGCTGCGGCTCGTCCTTCGCCTTCTTAACGCTAGCCGCAGCAGCTTGTGGTGCGACTGTCTCCTGCACCCTCACAGGAGCCGACACCACAGCCACCTTCGCAGGCTCCTCAACTA
>CAXTGE010000063.1:0-8166 GCA_964243645.1 uncultured Acidobacteriaceae bacterium | reverse complement strand
GCCTGGATCAACCACGTCGCGTCAATCTCAAAGCTCGTCGCATACAGCTGCTTCAGGTCTTTAGGCACACGATCAATGGCGCCCATCGCGCCGTCAAAATACTTCAGGTCCGAAACCATCACCTCATCCCAAAGCTCGCGCGCCTTCAGATCCCGTACCAATGCCCCGTTCACCACCGTAAAGTCGCCACTCATGTTCGACTTCACAAACAGGTTCTGGTACGTCGGCTCAATGGACTGCGTCACGCCGCAGATGTTTGAGATGGTCGCAGTCGGTGCAATCGCCAACGTGTTCGAGTTGCGCATACCCACTGTCTTCACGCGCTCCCGCAACCCGTTCCAGTCCAGCCCCAGCCGCGCACTCGCCGCCGAGTCCACCTTTACCTCGCTCCTGCGGTTCTCGCGCAGGATCGCGATCGAATCCACCGGCATCACGCCCTTGCTCCACAGCGAACCATGGAAGCTCGCATACGCTCCACGCTCCCGCGCCAGCTCGCACGAGGCCTCAATGGCGCAGAAGCTCAGCAATTCCATGCTCTCGTCCGCAAACCGCACCGCTTCAGCCGAGGCAAACGGGATCCGCAGCGTGTACAGCGCATCCTGGTAGCCCATCAAGCCAAGCCCCACCGGCCGATGTTTCAGATTCGACGCCCGCGCCTCCGGCACCGTGTAGAAGTTGATGTCGATCACGTTGTCCAGCATGCGCATCGCCGTCTTCACAGTCCGCTTCAACTGCTCCGCATCCAGGCCATCCGCCTTCGTATGCTGGTGGAGGTTCACCGAACCCAGATTGCACACTGCAATCTCACCGGCATTGGTGTTCAGCGTGATCTCCGTGCACAGATTCGAGCTGTGCACCACGCCCATGTGCCCCTGTGGCGAGCGCAGATTGCATACATCCTTGAACGTGATCCACGGATGCCCCGTCTCAAACAGCATCGTCAGCATCTTCCGCCACAGCTCAACGGCCTTTAGTGTGCGTGCAATCTTCATCTCGCCCGCAGCCGCCCGGCGCTCGTATGCCTCATACTTCTCGCGAAACGCATTCCCATACAGATCATGCAGTTCCGGCGTTTCATCCGGCGAGAACAGCGTCCATGGCCCATCCGCCTCCACACGCTCCATAAACAGATCCGGCACCCAGTTCGCCGTGTTCATGTCATGCGTTCTGCGCCGGTCGTCGCCGGTGTTCTTGCGCATATCCAGAAACTCTTCAATGTCGATGTGCCACGTCTCCAGGTACGCGCACACCGCACCCTTGCGCTTGCCGCCCTGGTTCACCGCAATGGCCGTGTCGTTGGCCACCTTCAAAAACGGCACCACGCCCTGGCTCTGCCCATTGGTGCCCTTGATGTGCGATCCCAGCCCACGTACCGGCGTCCAGTCATTGCCCAGGCCGCCCGCATACTTGCTCAGCAGCGCGTTGTCCTTGATCGCCTTGAAGATCCCGTCCAGGTCATCGCCGATCGTCGTCAGGAAGCACGAGCTCAGCTGCGGCCGCTGCGTCCCCGCATTGAACAGCGTCGGTGTAGAGCACATGAAGTCGAAGCTCGAAAGCAGGTCATAGAACTCGATGGCCCGCGCCTCCCGATCGATCTCCCGCATCGCCAGCCCCATGGCCACGCGCATAAAGAACGCCTGCGGTAACTCAAACCGCACCCCACCCTTGTGCTGGAAGTACCGGTCATACAACGTCTGCAGGCCCAGGAACTGAAACAGCCGATCGCGCTCCGGCTTCAGCGCCGCCGCCAGCTTGCCCAGGTCGAAGTTCGCCAGCTCCCGGTCCAGCAACTCAAACTCAATACCCATCCGCACAAACGCCGGAAAGTACTCGCGATAGTCCACGACCCGCGCCCGCTGCGCACTGCCCTGCGCCTCATGGGGACCACGCGGCAGCACCAGTCCCAGGGCCTCGACCTCGAGTGTCTTCAGCAACAGCCGCGCACTCACGTACGCGTAGTTCGGCTCGACCTCGACCAGCGTCCTGGCCGCCATCACCTGCGCCAGGCCGATCTCCTTCAACAGGATGCCGTCATATAGATTGCGCCGCACCTCGGCCAGCACCGTCGCCACATCCACGCCCTCAAGCCCCAGGCACGCGTCGCGCACATCGGCCTCCACGCGGCCCTCATCCAGCGCCTCCACGCGTCCATCCGGCAGCTTCACCTTCAGCCGGTTCGCGACGGGCGCGGGCTCACTCTCCGCCTCACGCCGTTTGCGTTCCTCGGTCCGCTCCTGCCGGTACAGGATGTACGCCCGCGCTACCTTGTGTTCGCCCGCGCGCATCAACGCCAGCTCCACCTGATCCTGGATGTCCTCGATATGCAGCGCGCGGCTCTGCCCTGAAGCGTGTCCCGCACGGCGGCTCAGCGTCTCGACAATCGACGCCGTCAGGCCCTCCACCACCTCATGGATTCGCCGCGACGCCGTCGCGCCCGATCCCTCCACCGCCACAAACGCCTTTGTGATCGCCACCGCGATCTTCGCCGCGTCGAACGCCGAATAGCTACCGTTGCGACGGATCACCTGCAACGTTCCGGGCGTCTGCCTGGCTCCTGCAGGAGACATCGGGGCACCGGTCTGCAGATCGAGCTCGGCGGAAGGGGCGGGCGGTGCAACGAACGTGGCCATCAGGCGTCTCCTGCATCCCCGGGGCTGGGCGACAGCAGGCAGAGACACGCATACCCGCTCAAGACATGCGGAGACACTGAAGGCCCTGGCCACCATCGCCTTCCCCTCGAAGGCGCGAGTGAATGTCCTCACGGCAGGTCTTCGGACTTACAGGCTCTATCCTCCCGTCGACCTTCCCAGCCCTTTAATTGAGGACCAGTGATTACTCGACGTTTGTCGCCTGCTTACCGCTGCGGGGGCAGTGCCGGACTTCCACCGGCTTCCCGTTTTCACCCCGATCCGTGAGGGTCAGGGCACCGTGAAGTGTCTCGACTATAACCCACCTCTAGCGCACAAGCCCCAGAGCACCCCAACATCTAGTGTGGATAACCGGTACCAGATTAGACTCCTCAAACATCAACACACAGGCCGCGCGGACCCGCCTCACCTCTGTATCCACTGCACACAAACAACACGCCTCATGCTCAGCAAGAAGAAAGGCCCACCCATGCCGTGGCAATCCTCCAAACCCGCAGCAGACCTGTCATTGGAAAAAGCCATCCTCCCTGCCCTGTTCTCCGTCCTCACCTCCGCGGCAGGCGGCCTGCTCCTGTCGACCCTCATCCTGCAACGCCGCGTTCCCAGGCTCGGACCCACCTCCGCGAAGAAGCCGCCGCAACCCTAGCGCTATAATCTCGACATCACAAGTGATGGCGATGGGGTTCGCCAGAACTGCACGCGCTCTCGGCGCTGCTGATAACTCCTACCACCTGTAGGAGGCACCATGTCCAAAGCGCGTTCCGATAACCCCTTTCGCGGTTCCCTTGCCGAGCTTCTGCAAATCGCACGCTACCTCCTGCGCTGGATCCCCATAGCCGGCCTCGTCGGCATGCTTGGGGGCTCCGCGTCGGCCTTACTGCTTGTCTCGCTCGTCTGGGCCACGGACACACGTGAGGCGCATCGATGGCTTATCGCCCTGTTGCCGTTCGCCGGCCTCTTCGTCGGCTGCCTGTACACCTACTTCGGGGCGGCGGTGGAAGCGGGCAATAATCTCGTCCTTGACGAAATCCACGACCCCAAACGCCCCATCCCCCTGCGCATGACGCCGCTCATCCTGGTCGGGACCTTCCTCACCCACCTGTTCGGCGGCTCCGCCGGCCGTGAAGGTACCGCGATTCAAACCGGGGCCTCGCTCGCTGACCAGCTCGCCCGTCCTTTCCACATGAACGCCCGCGAACGCCGCGTTCTGCTCATGGCAGGCATCAGTGCGGGCTTCGCCTCCGTCTTCGGCACGCCCCTGGCCGGCGCGGTCTTCGGCATCGAAGTTCTGGCTATCGGCGCAGTCAGCTACGACGCCATCGTGCCCTGCTTCCTCGCGGCCTTTGTCGGCGATTTCACCACGCATGCCTGGCACGTCCATCACACGCTCTATCCCGTGCCCGGCACACCACCCCTGCAGCCCTCGGGGTTGCTCTGGGCCGCGGTGGCCGGGACCGTCTTCGGTCTGGTCGGCATGGCTTTCGCAACCACAACGCATGCCATTGGCCGCTTCTTCAAGCAGGGCATCGCCTGGGCCCCACTTCGTCCATTTGCGGGCGGCATCCTCGTCGCGCTCGGCGTCTTTGCCCTGGGCACAACACGCTACATCGGACTCGGTATCCCCACCATCGTCGCCGCCTTCGGGCCCAGGCACGCACCTTTTGATTGGGCAGGCAAGTTTCTCTTCACCGTGGTCACCCTCGGCGCCGGCTTCAAAGGGGGCGAAGTCACGCCGCTGTTCTACATCGGTGCTACGCTGGGCAACGCGCTTTCTTACCTCTTGCCGCTTCCTCCTTCGCTGCTCGCGGGCATGGGCTTTGTTGCCGTCTTCGCCGGAGCAGCGAACACGCCGATCGCCTCCACGTTCATGGCGGTGGAACTCTTCGGTGCCGAGGCCGGCGCGTACGCCGCCATCGCGTGCGTCTTCAGCTATCTCTTCTCCGGCTATGCCGGCATCTACCATGCGCAACGCATCGGGCAAAGGAAATATCACGCGGAGTTACAGGCGGGGACTATGTCCCTGGCCGCGGTTCCGAGAGAGCCCGACATGCGAGATCTTTGATTGCACAACCCTCTTTGACCGCTGAAATGCGTCGGCATTGACATCGACGCTGTGCCGACACTGCGCCGCTCTATGGCCCTCTACCGACAGCCGTAGTCCAGGGTGACAGCAGATTGCTCCGCTTCGCTACGGAAAGACAAAGGTTCACGTCGTTTTTGTTGTCATCCCGTAGCGCAGCGAAGGGATCTGCTGTCCGAGCGCACTAGCTCTCAAGAAAACAGCTCTAAATACCGGAAACTGCCCGCTTAGAACCGCGTCCAGTCCGGTGACTTCGCCACCGTCGAGCGGATTGGCGACGACAACTCCATTCAGCCAAGCTGGACAGCGGGAGAGCGGTCGAGCTGGACCCGCAAAAGGCCCGGCACATCGACTACGGCTACACCGTCGAAAGCGCCCAGCATCTCTCCGCAGACCGGCTCATCCTGACCGGCGAAAGCAGCCAACTCGCGGGGCGGCAAGAGGCTCTGACCAGGCTCAGCCTCATACCCGTGAGGTTGGAATCTATACGTCGGACGGCTCGAAGCCCTTGCAACAGGCGCAGGGATCACTACAGATGTGCAGCTCGCAGAAGAAGGTTTCTCCATCCTTCTCTTGAAGGGTAGCGAGTTGATCCTTGGAGATAACAGCGTAGCGGGGAATGGGCCGCATGGAACGCACAAAACGACCGGCGCACCGCCGATCTAGCTTCTCAGCCGCTTATGCTTTCACCCTTGAGCGTCGCCGTCGAGAGCTGGGGAACGTGGAAGACGTTGGCAGCATTGGCGTGTTCCAAGAGGCGATGTGAAGGGCGGGTAACGGCCTCACCGGTTCCATGCTTTGCACCGTTCCGGCGTTTCCGCGGCTCTGTAGTTATCGGGATCGCCAGATGACTTCCGCTATCGCGACTTTCCATTCCTAACTGCGCGACTCGGACACTGCGCGTTTCTTTATAGCGCTAACCGCATCTCGATGCCCCAAGGGTCCACAAACGAATCACCAGGTCTGAGCAGCCAGCCAAACTGAAGCATCCTGTCCCGCAAAGACGATCTTTCCCTTTCAGGTACCTTCAAGCTCCACCACTGAAGCCGTGCATCGCTGTCCATGGCTGGAGGTACTTGGCCGGCCCAGGTGTTCAACCCCACATGATGGTGGTAGTCGCCAGCCGCGAGGAAGAGGGCACCGGGGATGCTGCGCGTCCGCAGATTCATGCCCAGCCCGGCCCGGTAAAGCCGGTCGGCTTTCTCCAGATCGCCGACATACAGGTGAATGTGACCCATAGTGGTTCCGCCCGGCAAGCCCGCCCATGGGCTGTGCGGAGTCTCAAGCAGATCACGCCAATTGAGCGGCAACACCGCTGCATCCAGTTCGCTTCCTCGCCATGGCCATTCAGAGCGGTCGCGGTCTGCATAGACCTCGATCTCCAGCCCATCCGGGTCTGTCAGATAGAAGGCCTCGCTTACGATGTGATTGCTGCTACCCGCACGGATACCGGAATGGTAAAGATGCTCCGCAAAGCTGGCCAGCTCAGCCCTGGAGGGCAGAAGAACAGCCGTGTGATACAGGCCGAGGCGCTTGCCCTTCAATGGGTGAACACCCGGCCTCTGTTCCAGCTCAAGCAGCACACTCTGATCTACAGCCACGCCAAGCTGCGCTGATTCTGCGGTCTGGGATAGAACATCAAGCCCGATCGCTCCGGCATAGAAGTCGAGCGTGCGTTGTAGATCGGACACAATCAGACAGGCTGCACCGACGCTCGCCAACTCCAGGAGAGGCCGGGCAACTTGGTCGAGAAACAAAGGCTTTGTGGTCATCTTCACCCTCCGGAAGCGCTACTGGTGCGGGTTACGCCTGCGCGGCCGCAAAGAGTGCGGGTCCGAAGGGAGCAAGGAACTCCTCACGGGATTGCTGGCCCATGTCGACTACTTTGCTGCCGCCAGCCGCGACAAACGTCACATCTTCGATGCCGATGACCTTGAGAATCAGCCGCAGGTACACGGTCGCAGTATCGCGGTCATGAATCGGCGAACCTTCCGTGTATACGCCGCCCGAGGCCATGAGGACAGTGCACTTCTTACCATGCACGAGGCCTTCGCCCGTCGTCCCGAGCGTGCGGCCTTTACGAACGATATGGTCCACGTAGGATTTCAAGTTTGCCGGCACGTTGTAGTTGTACACCGGCGTGCTGATTGCGATGTGGTCCGCCGCGAGCAGCTCGTCCACGAGTTCATTCGAAATCGTCAGCACTTCTTTCATCTCAGGCGTGTGCGCTTCAATGGGCGTCAGACTCGCGCCAAGCCAGGGCAGGTTCACATACGGCAGGTTCATCGTGGCGAGATCGCGTTCGACGACCTCTCCTTCGGAATGTGCGGTCTTCCAATCTGCAACGAACCTGGTGGCTAGATTCCGGGAGATGGAGTATCCCCCACCTGGGCTTGCTTCGACGATCAGGAGCTTCGGCATTGTCTTTCCTTTCAGCTGTTTCGCTGAGAGCCAGATCGGCTCTCTATTGCGTTTTGTGTTGAACTTGACGTTCCGATGCCTTTCTACCGCACGTCACCGGCTTGCCAGGGTAATCACGCGTGCACATCGCTCTGCTCAAACGGCACGGGTGTCGCAACCGTCTTGTGCCAGAGGAGATAGGCGACGATGAGGATGATGAAAAAGGAGAAAGGGAACAGCGCGTACACGCGGTCACCTGTGATGACGTGCGCTGCCGTCGCGCCCAGAAATTCGATGGAGAAGCCCGCGTAGGCCCATTCCTTCATCCGGGGCAGCTTGCCCGTGAGGATGGCGATGCCGCCAAGGATTTTGAATACGCCCAGAATCTTCATCAGGTACAACGGGAAGCCGAGCGCGAGCATGATCTTCACGATGCTTGCGGGACCACTGGTAAAGGCTTCAGCGCAGGCCCCGAGAGTCCCGGGAACGAACATCAGCAGCGTCAAAGTCCAATAGATGATCTTGTTCCGCCGCAGTACCTTGGCAGTGGAGTCCCGCGTCAAGACTTGTGTTGGGAAGTGTGCGGCGGTACTAGCTGTTGCCTGCATTTGCGTGTCCTCTCGTGTGCTCGCAAATCCATACAGGGTTTGCGATTACGAACAACCTGTTCGTAGCGCTAGTATGGAATGTATGAGAAATTCCCACAAGAAGGCACTTTCTTGAGCGAAACGAACAAATTTGTTCTCACGGAAGCGCTTGGTCCCGCAGACTGCAAAGGACTTGCCGATGTGCTGGTGAGTGTTGGCGACAAGTGGACCATCCTGGTTGTGGGCGCGCTTGCCAAAGGGCGGTTGCGCTACAACGAGATCCAGCGGCGCGTGAGCGGCATCTCCCAGCGAATGCTGACGCTGACCCTCAAGCGGTTGGAAGCAGATGGGATCGTAACCCGCACCCTCTTCCCGAGTGTGCCACCGCGCGTGGACTATGAGTTGACGGAATTGGGAATAACGCTCCGGGGTGCGCTCGTTCCACTTCATC
>CAXTGE010000062.1:2858-16867 GCA_964243645.1 uncultured Acidobacteriaceae bacterium | reverse complement strand
GGGTGAAGCGGGACAGCGCTCGCGACACGGTGTGGCTGGTGTGCCGTGGGTCTTGCGGCAGTATGCCGCCGGCTCAGCCGGACCGCTGCGTGCTTTCCGCGCAAGGAACGGATTGCTGCGCGGAATCTGCTTGCAGGTTTCCGGGAGCGCCGGCTCCGCAGCGATTCTGGCACCTGCGGTCTTGGTGGCGATAGCCGCTTGGATAGCGGCTCTCTGTCTCGGCCGGAGCAGACGGTTTCATCGTCTGCCCAGCGGAGAGATCACTGTATCTTGTGCCGCGGCATTTCCGTTGTGAGACCTGTTTTCCTTGAGATGTAGTGGCGCTTCGACAGCAGATCCCTTCGCTGCGCTACGGGATGACAACAAGAACGGCTTAAACCTCTGTAATTCCGTAGCGAAGCGGAGGAATCTGCTTTCAGAGTCTGGACCACAGCTGTAAGGAAACAGCTATAGCCAGAGCAAAATACAGGGGTCTCTCCGCTGCGGCTGCGCCTTCGGTCGAGATGACGATTCTTTTGTGCACGAAACGATGAACGTCAGATGTAGCGTTGCTGGTGCCAGGCCCAGGCATCGCGCAGAATAGTGTCCAGGTCGGCCCGTGTGGGGGTCCAGCCGAGGATTTGCTTGGCCTGCTCGGAGCTGGCGACCAGCCTGGCGGGGTCGCCCGGGCGGCGGGGCTTGATCTCCACGGGGATTGGATGCCCTGTGACTTTGCGCGCGGCCTCGACGACATCCTTTACGGAGAACCCGGCCCCATTGCCGAGGTTCAGGATGAGCTTGTCTGTCTTCTCGAGCGCCGCAAAGGCGAGCAGGTGCGCCTCCGCCAGATCGACGACGTGGATGTAGTCGCGGATGCAGGTGCCGTCCGGCGTGGAGTAGTCGTCGCCATAGATAAAGATCTTGTCGCGACGCCCGAGAGCCACGTCCAGGATGACGGGGATGATGTGCGTTTCGGGCTCGTGGGCTTCACCGCGTCCGGGCAGCGCGCCCGCGACGTTGAAATAGCGCAGCGATGCGTAGCGCAAGCCGTGGAGGCGATTCAGCCAGGTCAGCATCTGCTCGACGAGCAGTTTGCTTTCGCCGTAGGTGTTGGTGGGCTGCAGCGTGGCGTTCTCCGGGATGGGCACGAACGCGGGCTCGCCGTAGACGGCGGCGGTGGAGCTGAAGACCAGTTTATTCACGCCGGTCGCGTGCATGGCTTCCAGCAGAGACAGCGTGGAAGCCGTGTTGTTGCGGAAGTAGAGCTCCGGTTTCTGCATGGATTCGCCGGCTTCGATGAGCGCGGCGAAGTGCAAAACGCCCTCGGCGCCGCTGTCGCGCAAGACCCCCTCAACCTTTTCGCGCTCAGCGAGATCGGCCTGCACAAAGGTGGCCCCCTCGGGCACATACTTGCGCTGGGCGTGGACCAAGCTATCGATGATGGTGACCTCGTGGCCTGCTTTGAGCAGCAACGTTGCCACCGTACCCCCGATGTAGCCCGCGCCGCCCGTGACGACAACCTTCATGTCCGCTCCTCGTTGTTGCCCTTACCAGTTTAGTTAGGCCCAGCTTACCTCAGCGGCTGAAGCCGCCTCTTTTATGTGGCCCTTACCGCACGGCTGAAGCCGCGCCGTTCCAATGAGACGCGAGACGTGAAAGAGCTTTGCAACTTCACCGGTTTACCAGACTAGAGCTGTTTTCCTGTAGCTGTGGCTTCCGTTGACACGCTCAGGCCAGTTTTCTTGGGGAAAACTGGCGCGAACTGCCTCGGCTCAGCACTATACCCGCAGGAAAACAGCTCTAGCCGTTGGCTTTGGCTATCGCCGCGCGCAGCGTTTCGGCTGCAAATTCCGGGGTGATATCGCGTTGCGGCGAGCCCAGCAGTTCAAAGCCCACCATAAACTTGCGCACCGTCGCGGACCGCAGAAGCGGCGGGAAGAAGTGCGCGTGCAGGGTCCACTCGGGGTGCGCTTCGCCATCGAACGGTGCGGGATGAAAGCCCATCGAGTAGGGGAAGGGCGTGTCAAACACCCTATTGAAGCCCTGGGTGACCGTGCTCAGGAGCTGTGCGAGTCCGGCTCGCTGCGCGGGGCTCTGCGCCGCCATCGTCGGCACAGACTCACGCGGTACCAGCATGACTTCAAACGGCCACACCGCCCAGAACGGCACAAGGGCCACCCAGGCGTCATTTTCCGCCACGATGCGTGAACCGGCTGCGCTGCCTCCCGCGAGTTCCATCTCCAGATAGGCCGGCAGCAGCTGCCGGCCATGCTCTTTGAGGTAGGCCCGCTGCGCCGCGAGCTCCAGCGCCGGTTCGTCAGGGATGTGTTCCGTGGCCCAGATCTGCCCGTGCGGATGCGGGTTGCTGGCACCCATCATGGCGCCGCGATTTTCAAATATTTGCACGTACCGGATGCCGTCGCGGCCGCCGAGCTCGGTTTCCTGCGTGGCCCACTCCGCCACAACGCGTTCGATGGAGGCGATCTCCATCGTGGCCAGGGTCAGGTCATGTCGCGGATCAAAGCACAGCACACGGCACGTACCGCGCTCAGTTGCCGCGCGCAATAGACCTGCGCCGTCCACGTCCATCGTGGCGGGGGACACGTCATTTTTTAGCGCGGCAAAGTCGTTTTCAAAGACATAGGTGCCGGTATACTGCGGCGTTTGGTGGCCGCCGGCGCGCTCATTGCCCGGGCAGAGATAGCATGCCGGGTCATAGCGCAGGGCTGCGGGCGCGGCCGGCGTCTCCGTCTGACCCTGCCAGGGCCGCGCGGTTCTGTGCGGCGAGACCAGCACCCAGGATGCAGTCAACGGGTTCCATCGCCGATGCGGTGCTTCCTTGAAGACCTGCTCGAGCTCTGCCATTTATGCCCTCCCCACGCCGGATTTCTGTGCACGCCGCAGCGCCCCATCGACTGGCTCGCACACGAAGGTATCGGCTTCGATGCGGTATTGCGCCAGGTAGGCTGCGCGCAGCTTTTCGATGAAGGGCGCGACTGCGTCCTTGCGCACCAGGTTGACCGTACAGCCGCCAAAGCCGCCGCCGGTGAGGCGCGCGCCGTAGCAGCCCGGCAGGCTTGCCGCGGTCTCCACCAGGAAGTCGATCTCTGCCACGGAGCACTCAAAGTCATCGCGCTCGCTGGCATGGGCGATCAGCATCAGCTGACCTGCCCGCTCGGCATCGCCGGCCTCCAACGCATCGCGCATAGCGCGCACGCGGGCGTTCTCCGTGATGACATGACGGCAACGCTTATAGCTCTCGGCGGAGATCCTGTCCTTGACGTCCTCGAGGTCGCTCTCCGTGGCATCTCCCAGGTCTTTTACACCCGGGTGAGACTTGACGATCTCAGCCTGCCCGGCCTCGAGCTGCCCCCGCCGTTTGCCGTACTCGCCGCCGCCGATGGAGTGCTTGACCATGGAGTTGCAGACGACGATGGCCGACTCGGCGATGGCACCCCGGTTCATGGCGACCAGTTCGTGTTGTAGCGTGCGCGTGTTGAGGAGAAGCGCGTGGCCTTCCTGCGCGAGGACGATCACTGTCTGGTCCATGATGCCGCACGGGGAACCCACGTAGTTGTTCTCCGCACGTTGGCAAAGCAGGGCGACCTCCTCGGGCGCCATGTCCGCACCCGTGTGGGCCAGCAGCGCAAAGGCGGTGGCTACCTCCACACTGGCCGACGAGCTCAGCCCGCTGCCCAGCGGTACATCACCGCGCAGACGGAGCGTGAACGGCTTGGGCTCCAGCCCTTTGGCCTCGAACTCCCGCAGCACGCCGACCGGGTAATCACTCCAATCGGAGGAACGTCCGCGCCGGTCTCCCGGGGACTCCACATGCTCGCCGCTGAAGCGCTCACTGCGAAAGCGGAAGGCGCCATCGGCGGCCGCCTCGATCGTCGCTTCCGTGTAGAAAGGAATGGCCATCGGGAGCACCAGGCCCCCGGTATAGTCCGTGTGCTCGCCAATCAGGTTCACCCGGGCCGGAGCCACTGCCGTACGCTTCAGTTCCACCGTTGTTGCCTCTCCCTTGCACGCAAACGCGACCGTTTGCCCGCGCCCCTGCCGCAGATGTGCGGCTGCGCCAGTGTAAACGGTTTGCCCCGGCGCGTTTTCCGTCCAGTGGTGTCCAGCCCTCATCCCGACCAGCCTGATTCCGACCGCCGGCCCTGCGAACTCAGTCACAAACATACTCGCGCCAGGCTTCGCCTTCGGCAATGCCCTTGAGCATGGCGAAGCGTTCGCGCAGCAGCTTACGGATGTGCGGGACCAGCACCCATTGCCCCACAAGGCGTCCGGGCCAGCCGAACGGCATGGTGAAGCGCACCTCGTCCTCCAGGCGGACGCCGTCCGCGACCGGATGGAAGTGGTGGTCATGCGCAAAGCTCCGGAAGCGGCCTTCCAGCATGCGGTCCTGGAAGTGGTATGGCGCCTCGTACTCGGAGATCAGCGAGACATGGAAGTTGGGAAAGCCCAGCTGCCAGCCCTCCCACCGCACCGTATCGCCACCCCGCACACAGCCTGTCGTACGGCCCGCTACAGGCTTCATGCCGAGTTCTTTCTCGACGATCGCGAGATGCGTGGAGAGGGCAAAGCAACGCTCGATCGGGGCGTAGATGACGGTGCTGTCGCGAAGAGTGAACATAGGGAGTGGGATGCCGAACAGCACACGATGTGGGGTTTTATAGATCCATCGAGTGATCTGCTATCAGCGTCCTGACTCGTTCTGTGAACTCCACTACACCGCTTGATCCCTGATCACCTTTGCCGCGGACGCGCACACTGACGGCGTCGGTTTGCATCTCCTTGTCGCCGACGACCAGGATAAACGGCACCTTTTGCAGGCCGAAGTCGCGAATCTTGCCCTGCATCTTGCCGTTCGAGGCGTCGAGCTCGACACGCAGGCCGGCGGCTTCCAGACGCCCCTTTACGCTTTCGGCGTAGAGGAGGTGCTTGTCGTTGGAGATCGGCACGAGGCCGATCTGTACGGGGGCGAGCCACACGGGGAACGCGCCCGCGTAGTGCTCGATGAGCACGCCGAAGAACCGCTCGACGGAGCCGAACAGCGCGCGGTGCACCATCACGGGTTGATGTTTTTCGCCATCTTCGCCGGTGTATTCAAGCTCGAAGCGCTTGGGCAGATTGAAGTCGAACTGGACGGTGCTCAGCTGCCACAGACGGCCGAGCACATCGACCAGCTTGATGTCGATCTTGGGTCCGTAAAAGGCCGCTTCGCCGGGGAAGCTCTGGAAGGCGAGCCCGCGGCGATTGAGCACTTCCTTCAGTGCGCCTTCGGACTCGGCCCACTCTTCCGGGGTGCCGATGAAGGCGGAATCGCCAGGCTTGTGCGTGGAAAGCTCGACGCGGTACTCCCCAAAGCCGAAGGTCTTGAGCACGGCCTCGGCGAAGTCGAGGCAGCCTTCGATCTCTGAGACGATCTGATCGCGCGTGCAGAAGATATGCGCATCGTCCTGCGTGAAGCCGCGTACACGCAAGAGGCCGTGCATGGTGCCGGAGCGCTCGTAACGATAGACATTGCCGAGCTCGGCGTAGCGCTGGGGCAGATCGCGATAGCTCTTGGGTGTGGACTTGTAGATGAGGATATGGCCGGGGCAGTTCATCGGCTTCAGCCGGTACTCGGCGTCATCGAGCTCCATGGGCGGGTACATATTCTCCGCGTAGACCTCTTCATGGCCCGAGACCTTCCACAGCTCGCGGCGCATGATGTGCGGTGTGTACACAAGCGAGTAGCCGCGCCGGACACACTCGTCGCGCATCCAGTCTTCCATGGTCTTACGGATCAGGCCGCCCTTGGGATGCCAGAAGATCAGACCTGCACCGGCGATCTCCTGGATGCTGAACAGGTCCAGCTGCTTGCCCAGCACACGGTGATCGCGGGCCTTAACTTCTTCGAGGTGCTTGAAGTGCGCGTCGAGATCCTTGCTGTTGAAGAACGCGGTGCCATAGATGCGCTGCAGCTGCTGGTTATCCTCTTTGCCCAGCCAGTAGGCGCCGGCAATGGACATGACTTTGAAGGCCTTGACGCGGCCGGTCGAGGGGACGTGCGGCCCACGGCAGAAGTCGGTGAAGTTGCCGTTCTTATAGAGCGAGATCTCTTCGCCGGGTTGCGTGAAGCGCTCGATGAAGTGCACCTTCATGAACTCGCCGGTGCCCCGGTAGTCCTCCAGACCCTTCTCGCGCGGTTCGGAGACATGCAGGAAAGGCTCGTCGCGCTTCACGACCTCGGCCATGCGCGCCTCGATGGCGGCGAGGTCAAGCTCCGTGAACGGCACCTCGCGATAGACGTCGTAGAAGAAGCCGTTGTCGGTTGCCGGGCCATGGCCCAGCTTGGTCTCCGGGAAGAGCTCGAGGAGGGCCGTCGCCATGACGTGCGCGGCGGAGTGACGGACCACACGCAGGGCGGCGGGATCAGTCTCTTTGAGCAATTCCAAGGCAACGTCTTCGTTCAAAGCAGCGCGTAGGTCCACCAGCCGTTCTCCCCCGGCTGACGCGGCCGCGTACATGCCCGCCTCAGTCTGCTCGGCCTCCGCTTCCGCGTCGGTGGATTCCGTGGGGGCCGTTTGCGTTAGCGGGCGGATGCGGGCGACGACCACCGCCGCCGCCAAACGCGGCGAGATGCTGTTGGCGATGTCGAGCGGGGTGGTTCCGGGGGCGACCTCGCGCACGGAACCGTCTGGAAGCTGAACCTTGATCAAAGCACTCACACCAGCAGGATAGTCGACCTGATCGTCATGGGTTCCACCCCTCTACTGCCAATGTTGTATCGCTGACCGGTCTTCGGGGATTTGTGTGCGCCTTTTGCCTGCCGTAGGGTGGACCCATCGACGGCAGCCCCTCTGCCGTGGCCGAGGTTCTATCCATGCAGATGCTCTGTAAGGTCTCCGCCGGTTTCAGTGACGTGCGCTGCCCGGTGTGTGGGCAAGGTTTTCTGGTGTACTGGACGCGCCAGCGCGAGATACCCCGTGCCGAACAGCGGCAGGCTCTGCAGACCGCCTTGCGCGGGTTGCACGCTGGCCTGGACAGCGCTCATGGAACGGATGGCGCGGACATGCATCCGCCGACGTTTCATCTGCCGGATGTCCCCATGCCGCTGCCGCAGCGGCTGCCCCAGGCAATGCCCTCCACCGCCGTTCCCCTCTACAGCTAGGCCGGCTCGGTTAGGCCGGCGCGCAGCCGGGCTCCCAGGGGCTCGCCCCAGTCCGCTACAATGGAGGGCGGCGACCCGGTCCCCCTCCAGGCGCTTTTCTATTGCGATAAGCGCCCCTATGAGTTGGTTTAAACGCGAAGACCACGAGATTCAGCCCACACCTCATCACGAGGTCCGCACCGAAGGCCTGTGGGTGAAGTGCGACAACTGCCGCAAGCTCATCTGGAAGGCCGATCTTGAGGCCAATCTCCAGGTCTGCCCACACTGCGGCTTCCACTTCCGTATCGGCTCCCGCGAGCGCCTGAACCAGCTGCTGGATTCCGGGTACGAGATCGTCGATACCGGCTTGCGGTCGACCGATCCGCTGGACTTCTGCGATCTGAAGCCCTATAAGAAGCGCCTGGCCGAGGCCCAGCGCAAGACCGGCCTGGACGACGCCATCCTGAACGCCACAGGCACCCTGGAAGGTTTGCCCGTCGTGCTCAGCGTCATGGAGTACGGCTTCATCGGCGGTTCCATGGGCTCGGTTGTAGGGGAGACGATCGCGCGCGCCGTGGATCGTGCGCTTGAGACGCGGACCCCGCTGATCATCGTTTCGGCCTCCGGCGGTGCTCGCATGATGGAAGGTATCGCCAGCCTCATGCAGCTGGCCAAGATCTCTGCAGGACTGGCCCGACTGGACGATGCAAAGGTGCCCTACATCTCCCTGATGACCGACCCCACGACCGGTGGCGTGACGGCCAGCTTTGCCATGCTGGGCGATCTGAACGTCGCAGAACCTGGCGCCCTGATCGGGTTTGCCGGGCCCCGTGTGATCGAGCAGACGATCCGGCAGAAACTACCTGAGGGCTTTCAGCGCTCCGAGTTCCTGCTGCAGCACGGCTTTCTGGACGCCGTCGTTCCGCGTAAGGACCTGAAAGCGTACCTTGCGCAGGCCTTCGGCTGGATGACGGCCGCAAGGGCGGAGCCGAAGCCGGCAGCTTAGAGCCGCTCTCCTGATCCCGTGGACTGCAGAATAATAGAGAATGTCGTTTTCCTTGAGAGAAAACGACGCAAACGGTCTCAATGCGCTCCCCGCCTTCAGGAGAACGGCTCCAGGCGAAGGTCGGCAGTGCCATCCCGCTGGTTTGGGCTCGGCTGGATTGGGCTCGGCTGGGTTGTGAAACGGTGATCGAGGCGAAACCATCCCGAACGGCTTTGCGTGTGGCGCTGCGACGCGCGGCGCATCAGCTCGTGGACGCCCAACCCCTTGTCTTTCCGGACCGCTTTGCCGTGCCGATCGTGGGTCGCGAGGCCGCCGAGGAGCTCCGCCGCACACCGTCTGCGGAGCGCAAGCCGTTTTCCGCCGCCATGCGCTCCTGGATGGTGGCGCGCGCCCGCTTCGCCGAGGATGTGCTCGCGGCGGCAAGCGAGGGGGGTCAAATCACGCAATATCTCGTGCTCGGGGCGGGCCTGGATACCTTTGCACTGCGGAATCCCTGTCCGCAGGTTCGGGTCTTTGAGGTGGATCACCCGGCGACCCAGGCCTGGAAGCGCGAGCGCCTCGGAGCGGCGGGGCTGACTTTGCCGCAGAGCACACGAATGGTGCCGGTCGACTTCGAGACGCAGTCCCTGCGCGACGAGGTGGTGGCTGCCGACTTTGACTTCGGGCAGCCGACGGTGACGGCGTGGCTGGGGGTCGTGCCCTACCTGACCCCGGATGCTTTTGCCGCAACCTGCCGCGTACTGGGCAGCTTTCCCGCCGGTTCGCATGCCATCTTCGACTACGCCCAGCCTCGCGAGGTTCTGCCGCCTGCCGAGCAGCTCATGCAGGATTCCCTTGCCGCTCGCGTGGCCCAGGCAGGCGAGCCCTTTCAGCTCTTCTTTACACCGCCGGTCCTGGCTATGGAGCTCAGCACCTATGGCCTGCGGGTGGCGGAGGATTTGGGCAGCCATGACCTGAACCTGCGCTACTTTCAGCATCGTTCTGACGGGCTGGGACTGCGCGGCACGGCGGGCCGTCTCTGCCACGCCGATGTCTCGCCCGGGTGAGAGAATCTATCCTGGCCGTTTCACGCAGTCGCCGGCACCCATGCAATACCAAGAAGCCCTCCAAATTCTCGCCGCACTCGGTCCCGAGCTCCGCACCGGCAACACCCTGGCATCCGGCGCCGCACCGCGCAAGTTCACCCTCGACCACATCCGCGTGCTGCTGCACGAGCTCGGGAGTCCGCAAGGGCGTTTTCCCTCGGTGCTCATCGCTGGAACGAACGGGAAAGGGTCCACCGCCGCAACGCTCGCGTCGATAGGCCATGCTGCCGGGCTCCGGACGGGCCTGTACACCTCGCCGCATCTGGAGCGCGTGAACGAACGCATCCGCGTAAACGGCGAAGAGATCCCCGACGGGGAGTTCGGCCGCTTCTTTGGTGAGGTATACACCTGCGCCGAGACACTGGTGGCCCGTGCTGCGCTGCCGCACCTCCCGAGCTTCTTCGAACTCCTGACCGCGACGGCGTTTCTGCACTTTGCCGAGCAGAGAATCGAGCTTGCTGTGCTGGAGGTCGGCCTCGGCGGGCGTCTGGATGCAACCAACGTGGTGGAACCGATCGTCTCGGTGATTACTGATATCGGGATCGACCACACCGAGTTTCTCGGCGAGACCCTCGCCCAGATTGCCCGGGAGAAGACAGGCATTCTGCGGCAGGATGGGATTCTGGTCACGCTGTCGCAGCACCCGGAGGCCAACGCCGTCATCGGCGAGGTGGCGATGGAGCTCAATGTCCGGGGCGTTGACGCGGCGCGCTGTCTGCCACCCCGCGGCTTTACGGGTCAGCCTGCGCAAGCTGTACGTCGGGCGTTATCTTCCTCCTCACAGACCTTATCGGCAGCCGGCGGGGAAACTTTAGCCCCGTTCAATCGCAATGAACTGGAGGGTCCCGCGCCCGTCGCACATAAGCGCGACGATCCAGGCGTGCCGCCCGGGCCCGCGGCGTTGGCAGCAGGTGCGGAGCCTGACGAAAATCCGCAGCTTGACGGGCGTCCGGAGCCGTCCCCGCTTGGCAGCAACCACTATCCGCTGTCGATCGACGGCCAGATTCTCTGGCTTGACTCGCCGCTTGCGGGGCACCACCAGCAGCGCAACCTTGCGCTGGCTGTGTCCACAGCACTGGAATTACGAGCCAATCACGGCTTTGTGATACCGAATGATGCGATAGAAGACGGCGTGCGGCGGACGCAATGGCCCGGACGCCTGGAGTGGATCCCCGCCCAGCCGGGAAGCCTGCCGCCGCATGCGCCGCTGCTGCTGGATGTGGCCCACAATCCGGCCGGTGCCTGGGCGTTGCGCGCCGCGCTGGCCGCGCTGCCCGAAGAGTGGCCGCGCACGCTGATCTTCTCCTGCCTTGCCGATAAACAGATCGAGGAGATAGCGCGCATCCTGTTTCCGCTGTTCGATTCGACCTCGGGCGATCCGGCACGGCGTCGCGATCACATCGTTTTTGCTCCGATCCCGAACCCGCGTGCCGCGACGGCCGATCAGTTGCTGGCCGTCGCCCACGCCCTGGATGTGCCGGCCCATGCCGCGCCCCATCTGCAGGCGGCGCTGCAGCAGGCGCGGGCTCTCACGCCGGTGGATGGCGTCCTCGTCGCGACCGGGTCTGTGTACCTGATCGGGGCTCTGCGTGCGCTGGCTTTGGCCGCGACCCCAGCCTGACCCGCGAGTTAGAGGTACTCGGTGGAGTGCCGCTAAGCCATCGGACTGTCGGGCGGCCGCTCACCGGTTTAGCATTACGGGATGCCCGAATCCCAGCTGCTCGGCGAGGCGGAGCCGACAGCCGCCCCTGTCGCCGACCCAATGACCAGCCCGCAGCCGCCGGTCTTTTACCGCTGGCTCACGTATCTAGTGCTTCTGCCGCTTGTTGCTTTGACCACTGTCTTTTGCGGCTCGATCTCATTGCTTTGCGGCCTTTGGGACAAGGACGGCCGGCAACAGCACTGGATCGCCCGGCAGTGGGCGCGCATGCTGCTGCGCCTGGCCTTGTCGCCCGTGACGGTCGTGCATCCGGAGCGTCTCCGGGGCCTGCGAGCGGCGGTCTTCGGTGCCAATCACCTCAGCTACTACGACACACCCGTCCTGTTTGCGAAGATGCCGTTTCAATTCCGGATCCTGGCCAAGGCTGGCCTGTTCAAACTGCCGTTTATCGGCTGGTATCTGCAGCGGTCAGGCCAGGTGCCCATCGACCACAGCTCCGCGCGGGCCGGCGTGACGAGCCTTGGGCGGGGCGTCAAGACGCTGGGGTCCGGGTTGCCGCTGATGGTGTTTCCCGAGGGCGGCCGCGCCACCGGCAGCCGGATGCGCCCGCTGGCAGCCGGAGCGGCCTGGATGGCGATCAAGGCGCAGGTGCCGCTTGTGCCTTTGACGTTGATCGGCACCTACGAGCTATTGCCGATCCACGTGTACGCGCTGCGACCGCGGCCGCTGAAGCTCGTGGTTGGGGAGCCGATCTCCACCGTCGGGCTGACCACGCGCGACGCGGAGCGCCTCACCGAGCAGCTGCGTGCCGAGATCTTCCGCACCTACACCGCCGACTCTCCGGAACTCTAGCCCGCTTCCGGCGTTTAACTTCTAGGCTGCCCGGCGTTTCGCCGGGCGCGTCCTTGCCGTCTTGGCCGGTATCGGTGTCTTTGTCGGTGCCTGTTCGATCGAGACCAGACTTGCCCGCAGCGCCTCGAGATCGTGGAGGTACTCGCGCGAGGGCATCTCGTCCAGGATCCCGTGCAGCTCGGCGGTGAGTGTACCGCTCAGCTTGCCGCGGGTTCGCAGATGGTGCATCAGCGTGCACAGCTGATCCTCACACTGGGCGATGGTGCGCAGCGTGTAAAGCAGCGAGTTGATCCGGGTGTAGACCTGTGCCGGCTGCACAGAAACCACGCCGCCTGCCTGCTTCGCAACTGCCTTCGTGGCCATTCCAGCCCTCCATTCCCTTACGATGCGATCCGCACGGAGACTTGCCTGTTTCTTCCGCGATTCTACCCGCTTCCCCTACAATCAGGCCCATGATTGCGCATCTCCGCGGGCAGGTTTTTTCCAAGAGTCCCAACGCCGTGGTGATCGACTGCGGTGGTGTGGGCTATGAGCTTGCTATCTCAGTGACCACCTACACAGAACTGGGTGAACCGGGTGGGGCAGCGGCGCTGCACGTGCACACCCACGTGCGTGAGGATGCGTTGCTGCTGTTTGGCTTTCACGAGCTTACGGAGAAGCGCCTGTTTGAGAAGCTGCTGACCATCTCCGGCATCGGCCCCAAGCTGGCGATCACGGTACTGAGCGGTATTGCCGCCGACCGGCTGATTACGGCCATCCGGTCCGGCGATTACGCCACCCTGACCAAGATTCCAGGAATTGGCAAGAAGACCGCCGAGCGCGTCGTGCTGGAGTTGAAGGACAAGCTCGACGACCTGGCAGGGCCGGCTTCCCCGAGCGCTGCACCCGCGCAGCCCTCGCTGAGTGCCATTGCCGAGGACGTTCTGAGCGCCCTGACCAACCTCGGCTATCCTCGCCCTGTCGCGTTGAAGGCCATCGAAGCCGCGAGCAAAAACGCGGAGGTCAGCGGGGACTTCGAGCGCCTGTTCCGGAGTGCGATCGCGGCGGTTCGGTAGGCAGGGAGAGCTCTGTCTTACCTAAGGGGTCAGGCGCGGCGGCGGTAGCGCAGGGCGAACTCATAGCCGGTGTTGGGGGGGTAGAGCTCTGCGACGAGGCGAAGCCTGTCGGCGAGGGCACCGGGAGCGAGTAGGGGGTAGTCGCGCTCTTTGAGTTCGCTGTAATCGAAGTCCAGCGCCAGCGAGAGCAGGTAGATGGCCATGGCGTCGGAGAAGGCGGTCTCCACGAAGGAGGCTTTTTCCTTCTCGTTTACAGCTGGTTCCGCCGCAGCGCTGATCGCGGGAAGGATGTCCTGCGCCTGGCTGCCGGAAGCGGTCGCGCCAAAGCTGCGGCTCCCGCCCACGCCCGAGCCGAACGCCCGTGCGCGTCGTGAGCTGGCCGGGGTGGAAGGCGGTTCGGGCTCCCAATCGGCGGGACGGCCAAGCGCCAAGTTGCGGGCCTCCCAGCCGTCGAGGCTGGTTTCGCCGCGCACATGACTGAGGGCCTGCCCCCAGGCCAACTCGGCGAAGCGCTCCGGAACACCGGCTTCGTCCACAAAGGCGTGCGCGACGTTGATGAAGAACTCAAAGCTGAGGGCGAATCGGTCGCCCATGAGGCGAGTGGAGATGAAGACACCGCGATGGCCGGGATCGAGCTCCACGTTGCGATGGCAGATGGCGGCATCGCTCAGGTCCTCGGTCCAGGAAGGGGCGACCATGGCGTGATCCTGGCTTTCCGTACGGTTCCGCCGCGGGGTTTCGAGGGTGTCCGGCTCACGAAGCGCTACGGGAACGAAGAAGTACGTGTTGCCCTTCAAGGCCTTAGCGATGGGCTCCGGAACAGCCTCCAGCATGCGATCGAGGTCCGGTCCCGGGACGCCGGTTTCGCCATAGGTGGCAAAGCGGACCCCATTGGGAGATCGGCGCTCTTCGGTTTCGCTCGCAATTTGTGACGCCCTCACAAGCGTTACACCCAGTCCATCTCCTGCACCTTCGGCCATCGGTCTATTCTATAGCTGATGGCATCCGTACATCATGTCGAAAAGGCCCGCGGCGAGGGCACGATCTTTGGGATCCCCATGGGCGACCTCGGCCTGTTTCAGTCCCTCCTGATCGGCCTGGCCACCGGCATGACGACCTTTTTTCTCGCGACGTTCCTCGCGATCATCTGGTTTGGGCTCTATGCGGGCGTCACCCATAAGACTGTGGACTTTGCGAATACCTACAAGCATGTGGGTCTGCCGCTGGGTCT
>CAXTGE010000062.1:0-2758 GCA_964243645.1 uncultured Acidobacteriaceae bacterium | reverse complement strand
CCTGCCGTTCCCGTCACCGCGCCACACGACATGGTGGTCACCATCCACCACGAGGCTACGGATGCCGGGCTCGCGATTCTGCGCCGCGGCGGCAATGCGGTGGATGCGGCCGTGGCGGTGGGGTTTGCACTGGCGGTCGTTCTGCCGGCGGCAGGCAACATCGGCGGTGGGGGCTTTATGCTGATCCGCCCGGGGTCGCCCCGAGCTATGGGGCATTTGGAACACACGGGGGATGGGGGACGGCCGCACTTTCTGGACTTTCGTGAAAAGGCGCCCGCGGCGGCTAGTCGCGACATGTATCTGGACGCGCACGGCAATGTGATCCCCAGGATGTCCACGGTGGGCGCCAAGGCGTCGGGCGTTCCCGGCACGGTGGCGGGGCTGGTGTATGCCGAGCAGCACTTCGGCAAGCTGAGCCTCCCACGCGTCATGCAGCCGGCGATCCGGCTGGCGGCGGAGGGCTGGGTGCTCACCGCGCCCGAGGCGCACGACCTGACCTCCGATCGTCTTGCGGTTTCGGCCGGTTCGCACAGGATCTTCCAGCGTGACGGAAATTTCTACAAGACAGGCGAGCGTTTCAAGCAGCCCGAGCTGGCCCGCACGCTGGAGCACATCGCCGCCAACCCCGAGGACTTTTACCACGGCGTGATGGCACAGCAGATCGACGCCTTTGAGCAGGCCAACGGAGGCCTGATTACCGCCGCGGATCTTGCCGCGTACCAGGTAAAAGATCGCGAGCCGTTGATCGGGCACTACCGCGGCCTGGAGGTGATTACGTCGCCGCCGCCCAGCTCGGGTGGGATTGCCCTGCTGGAGACGTTGAACATGCTTTCCGGCTATGACCTCGCAAAGGTCGGGCCGGATCGGTCACCCGCGCAGATTCACCTCATTGCCGAGGCCTTCCGCCGCGCGTACCTGGACCGCGCCGAGTACCTGGGCGACCCCGACTTCAACATGATCCCGCTGGCGCCCATGGCGTCGCAGCCGTACGCCGACGCGTGGCGTGGGACCATCGACGCCACGAAGCCGACACCATCGAAGGATCTCGTCCGGCCAGCGGGCTTCTTGCCTGCCCCACCGAAGGTTGAGGCCGCTCCGCACGAGTCGCCGCAGACCACGCACTTCTCCGTCGTCGATGCGGACGGCAACGCGGTGGCGATGACGTACACGCTGAACTTTGGCTTCGGCTCCGGCGTGACCGTCGAGCCGCTCGGCTTTCTACTGAACGACGAGATGGACGATTTTGCCAGCAAGATGGGCGTTCCCAACGGCTTCGGGCTGATCCAGGGACCGGCCAATGCCATCGCGCCCGGTCATCGTCCGCTGAGCTCGATGACGCCGACCATTGTGGCCGAGCCTTCGATCTGCCCGCACATGCCGCAGCCGACAGGAGCATATGGCAAGCCGATCGCCATGGGCCACGGACCGGTGTGCCGCATCGGGCAGCTGCGCCTGGTGTTGGGCTCGCCGGGTGGATCGACGATCATCACAACCGTGGCGAATGACCTTATCAGCGTGGTCGATAACGGGTTGAATATCCAGGCAGCAGCCGACGCGCCGCGCTTCCACCATCAATACCTGCCGGACTATCTGGAGTTTGAGGGGAGCTTTCCGCGCGCGACGGTGTCCTCCATGGAAGCGATGGGCTACAACGTGCGGCACGCCGTGGCCAAGGATGAGTTTGCGCCCACCACCTGGGGAGACAGCGAACTGATTGCTCGCGATCCAAAGACAGGGCTGTTGAGCGGAGGGCAGGATAAACGGCACGCCTTTGGCAAGGCCGCGGGGGATTAGACTCAGGACCGTCTAGCGACGGCTACCAACTCCACTTGCGCGGCGTTTGCCCGCCTTCCCATGGGGCGAAGGCTCCCTATGCATTCAACCGACGCAGCAACCATCTTGTGACACGGACCACGCGTGACGACTCTCAGCAACAACTATCTACCGTACAGCCCCGGCGTTGAGCAGCCCGCCCCGGACGAGCACGTCACCTTTGACGAGCTTTCGCGCACTATGCAGCACATCACACGCCATATGGCGACACGCTACCGGCACGCCTACCGCCCGGTACACGCCAAATCGCACGGCATCCTGGTGGGCACGCTGGAGGCCCTGCCGAACCTGCCCGAGCCGCTGGCGCAGGGTCTGTTCGCCAGGCCAGGCAGCCACCCGGTGATCCTGCGTTTTTCGACCAATCCCGGAGACATGCTGGCCGACACGGTGTCCAGCCCGCGCGAGCTCGCGGTGAAGGTGCTGAATGTGGAGGGCGACAAGGTCGCAAACCACGAGGGTAAGACGACGCAAGACTTCGTATGCATCACCACGAATGTCTTTAGCGCTCCCGACCCGAAGAGCTTCCTGGAACAGCTGGAGGTCTTCGACAAAAATCTCGACACACCCGAGAACGTAAAGCATGCTGTGTCTGTAGCGGCGCGCGCTACCAACGCCGTGCTGAAGGCGGTGCATCTGCCGTCGGCCGCGCTGGAGGGCATAGGCGCTTCCGCGACTCACATTCTGGGGGAGAGCTTTTCTACCGTGGCCCCGCTGCGTTACGGGAGATACGTCGCCAAGATCGGCTTCGCGCCCAGCTCCGAGAACCTGAAGGAACTCACGGGAAAGCCTGTCGATCTCAGTGCGGATTACAACGCGCTGGAGGAGATGATCAAAAAGTTCTTCCGGCAGGAGACCGGCATATGGGACGTGAAAGCACAGCTTGCCCTTGCGCCGGACGATCCCGATGCCGAGGAGAAGGACAAGG
>CAXTGE010000061.1:15185-16910 GCA_964243645.1 uncultured Acidobacteriaceae bacterium | reverse complement strand
CGCTGGCAGAGATCAGCACGCAACGTGCCGAACAGTTCCTCAACACCTTCTATTTCCAATACGGGCATCGTTCCATTGCTGACTTGGCGCATGTGCCGATGGCCGTAGAGCGGTTGAGTCTGCTGGCGGCGATTGCCCTGGTGGACGAAACGCGTTGGGATGGGCAGGAAAGGTCAACCCGCTATCAGGATTTTCAGCAATCAGGCTGGTATACGCCGGAGCTGGAGGATGATCAGCGGCACGAATTTAACCGTGCGATTGAGAATCTTTTCACGGCGTATAACACCCTGAGCCAGGGAATGACCGACGCCTTAAAGCGCGTGGTGCCTCGGCCGGAAGCGATGAGGCCGGAGAGCTACGAACGCACGTTGCGAGCAAGGGCCTTCGATGTGGCAAGGTACCTGCTTCCGCTGGCAACGAACACGTCGCTGGGGCAGATTGTGAATGCACGCACGCTGGAAAATCAGATCTCGCGGCTGCTTTCGAATCCATTCGCTGAGCTGCGCGCGTTGGGCATCCGGCTACGGGAGGCGGCGAAAGAACCGGCCTGGAACCTGCTTCGTGACCGATTGGAGGAGATGGCCGGGGAGGGCACGGTGGATCCAGAGGCGACGCCCGTTCTTTTTGAGGAGCTGATGCCGGAGGTGCGCGCAGCCCCCACGCTGGTCAAATATGCGGAGCCAAATGCCTATTTCCAGCGTAGCTGTACCGATCTTGACCAGGCCGCGCGCGAGTTGATGAAGGGGGCACCAATCTACCCGGCACCACTTGTGGACCTCCTGGACGATGACGAAGATCTCGAAGTCGAGATCGCCACGTCCCTGCTGTATCCGCATTGCCACTACTCCTATCGTCAGCTGCGGGGCGCGGTGGCGGCTCTGACAGAGGCTCGCCGGGACGAGATTATCGACCTGGGCGTACGACATCGGGGCAAGCACGACGAATTACTGCGTGGATTCAAGAGTGGCGATGGGTTCCGCTTCGATATCCTGATGGATATCGGCGGCTTTCGCGATATGCATCGTCATCGTCGCTGTGTGCAATTGGTGCAACAGTTCAGCAACCTGCATGGCTACGAGGAACCGGTGTGCCCGGGGCAGCCGACGCTTGCAGAGGCAGGCCTGGACGGCTTATACAGCGACGCGATGACGGCTGCTTATGCCGCATACGACCGCGTAAGAGCGAGCGGCGAGCCGGAAGCCGTAGAGAATGCGCAGTACCTGCTTCCGCTGGGTACGCGTTGCCGGGCCATGTTCAAGATGGACTTCGCCGAGGCCCTGTACATCTCGGAACTGCGATCCGGGATCGCGGGGCACTACAGCTATCGCCTTGTAGCCTGGGCCATGTATAGGGCCGTCGCGGCCCGGCATCCCTCGCTGGCCAGGCTGTATCGCATTCAGGATGTATCGGAGCCTGTAGACCTGCTGAAACGCTGAAATTTAGGGCGAAGTGACCGGCGGCGAAAGCTAAGCAGTCGTAAGGGCAGTGAGGAAGCAAACCCATCGGGAACAGGCTATCGCAAGGTCAGCGCGCCGCGAAAAAGAGACCCGATAGTAGGACACAGTAACGGCCTGGATTCCCACAAAGTGGTAGCCTGCATATTCGCCTTTCCTTTGCTTTTTGGGCGGTTTCGGTGCTAGACTCAGGCCTGTATTACCCCACTAGGAGATCCACCGTGGCAGATGATCGCAGCCGGGCTATTGAGTCCGCCCTTTCGCAGTTAGA
>CAXTGE010000061.1:12718-15085 GCA_964243645.1 uncultured Acidobacteriaceae bacterium | reverse complement strand
CCACCGTGGCAGATGATCGCAGCCGGGCTATTGAGTCCGCCCTTTCGCAGTTAGAGAAACAGTTTGGCAAGGGTTCAGTCATGCGGCTCGGGTCGAAGGAAGCCATCGTTCCTATCTCTGTGATAGGCACGGGGTCGATCTCCTTCGATGCCGCCCTGGGTGTGGGCGGTGTGCCGCGTGGGCGTGTCATTGAGATCTTTGGACCGGAAAGTTCCGGTAAAACGACCATTACGCTACAGATCATCGCGGAAGCCCAAAAGCTGGGCGGTTTAGCAGCTTTTGTCGACGCCGAGCACGCCCTGGATCCGATCTATGCCAAAAAATTGGGTGTAGATATCGACAACCTGCTTATTTCCCAGCCGGATTACGGTGAGCAGGCTCTCGAGATTACAGAGGCTCTGGTCAAGTCGGGCGCGGTGGACATACTTGTCATCGATTCGGTTGCGGCTCTGGTACCTAAAGCCGAGCTTGACGGTGAGATGGGTGATTCACATGTGGGTCTACAGGCCCGCTTGATGTCCCAGGCACTGCGAAAGCTTACGGGCACTGTGGCAAAGTCGCGGACCTGCCTGATCTTCATCAATCAGATTCGCGAGAAAATCGGTGTGATGTTCGGCAATCCGGAGACCACCACCGGTGGACGCGCGTTGAAGTTCTATTCCTCAGTCCGGATCGACATCCGTCGCATCGGTGCCGTGAAGGACGGCGAAGTTGTTGTCGGTTCTCGGACCAAGGTCAAAATCGTCAAGAACAAGGTCGCGGCGCCCTTCCGGGATGCGGAGTTCGACATCCTCTACGGGGAAGGTATCTCACGTGAGGGCGACACGCTTGACTTGGCCGTGGTGAACAATATTGTCGAGAAGTCAGGTGCCTGGTACAGCTACTCTGGTGAGCGAATCGGCCAGGGACGCGAGAACGTTCGCAACTACCTCAAAGAGAACAAGGACATCTTCAAGCGAATTGACAGTGATCTCCGCCAGAAGCTAGGCCTGAAGAAGCCTGACGATGTAGAAATTCCAGCGGTGCCGCAAAATGGTGCCGCGCAGGCAACCGAAGTTGTACGTGGGCGTCGCGCAAATTAGCATTCAACAGAGTAGTTAAAAGGCCGGCTCCGACATTGTCGGATCCGGCCTTTTCTACGTCTTGCAAGCTCATCATGCACTACGGGTATAAGAGCGTCCTCGTCCATGTGTCACCTGTCTTTGTGAAGAGCAGGCGGTCGTGAAGACGATCCGGTCCGTCGATCCAGAACTCGACGGTGTGTGGTTGCAGAAGGTAGCCCTGCCAGAAGGCGGGTCTGGGAATCTCGCCTTCCGGGTGAGCTTCCTCAAACAATGTCACCTCCTGCTCTAATTGGGTGCGGCTGGGAAGAGGGCGGGTCTGCTGCGAGACAGCAGCGCCGATCTGGCTTCGGCGAGAACGGCTGTGGAAGTACTGGTCGGTTGCCTCAGGGGGCAGATTGCTGACAGGTCCCCCGACCCGCACCTGGCGACGGAGCGTCTTCCAGTGCAGGCAAAGGGCACCTCGAGGATTGGCCTGCAACTGACAGCCCTTCTGACTTTCCGCGTTTGTAAAGAAGCTGAAGCCCTGCTGTTCAATATTCTTGACGAGGACCATACGTACGCTGGGCAACCCGTCAGGGCTCGCGGTGGCCAGTGCAGCGGCATTTGGGTCATTGGGTTCACTGGCCTCAGCCAGGTGCATCCAGTCTTGAAACAGCAGGATAGGGTCGTCTCCCTGCAACTCGGGTCTTGTCGTCATATGAGGAGGGATGTCGCGAACTTGATCAATGGAAGGCTGTCCGGGACCAGACTGTCGCCCCATCACAAAAACAGGGCAAGGACCTCGTGAGTGCAAATACTTGCGTCCATCAACGCATGCTCAATCTAATGCCCACGGACATGCTTGAACGTTTGTTGAAAGAATCGATCCTGAGGTGGGCCGGAGCTCTCGGTGACATGGGTCATGTACCCGGAGAACTCCGGCCGCGGACATGTGTTATTTAAAGGAAGCTGCGATCTGCGCGGCGCCAAACGCTTCAGCGGCTCTTGCCTTCGCGACTACCGCGCCCATGCCGTAAAACTCATGCGTGGTGCCCGTGTAGAGCTGGTACGTCACCACATCGCCGGCAGTCTTCAGCGCGTCGCGGTACGCTACGCCATCGCTGACGAGGGGATCCTCTTCTGCGGCGATGATTGTGGTTGGGGGCAAGCCCTTAAGATTTGCCTTGATGGGAGCCACGTCCGGGTTGTTGCCTTCGCTCGGGTCAGTGACATATTGACTGAAAAAGTACTGTAGCAACGAAGTGTAGAGCGGCAGGACGGAGTTCGTGTAGAGCATGTCCGATGTTTGCCGAACATTGCTGGT
>CAXTGE010000061.1:9059-12618 GCA_964243645.1 uncultured Acidobacteriaceae bacterium | reverse complement strand
TGGTAGTACACGATGACCGGGAACGGGCCATCTCCGACCGGATAGTAGATACGAATCGGGATCATCGTGCCGTTCTCGCCCGGGATCTTCATGCCGTCTACCACCTTGCCGAGCTGTGTCGGCCGGGGTGCCTTGCCGCTGCTGCGGGCCAGCATCTTGGCGGCATCCTGCGCCGCAAATTGCTGCGTGCGTCCTGCGGGTTTAACTGATCGAGCTGCAGGCCCCGGATGTTGTCATACAGAACTACGACGCTGCGCATGTCGGGGTCGAGCTTTGCTAAAAGCTGCTCGCTGGTCAGCGGCGCCGTTGGCGTTGAGACCTGAGCTTGTGCCGGGGCAGCAAACAGGACGCACGTGGAGGCGACGAGAGCGAAGAATGCGTTTTTACAAACGATAAGTTGCATGATGATCCTGGGCTCCTGAGAGCCGGTCTTGTGCGGGACCGAGAGCTGTTGGCCGGACGTTCTCCGACAGCAAGGGAGGTGCTTATGCCGATAGTTGCTCGGGGTTGGCGGATTCTGTGCTGGCCGACTTAATAGCTGGGGGCGCCTTCTCGATGGCTGAAATGGAGCGATGCAGCTGGACAGACGAAATGATCGTAAACAGGATGTGAGATGCAGCCATGGGTCACCAGGGAAACATTAAGCCCAACTCGCACCTTGTGGAGTGAACTGCTGATGGACGCGCCATGTATCTGATCGCTGATCTGTTCCAGACGCCCGTGCTGCTCGACATCGCTCTTGCTGAGCGCTCCGGCCTGGAGGTGATGAGAGCTCGCCGCTGCACTTCTCAGTACGCCCTTCGACAGCCGTTGCGCCTCTTCGGCGTGGCCTGTCTCGATCCGTCGTGAGCGGTCTTGGTGAATGTGCTCGGTGGCTATTTGCCTGCAGCTTTCACAAAACTCTTTGACGGCCACGCGATTTGCAAGTACGCTCGTTTTCATGCAATCTGCTCCCCAATGTCGTTGTCGTTCCTCCCGGGCTTGTCCTGTCGAGTTGAGCGGCTTCGTGCAGATGCAAATCTCGCGTTAGCCTTTCAAGCACCGATCTCGACTCGCTTCTGATCGGGCTTATCACGCTCCGCGCCGTGCAATGCGCGCGATTATTCAACACTCAGAGCAACTAGCAAGGCCCGGACGATTGGCACCTTTGTTGCCTGTTGCTAGTCAACGTTCGCTGTCTCCAGGAGACCCCCTTGATCCTTTCCCGTTTTCGTTCGCAAGTTCTCTCCTCTCGTGCGCTCGTGATGTCTGGGACCGCTCCATTGCTGCTCAGTGGCGCTTTTCTCACAGCGGGCGCACAGACGTATAACGGTGGCCTACGCGGCACGGTGATGGACGGGGGTGGGGCAGCACTTCCAAATGCGTCCGTAACTTTAGTCGATGAGGCCAATCAACAGGTTCGCAGCACCAAGACCGATGGTTTGGGAGCCTATGCTTTCAACGCTCTCAGGCCGTCTACCTACACGTTGCACATTGAAGCCCCTGGATTCAGCATCGCCGAGCGAACCCACATCGCTTTGGCAACACAGGACTTTCTTACGCTCGATGTACCCCTTGCTGTGGGTGAGGCAAAGAACACTGTTCAGGTAAACGCCGATGCACCCTTGGTCGATCCATCCACAGCCTCGGTAAGCACCGATCTCGACCAGCGCCGGTTAGAAGATATCCCCATCCTGGGTCGCAATCCGTACATGACGGCCAAGGTCTCAGGCGTCTTTATCAACACCGGAAATCCGCAGTTCGTCCGCTTCGCCGATCAAAATGGGACATCCACGACCTCCATCGCGGGCGGCCCCGTGGCCGCCAACCTTTACCTGATTGACGGCGTCCCGATAACAGATACTAATAACCGGCCGATCGTCATCCCAACTATCGAATCAATCCAAGACGTAAAAGTGCAGGCACTCACCTATGACGCGCAGGTGGGGCGTACCGGCGGGGGTGTCTTCAACACGTTGCTGCGCTCCGGCTCCAACACCTTCCACGGTTCCGTACTGGGCGAGACGCGCCAGACAAGATGGTTGGCCAATGACTTCTTCGCGAATCGCGAAGGAATCCCCAGGCCTGACAGCCCTTACTACAACTGGGGTGCGTCGCTGGGTGGTCTTGTCTCCGTTCCTCACCTCTACGATGGTCGGAATCGAACGTTCTTTTTCATCGGCTCTGAAGGGTACATTCAGACCTCTCCTTATACGGAGACGTTTGCCGTACCTACCGCACTGGAGCGCATGGGCGACTTTTCTCAGAGCCACAACGCCGACGGAACGCTGAACGTCATCTACGATCCGACGAAGACCTTTACGGATGGGCAGGGCGTCATCCATCGCACGCCGTTTTCGGATAACCGGATTCCTGCCGGTCAGCTCAGCACGGTCGGAAAAAACATTGCCTCCTACTATCCACTGCCGCAAACATCTGGGCCGACAGGACAAAACAACTTCACGGGCACGGACAATGTGCGAGATCATGCGCAGGAGGTCACGGTGAAGCTTGATCAACAGATACGTCCGTGGTGGACGGTCAGTGGCTCGTACATCTTCTATGAGGCGCTGCAACCACTCGGCAATCCGCTTGGGACGCTGCCCGGAAGCTACTCGTATACCTACCATCGCCAGGTCGACGCCACGCAGGTGAACAGCACATGGATCCTGAATCCAAAGACCGTGCTGACAGCGCGCTATGGAAACAACCGATTCCCGAATCTCATCGCCGAGGTGAGCAATGGCTTTGACCCAGCAACGCTTGGTTTTCCAAGCTCCTACACAGATCAACTGCAGGCCAAGTTCTTTCCCACGATTTTCATGCGAAACTTCTCGCAACTTGGACAAGACACCAGTTCGCTTGACAACTGGAAATCACAAATCCTGAACGGCACGCTGGCCAGAAGCGCGGGTAGGCATGATTTCACCTTCGGCGCGGAGTACCGTCGTATCCGGCTGAACTTCCAGGACCTGGGTGATGCTCCCGGCACGTATACCTTCAACGGATCCTTTACGCAGGCAGATCCAAACGTCTCAGGGGATGGCACGGGTTCAGACCTGGCCGACCTTCTGCTTGGAACGCCTGTGAGCGGCGAGGTTGAGACAGCAACACCGCTCAAAACGTATCTCGACTATTGGGCGCTATTTGCCCAGGATGACTTCCGCGTGACACGCCGTCTCACCTTAAACCTGGGCTTGCGCTATGAGAATGAGACAGGTCTAAAAGAAGACCACAACCAACTCGCGGTAGGCTTTGATCGCACGGCGAAGGCGCAGCTCTCGAGCGACACCTCCGTCACCGGCGGCATCCTCTTCGCGGGTATTAACGGCAATCAGCGAGATATTGGGAGCCTCAGCAGACTGAAGTTCGCGCCTCGGCTTGGCGCTGCCTTCCAAATCGATAAGAAGACGGTGGTACGGGGTGGTTACGGCATCCTGTACGCCCCCATACGCTACGATCCGATTGCCGCGTTAGCCCCGGGGTATACCCAGTACACGACATATGTCGCCAGCAACGACAACAACCAGACCTCGGCAGGCACCCTCGACAACCCCTTTCCGAACGGTCTTCAGAAGCC
>CAXTGE010000061.1:0-8959 GCA_964243645.1 uncultured Acidobacteriaceae bacterium | reverse complement strand
CGGCTCTGAGCCAGGCCGTGGCCAATCCTTACTACAATCACGGCGGTGTGGGGGTCATCGGCAATTCGACCGTGGCGAAGTCTCAACTCCTGCGGCCGTTCCCACAGTTCAGTTCTGTCAATCTGTACTCGAGCACAAGCTACGCGGACTACAACGCTCTGCTGATCAAGGCGGAGCGGCGTGCCGCACATGGCCTGAACATCATTGGATCGTTCACCTGGTCCCGCAACATGGATGACTCTTTCGCGACCGCAAACAGCATTCAGAGCTCCGGGATTACCACTCCACAAAACGTGTACGACCTTCGTGCGGAGTACGCCCATGCTGTCAACGATGTGCCCTTCCAGTTCACCGCCGGCATCATCTACGACCTGCCCCTGGGGCGAGGGGAGCGCTTCTCCACAGGCTCCCGATGGGCTGACGGGGTGCTCGGTCATTGGCAGTTGAACGTGATCCCCACCTTCCGGACGGGATTTCCGGTGGCCATCCGGCAGAGCAGTAATCCAAACAGCACCATCGTCGGCAATGGCATCCAGCGGCCGAACCTGAACCCTGGGGTGAACCTCGGAACGGGCGGTCGCCTTGAGGACCGCCTCAACGGCTACATCAATCCGGGAGCCTTCGCCACCTCGGCGGCGCTTACCTTTGGCGATGCACCACGGACCTTGTCCTTACGCGGACCCGGCTACGAAAACTGGGATATGTCCCTGTTCAAGAATGTCCTTCTCCGTGAGCGCGTGAATGTGCAGTTTCGGGCAGAAACCTTTAATACTTTTAACAAGCCCGAGTTCGCGGGTCCGAACACCGCCTTTGGAAGCGCCAGCTTCGGCCAGATCACCGCGCAGGCCAACTTCCCGCGATACCTTCAGCTTGGATTGCGGATCTCATACTAGCGCTGCGCAGCCCTGTAGCTACAGGAATCTCACATGCCTCCTCATCCATCCCGACGCACGCTGCTGAAGAGCTCCGGTCTGGCGCTTGGCCTGCACTCGTTGACGCCCTTTGCGCGTGCTTTGGTTCCCCCGTCGCCGGCAGACATGGGTTCGCCACCCGTTCGTTTGTGCTTCAACGAAAACCCTTATGGACCGTCGCCGGCTGTTGCCGTCGCGATTCAAAAGGAGTTTGGGCGCTTATGTCGGTACGCTGATGCCGCCATGGCACAGGCACTCGCCGAACAGATTGCTGCGCATGAGCGGATTCCCGTTGAGCAGGTCATTCTGGGCGAAATTCTCGACCTGCTGGGACTTTATCTGGCCAGCCAGGGAGGTCCTGGAGGTGAGTTCATCTACTCCATCCCCGGTTACCTGGCGCTGGTCGAGGCCGCGTCGCATGTCGGCGGTGTGGGCGTGGGTGTGCCGCTGGATGCCCACGGTCAAAACGATCTCCCGGCATTGGCAGCGAAGATCCACGCGAAAACTCGCGCTATCTATCTGGTGAATCCGCACAATCCAACCGGTACCGTGAACGAGGACGCCGCCTTCAAAAGTTTCCTGCGGAAAAGCTCGCAACACGCCGTTGTCGTCGTTGACGAAGCCTACCTCGAATACACCGCGGATTTCACCACACGTTCGGCTGCGTCTCTGGTGCGCGAGGGTGCCAATGTGATGGTGTTCCGCACCTTCGACAAGATTCACGGGCTGGCGGGACTTCCTATCGGCTATGTGCTGGCTCCGTGCAGTCTAGCCGACGCTTTACGAAAAGAGGGCGCGGGTGATCCGAAGTCGCTGGGTCGTCTGAATATCGTCGCAGCGCAAGCAGCCCTGCGCGACGCCGCGCAGGTGGAAGACACGCGCAAGAAGGTGGCTCGCGAGCGGGAGAGATGGCTGGCGGTTCTCGACGAGCTGAGGTTGAAGCACACGGACGCGGTAGCCAGCTTCATCTTCTTCGACGCTGGACGATCTCATGCGCAGGTGTCTGCCGCTCTGCGTGCAAAGGGCATCGACATAGGGCGTGCGCACCCGCCCTATACGAATTGGGCCCGGATCACGATCGGACTTCCGGAAGAGAACCGGAAAGCGCAGCAAGCGCTTCGCGAAATACTTCTCTGAGCAACGAGCGAACCAGCAACAATTGAAAGGTTATGTGGTGACCCGGGCAGGATTCCAACCTGCGACCTACGCGTTAGGAGTGCGCCGCTCTATGCAACTGAGCTACCGGGCCATCTGGACCTACTATAACGCGACCACCCCGTCGTTCGCGGCGTGCCTAGGCCCTTCCGCCACGGCCAGGTCGCGATAAAATGCTGATGTGCCGAAGTATTCCATCGTCGTGCCGTTCCATGATGAGGAACAGAGCGTAACGCGCCTGTATGACCGCGTCAAAGACGTTATGGAGGAGCTGGGCGACAACTTTGAGCTGGTCTTCGTTGATGACGGCTCGCGTGACCGGACCTACCGTCTGCTGGAAGAGATTGCCGCGGTTGATTCCCGGGTGCTTTTGATCAAGCTGCGGCGAAACTTTGGGCAGACATCCGCCCTGGCCGCCGGCTTTGATCACGCTACGGGCGAGTACATCCTCGCCATGGATGGCGACCTGCAGCATGACCCTGCGGAGATTCCGCTCTTTTTAGCCAAGCTCGAAGAAGGATACGACGTGGTCAGCGGCTGGCGGGCACAGCGCGCAGACAGTGTTGTGTTGCGGCAATTGCCGTCACGCGCAGCCAATGGGCTGATCCGTTGGCTGTCCGGCGTTGACATCCATGACTTCGGCACAACCTTCAAGGCGTATCGGCGTGAGGTCATTCAAAATATCCCGCTCTACGGCGAGATGCATCGCTTCATTCCGGCCCTGGCGAGCTGGTATGGCGCGACCATCTGCGAGGTGCCGATCTCAAATCCAGCCCGCGAGTCGGGGCGCAGTCACTACGGACTGAGCCGGACCTTCCGGGTGATCTTCGATCTGCTGACCATTCGTTTCCTTCTGAACTACATGACCCGTCCGCTGCACCTCTTCGGCGGTGTCGGTTCGCTGGGCGTGTTGTCCGGTGGAGGTGTAGCGTTCTGGCTCCTCATCGCAAAGCTGTTCTCGCACCGCAACGTGGGCGCGGAGCATGCCCCCTGGTTCGCCATTGCGGCTGTCCTCATTCTCGGGGGCATGCAACTCATCGGCATCGGGCTGCTCGGTGAGTTGCAGGTGCGGCATTTCTTCGCCCAGGGACAGCGGTCTCCCTACGCGATCGACCGCGTGGTGCGTATGCGTTCCAGCGAAGAACCCCTAATCCGGTAGCCTCGGGTGCTGCTTCCTGCAATCCGCTACCGCTGTTCTCCTGCAGGTGTAGCGCTGAGCCGAGGCAGTTCGCGCCAGTTTTCGGCAAGAAAACTGGCCTGCGCGTGTCACCAGAACCATAGTTACAGGAGAAACAGCTCTAGTCTGAACAGGACCATGCGAGCCATACAGATACGCAAAACAGGTGGACCTGAGGTCCTGGAGATCGTTGATCTCCCCATTCCTCAGCCCGGGCCGGGGCAGGTTCTGGTGCGGGTAGAGGTCGCGGGTGTGAACTTCATCGACACCTATTTACGCGAGGGCCGGTATCCTGCCGCGCTGCCCTTCACTCCCGGTCAGGAAGCGGCGGGCACCGTCGAGTCCCTGGGCCCGGAGGTGGGGGTCTTTGCCGTGGGAGATCGCGTCGCGTGGACAGGCACCCGCGGCACCTATGCCCAGTACGCCATCGCACCCGCAACAGACCTCCTGAAGCTTCCCGAGGCCGTCACCCCCGAGCAGGCCGCCGCCGTGCTCACGCAGGGCCTGACTGCGCACTATCTCTCGCATACGACGTACTCAATTCGACGAGGCGACACGGTGCTGGTGCATGCTGGAGCGGGTGGGACAGGGCTGCTCTTGACACAGATGGCCAAACGGCTCGGTGCGCGGGTGCTGACCACGGTCTCCACCGAGGCAAAGGCAGAGCTCTCTCGTGTGGCCGGGGCGGATCTGGCCATCCTTTACACAGAAACCAGCTTTGCGGCAGCTGTGAAGGCGGACACGGGTGGCGTGGGCCTGCCGGTGGTGTATGACTCCGTGGGTAAGACCACTTTTGAGGACTCGCTGCAGTGCCTGCAACCGCGCGGCCTGCTGGCGCTCTACGGTGCCTCCAGTGGAGCGGTCCCAGCCTTCGATCTGATTCGGTTGTCCACAATGGGGTCGTTGTATGTCACACGCCCAACCCTGAAGGATTACGTCGGAAGCAGGGAAGAGTTACAGAGTCGCGCCGAAGATATTTTCAAGTGGGTTGCTCAGGGTGAGCTCAAGGTCCGCATTGGGCATCGTTTTGCACTGGATGAGATCGCCGAGGCGCACCGCGAGCTTGAGGGCCGACGCACGACCGGCAAAGTCCTGCTCACTTTCTAAGCCTGCGAAGCTGCCCCTTAAAAACTCGCCGCGCTACACTGAAGGCTCCCCCTGATCTGCGCAGCGGCCTGCCTCTGTGTGCAACGGCAACCTTTCACGCTTGGGAGGTTCGGGAAGCGCGGTGAAACTCCGCCACTGCCCCGCAACTGTGAAGCGCGCACTCCGCCCCGGAGTGAGACTGGCTCGACACGTTCACTGAGCGCGCCTCGCGGCGCTTGGGAAGAGCTGTCATCGAGAGTCCATCTCATCGCGCCAGTCAGGAGACCGGTTCCTTGCGCTTTACCTGCACGCTCTCGGAGGGGGAGCGGAGGAGATCACCATGTCCCATCACGTGCGCCGTCCGCGCGCTACGTCTTCCTGCCTGTCGTTCTTGAAGGCCAATCGAGCGCAACGCCAATTCTCTCCGACATGCCTCGCCCTGGCCGCGGCTGGCGTCGCGGTCTGCGCCTGCCTGCCTGCCTATGCTGTTGTCGTTCGCGGCCGTGTCACCGATCCGCTTGGCAAGAGCATCGGCGGAGCCCGGGTGCAATTGGTCGAGGCGGGCAAGGTGATCTCGCTCGCCTACGCCGCCGGGGACGGCACCTATGAGCTGCGCTCGGGCGACTCTGGACGCTTTACGTTGCTGGGCTCGGCCGGAGGCTTTCTCCCCGGTATCGGCCAGGACTTCTACGGTGGGACCACGGACGTGATTCTCCAAGATGTCGTGCTGTCTACAACCACCGTGCAGCAGCAGGTCTCGGTGGCCGCCACCACGATCCCAACGCCGTTGCCGCAACTGACGGCACCCGTCACCGTGCTGCCGGAGAGCAGCTTCGCGACCCGTCTCGGCGTTGTCGATGAGCTCCGTCAAAGCCCCGGGGTCTTTGTGGCCCAGACCGGCCAGGCCGGCAGCGTCAGCACATTGTTTGTGCGCGGCGGCAACTCCACCGCCAACCTTGTACTGATCGACGGCATGCCGGCAGAGGATGTCGGCGGCACCTTCGATTTCGGCAACGTCAGCGCAACCGGCGTAGGCCGCATGGAGATCTACCGTGGGCCGGATTCCGGGGTGTACGGCACTGATGCGGGAGCTTCTGTCGTCGCGATCACCACGCCACGGGGCACCACCCTGAAGCCGGTGCTGGACTACACCGGCGATGCCGGCAATCTGCACAGCTATCAAAACGCAGTCACTGCCGGAGGCACGCTTCGCAAGCTGGACTATTTCGCGGGGTTTGACCGCCAGGACACCTCCAACGCGCTCCTCCGGGATCGTTACCACAACGCGACCTCGGTCGCGAATGTCGGGTATAACTTTAACGGCAGCACCAGCCTGCGTTTCACCATCCGCAACAAGGACGCTGCGGTGGGTCTGCCCGGCGCGTACCAGTTCCTCGGCCTGAGCACAGACGGCAAGCAGAGCGATCAGGATCTCTACTCCGGCGCAACGCTCGAGCACACGGCAGAAAACAGCTGGCACAACCTCGTCCGATATGGCATCGCGCGCAAACGCGAGCAGGCTGCCTACTTTACCAATCAGGGCAATCCCATCACCTACAACTTCGGCACCGAAGCCGCACCGTTCCTCTTCACGGAATACTTCGGCAACTTCGTCACAATCCAGGGCGCCAACGGCTACAACGTCACAGGTCAGGCATCGATTTTGACCGGCAACGACGACATGGCGTCCAACCGCGACCAGCTCTACTACCAGAGCGATTGGAGTCCGTCACGGCACTTCAATGGACTTTTTGGCTTCCGCTACGACAACGAGCGTGGCGTCTTCAACAGTCCCGCGAGCGCGTTCTCCTCCGGCTCGCATGAGGTCACCGAACGCACAAACTTCGAGTACAACCTGCAGTTCCAGGGCGAATACTTCAGCCGTCTCTTTTACTCCCTTGGCGGTGCTGTGGAGAAGAACCATCTCTACGGCCTCGCAGGCACCCCGCGTCTGGGTCTGGCCTACGTACCGGTACGCCCGGGGCTGGGCTGGCTGCGCGGAACCCGGTTACGCTTCAACGCTGCCACCGGCGTGCAGGAACCTACGCTGGCGCTCGAGTACTTCAGCTTGTACAACCAGCTGCTGCAAGCGGGCGACACCGCCGACATCGCAAGCTACCACCTGACGCAGCCTGGCGCCGAAAAGTCCCGCACCTACGACTTCGGTGTCGACCAGAACCTCTATGGCGAGAAGCTGATTCTCAAGGCCGGCTACTTCCACAACGTCTTTGATCGTCAGCTGGAAGCGGTGAGCGGAAATAACCTGGTGACGTACTTCGGGTTGAACTCCTCAACCTTTGTCTCGTCGGCGGCTTACTACAACCCTCTGTACGTAAACTCGCTGGCCTTCCGCGCGCAGGGAGCCGAAGCTGAGCTGGACTGGCAGGCACGCCGCAACCTGCTGGTACGGGCTGGCTACACCTATCTCGCTTCGCGGGTACTGCAGTCCTTCGCCTCGGACGCCGTGAATGCGAACCAGGGCACTGCTACAGAAAACCCCGCGTTTCCAGGCATCGCGATCGGCGCCGAGAGTCCGCTGGTGGGAGGGCGTCCCTTTCGGCGGCCACCGAACTCCGGCTTCTTTGCGGCCACTTATACACGGACAAAGCTGAACCTGGCCCTTAAGGGTGCCTATGCCAGCCGCAGCGACGATTCCACCTTTCTCGATGGACTCACACCCAGCTTCGACAACTCGTTGCTCCTGCCCAACCGCGACCTGGATCACGGCTACGTCAAGCTGGATCTAGGCGGCATCTACCAGCTGCAGAAGAACGTCTCACTCTTCGCGCAGCTCGACAACCTGCTGAACGACCAACACATCGCTCCCATCGGCTACCCCAGCCTGCCGCTCACGGTGCGCGCGGGATTCAAGGTACGGTTGGGCGGCGATTAGAGCTGTTCTCCTGCCGGTGTAGCGCTGAGATGCCGCAGTTCGCGCCAGTTTCCCCGGGGAAACTGGCCTGAACGGGTCAACCAAAGCCATAACTACAGGAGAACAGCTCTAGGCGGCTCTCTTCTGACGGCGAGGGCATAGGCATTATGGAACTTTGCCTCCGACGTCTCATCTAAACGGTGTGAGGTTCTTTATGACCACCCGTCGGACACGTCTTGTCTCCGCCATCTTTTCTTTTGCGGCCCTTGCGGCACCGGCCTTCACGCAAGAACTCGCCAACGAGGGTCCCGTTCCAACCAGCGCTTTGATCTCCGTGCAATCGAAGAACGGAGAGCCCCTGAACACAGCAGCACTGAAGCTCGAAGTAAACGGCCGCGACGCAGCGATCTCCTCGGTTGTCCCCGTGGCCAGGGATGGCGCGCAGGTAGCGATCCTGCTCGATGACGGCCTGCGTGGGAACTTCGGTGTGCAGATCGAGGACTTCCGGAAATTCGTCACCAGCCTGCCTGCCAACGTGCAGGTGCTGGTCGGCTACATGCAGAACGGCACTGTGCGGAGCAATGGTGGTTTCACGAGCAACCACGACGCGGCAGCTGAGGGGCTTCGCATACCGCTCTCTGCGGCGGGCGTGAGTGCCAGCCCCTACTTCTGTCTGCAGGACTTTGTAAAGAAATGGCCTGGTCAGGGCAATGCCGCGCGCATCGTGCTGATGGTCACCAATGGCGTGGACCCTTATAACGGCAGTGTGTCCCCGCTGAACCAGGACAGTCCTTATGTGCAACGCGCACAGGAATACGCGCAGCGCGCAGGCGTGGCTGTGTATTCGATCTACTACGGCGGTGCTGGGATCCGGGGCGGACTGGCCAACTTCAGTGGTCAGAGCTACCTAAACCAGGTCGCCGACGCAACGGGGGGTGAGTCCTTTTATCAAGGCCAGATCACGCCTCCAAGCCTCGCTCCTTATCTGGAGCAATTCCGAAAGTCCATCGAAGAGAGCTACCTGCTCACCTTTCCAGCCAATGCCACGCACGAAAAGCGTGATTCCTTGACAAGGATCAAGCTCAAATCGGAACAGGCCGGTGTAAAAATCCACGCGCCGCAGGCTGTGCATCCTGGATTCGTGGAGCAGGCCGGCGACTAACTCTTAGATCAGCAGTCTTGCGATAGAGCCCGGCACCAGCCGGGCTCTATCGCGTTTATCGACTCTGCTTTGCCTGGCTTCGGGATTATCGCCGGTTTCACTCAAATCGAATCATGATCAACATGCGATGGGTTGTGTTGCCGATGCGCCCACCACGCCTAGCAGGGTCAGCTCGTTGCACTCGTACCGTACGGTACAGCCTGAACTTCTGCTTTACGTGCAGAACTCAGGGGCAAGCAAAGCCCCGGATCGCTCCGGGGCTTTTGCCTTTCTTCTGTCTTGCGGCGAAGCCGGGTGTGGCCGTCCGCCTAGGACTAGTACATGCCGTCCATGCCGCCGCCGCCGCCGTGCTGGTGACCGCCACCGCCGGCTTCCTTCTTCTCCGGGATCTCGGAGATCATGGCTTCGGTGGTGAGCATCAGGCCGGCAATCGAGGCCGCGTTCTGCAGGGCAGTGCGCGTTACCTTGGTCGGGTCGATGACACCGGCAGCAACCAGATCCTCGTACTCACCGGTTCCGGCGTTGTAGCCGAAGTTGGTGTCCGTGGACTCGTTGATCTTGTTGATGACGACTGCGCCTTCTTCGCCCGCGTTGTG
>CAXTGE010000060.1:11918-16972 GCA_964243645.1 uncultured Acidobacteriaceae bacterium | reverse complement strand
CGCTGTAACAGCAGGTGTAAAACTTCGCGGTAAGCTCATAGAGTTGATTTCGTACGAGGTGAACAGATGCAATTGGGAATGATCGGGCTCGGCAAGATGGGCGGCAACATGGCCGAGAGGCTCCGCCGTGCCGGGCACAAGGTGGTCGGTTTTGACTTTTCGGCTGACGCCGTAAAGAAGCTGAGCGATGCCGGCTCTGTGGGCGCGAACACGCTGGAAGACATGGTCAAAAACCTGACCGAGTCGCCCCGCGCGGTCTGGATTATGGTGCCGGCGGGCGATCCCGTCGATCAGACCATCGAGAAGCTCAAGCCGCTGATGAGCAAGGGCGACATCTTCATCGACGGCGGCAACTCGAACTACAAGGACTCCATGCGGCGTCATGACGAGTTGAAGAAGGAAGGGTACGAGTTCGTCGACGTCGGCACCTCTGGCGGTATCTGGGGCATCACCGAGGGCTACTCGATGATGGTCGGCGGCGACGAAGACATCGTCGACCACCTGAAGCCCATCCTCGAGACGCTCGCGCCGGCAGCCGATAAAGGCTGGGGCCGCACGGGTCCGGCCGGCGCGGGCCATTTCGTGAAGATGGTCCACAACGGCATCGAGTACGGCATGATGCAGGCCTACGCCGAAGGCTTCTCGATCATGGACGCCAAGAAGGAGCTGAACCTGAACATTGCGCAGATCTCCGAGATCTGGCGCTATGGTTCCGTGGTGCGCAGCTGGCTGCTCGACCTCACCGCGGACGCATTGCAGAAAAATCCCGAGCTCAATGGCATCGCTCCCTTTGTCCCCGACTCCGGCGAAGGTCGCTGGACCGTCTTTGAGGCGATCGACCTCAACGTCTCCGCGCCGATCATCACCGAGTCGCTGATCCGCCGCCTGCGGTCGCGCGAAGAAAACAACATGACCGACCGCATGCTTAGCGTGATGCGTGGGGCCTTTGGCGGCCACGCCATCAAGAAAGACTAGTTCCAGGCCCGGCGCGGGTATGTCTCGTGCCGGGCAAACGATACGTCCTGGTCTGCATGCGCATCTGTGCCGGGCGATCCGGGGCCTTTGTAATCAAATTGCAGCAGGCATGAGGCCTGTGGGAGTTGTGAGTTATGGCAGTAGATGAAGCAGGGAAATCGACGACGGACCCGGGTGTAGCAAGCGAACGCGTGCCGGACCCATGCATTGTGGTGATCTTCGGTGCCTCGGGTGATCTAACCAAGCGCAAGCTGTTGCCCGCGCTCTATCACCTGGAGCAGCAGGGTCTTTTGCCCAAGGACTTTTCCGTCGTGGGTGTGGCCCGTCGCGACTTGTCGGCAACCTTTGCCAACGACATGCAGGACGGCATTCTCAAGGGCGGCGGCGTGGACGCCGGCGACTCCCGGCTGAAGCCGTTCATGGATCGCGTGCGCTATTTCGCGACCAACTTCGACGACGACGCCGGCTTCGAGAAGCTCAAAGGCTTCCTCGCCGACCTCGACAAGGAGCTTGGCACCAAAGGCAATCGTCTCTTCTATCTCGCTGTGGCCCCGGAGTTCTTCGCCGACATCGCGCAGCGTCTCAGCAAGCACGGCATGACGCAGGCACCCGAGGGTTCGTGGGTCCACGTCATTATCGAGAAGCCCTTCGGTGTGGATCTCGAAAGCGCCAAGACGCTGAACACGGAGATCAACAAGGTCCTCACAGAAAACCAGATCTTCCGCATCGATCACTACCTCGGCAAGGAGACCGTGCAGAACATCCTGGTCTTCCGCTTCGGCAACGGCATCTTCGAGCCGGTGTGGAATCGCAACTACGTCGACCACGTCGAGATCACGGCGGCCGAATCGATCGGCATCGAAGGCCGTGGGCCCTTCTACGAGACCGCCGGTGCCCTGCGCGACGTGCTGCAAAACCACGTGATGGAAGTACTGAGCTTCGTCGCGATGGAGCCACCGGATAACTTCGAGTCCGCCGCCGTCCGCACCGAAAAGCTCAAGGTGTGGAAGGCTATCGAGCCCATTCCGCTCGAAGACACCGCCCGCGGTCAGTATGGCGAAGGCACCGTAGACGGCCAGAAGGTGATCGGCTACCGCAAGGAAGATCGTGTCAATCCGGAGTCCTCGACCGAAACCTTTGCCGCCATGAAGCTCTCCATCGAGAACTGGCGTTGGGCCGGCGTGCCGTTCTACATCCGCGCAGGCAAGCGCCTCGCCAAGCGGGTCACCGAGGTCACGGTCACCTTTAAGCAGCCACCGCTCCATCTCTTCAAAAGCAACGATCCTGACTCCGGCGTCTTCCCCAACGTACTGAAGCTGCGCATCCAGCCCGACGAAGGCATCACCCTACTGATAGGTGCCAAAATTCCTGGGCCGACCACCAACGTCAAGCCGGTGGAGATGCACTTCAGCTACGCCGACGCCTTCGGCAAGAGCTCAGCCAACGGCTACGAGCGTCTTCTGCTGGACGCCATGCTGGGCGACGGCACACTCTTCGCTGAGCGTGAGGGCGTCGAAGCCACCTGGGCCCTGATGACCCCCATCCTCGAAGCCTGGAAAAACAATCCTCCCAAGGACTTTCCCAACTACGACGCGGGCACCATGGGACCGAAGTCTGCCGACGAGCTGCTCGAAAAGTCCGGACGCAAGTGGGCGAAGCTGTAGAACGACAGTGAGGAGAGAGGAGTAAGGAGTGCAGGTAAAGTGAACAGTGTCGATAAAAGTTGTTGACCTTCAGGTTGACTTTCTTCCTTTGGGCGCTCGTCCACCACTCCTCTCCTCACTCCTAACTCTTCTCTCGTCACTCTTTTGAACGGAACTTCTGAAATGCCCGCACCTGTAACTGTCACCTATGTCATCTGGCCCGATGGGCAAACCCTCGCCCTGGCGGCGGCGCGCAACTTTGCGGAAACGGTGGAGCGCGCGGTAGCCCGTCGCGGGGTGGCCCGCGTAGCGATCTCGGGCGGCTCGACCCCCCAGGCCGCCTTCGAACTCCTGGCAGACCCCTCCCAGCCCTTCGCGAACACCGTCCCCTGGGACAAAGTGCAGCTGTACTGGGTCGATGAGCGGTGTGTGCCTCCGGATCACCCGGAGTCCAACTACGGCGTCTGCAAGAAGCTGCTGTTGGACCATGTGGCGATCCCCGCGGCCAACGTGCATCGCATGGAAGGCGAGCTGGACCCGGAAGAGGCAGCCTCCCGCTACGAGAGCGTGCTGCGTAACTCGATGAAGCTGGAAGGTGCGGAGTCTCCGGCCTTTGATCTCTTGCTGCTGGGCATGGGCGATGACGGCCACACGGCTTCCCTGTTTCCCCACAGCGACGGCCTCCAAGAGATCGGACGGCTCTGCATCGCCAACCATATTCCGCAAAAGGACACCTGGCGCATCACCCTGACATGGCCGGTGATCAACCAGGCCGCTGAGGTGGTGTTTGAGGTCGGCGGCGCACCCAAAGCCGCTCGCGTAGCCGAGGTCTTCAGCGGACCACGTGACGTGGAACGGCTACCCTCGCAGTTGATCCGGCCCTCAGGCGGGCGCTTGATGCTGCAACTGGACGAGGCCGCCGCGGCTGGGTTACCGTCATCCACCGAACTGTTCGACACCGCCGAAGGTCGTCGCCGCGTCGGCACATTGCAGATTTAAGGCCCGCCCCGCGGGACAGAAAGGTTTGGAAGCGCATGATTCTGGCGGGGGATGTGGGGGGAACCAAGGTTCACCTTGCGCTGTATAACTTTGCGGATGGCCGGTTGGTGCAGCTCCGGGAAGAAAAGTTCCCGGCGGCTGAGTATCCGTGCCTCGACGACGTCGTCAAGCTGTTTCTTGGCAAGGGGGCGGAGAACAAAAACGAGATCGTGGCCTCGTGTTTCGGCTGCCCGGGACCGGTACGGGACGGGCGTCTGAAGCTTACCAACCTGCCCTGGTCGCTGGATGCCCGCGATCTGCAGCGCAATCTCGGTATCGAGCACATCTTTCTGATCAACGATCTTGAAGCCAATGGGTACGGCATTCCGGAGCTCGCGCCGGACCAGATCTTTAGCCTTTGCGAGGGGGATGGGAGGGCGGTAGGGCATCGCGGCCTGATCTCCGCCGGTACCGGCCTGGGCGAGTCCGTGCTGGTGTGGGATCCCAAAACCCGCAGGCACGCGCCTCTGCCTTCCGAGGGCGGCCACGTGGATTTCGCGCCAAGAAACGACCGCGAGATCGCCCTTCTGCAGTACCTCCGCCGCACGCTAAACGGCCGCGTCAGCTTCGAGCGCGTGGTCTCCGGCCTGGGCATCCGCAATGTATATGCCTTTCTGCGCGACGAGGCGGGCATGGAAGAGCCCGACTGGCTGCGGGAGCGCATGGCCCATGAGGATCCTAATGCCGTCATCGGGACCTGTGCCGAGGACGGTTCCAGTGAGATCTGCATGGAAACGATGGACGTGTTCGCGGGGGCGCTGGGCGCCAAGGCGGGCAATCTCGCGCTGACTCTGCTCGCCGCGGGCGGCATCTATCTCGGTGGCGGCATCGCCCCCAAAGTCCTCAAGATCATGCAGAACGGCAAGTTCACCGAGGCGTTTCTGGACAAAGGCCGCATGCGGCCCCTCCTGGAAGCCGTCCCCGTGCGCATCATCCTGGACGACACGTGTGCCTTGCTGGGTGCCGCGGCCCACGCCGAGACACGCGCGGCGGAGCTGTCAGGACGCTCCGAGCGCACCGCCTCCTTACCCAGCTAGATCCACACCCGAACCGCCCGAGTCGCTCGAAAATCAGGCAGATCAGACAGATGGAATGCCCCCTCACCCAGGGGGGCGTTCCATCTGTCTGCCCCTTTCGGTGCATACACGTACTGTTACCCTCCGCGGTAGAGTGACGGCAGGATCCAGCCGAGCCTATGCGTGTTGTTTCAGCAGTCGTTGCGTTTGCCTTTGCCGCGGGCCTGGCCGCGCTCACCGGTTGTGGTGCCAACTCGCTGCCACCCTCCGGTATCGGCTCCACCGGTAGTACAGGGTCCACAGGCGCCACGGGCAACACAGGGGCGACTGGTTCGACAGGCAGCACGGGCTCCACCGGAATCACTGGTTCGACCGGCAGCAC
>CAXTGE010000060.1:4372-11818 GCA_964243645.1 uncultured Acidobacteriaceae bacterium | reverse complement strand
ACGGGAACTACCGGCTCCACGGGCAGCACCGGCACAACCGGCAGCACATCCACTCTTCCGGGCCCGGCACTGGGCGGGACGGTGCTCGCCGGCAGAACCCCTCTGGTCGGCGCTCAGGTACAGCTCTACGCGGCAGGCACTGGAGGGAATGGCTCCCTAGCTACGGCCCTTCTGCCCGCCCCTCTGCTGACGGATACCGACGGGACTTTCGCTCTTCCAGCGGGAGCCTACACCTGCCCATCGCCGTCCTCCATCCTGTATCTGGTGAGTACCGGCGGCCGGATTGAAAACCAGGCCGCAAACCCGGCCACCGTCTTCCTCACTGTCCCGGGTGCCTGCAGCGGCATTGCCGGGGGCGCGACATACGTTTTGGACGAAGTAACCACGGTGGCCACGGCCTTCGTACTCCGTCCGTTTCTCCAGACGGGCTCCCCATCGGGCCCTCAGCCGGGTCCCCCACTGGGAGCCTCGGCCACCAACACCGGAGGCCTGAATCTGGGCGTTGCCTCCCTAGGCAATCTCGTGGACCTCACCACGGGCCTCGCCCCCGGCCCCGGGCTGCCATCGAACGCCACCGCACCCCTGGCCAAGCTGAACACCTTGGCAAATCTGCTGAACGGCTGCGCCGCCGCGCAGGCGGGGGTATCCAGTCCTGCGTGCACCAACCTCTTCGCCCAGGCAACCGGCACCGCGGCGACGCCACCTACGGACACCGCGGACGCGGCACTGGCCATTGCAGGGCAACCAGCAGCGAATGTCTCAGCCCTGTTCGGGCTCGCTGCCAAGAGCTCTGCCTTCACTCCCGCCCTGAAGACGGCGCCCCCGGACTGGACGCTGGCCATGGCCTACACCGGCGGGGGCATGAACGCACCCACGGCCGTTGCGGTCGATAGTGCCGGAAAGGTCTGGGTAGCCAATTATTTCGGCGTGGTCAGTCTGTTCAGCAATACCGGGGCCCCTCTGTTTCCGGGCGGCATCACGGGATACGGCCTCGGGGAATCCTACGGCGGCGCGGTCGATCCGGCAGATCGCATGTGGATCGCCAACCAGGAGAACGCCGACGTCTCCATCAACGGCGGCATCGGCTCGCTGACCGTTCTCAACAGCAACGGTCCCGCGCTCCCGGGCAGCTCCGTACTCTCCTCCGGAGGGCTGGACTATCCCTCCTCCGTCGCCTTTGACCGCAACGGGACCGCCTGGGTGGTGGACTACGGCGACGCCCATATAACCGTTCTGAACAGCGCGGGGGTACCACAATCGGGGTCTGGCGGGTACACCTCGGCGCAGTTTGCCTTTCCTATCGCGGTGGCCGTGGACTCCGGGGGGAACGGCTGGGTGGCGAACCAGAGCGCGGGCAGCGTGACCCGCGTTGCGCCGGACGGATCCGCCTTCACCAGCTTCACCGTGGGCAACGGGCCCTCGGCGGTCGCCGTCGATGCCGGGGACAATATCTGGACCGCAAACTACTTCGGCGACAGCCTCGGGCTGATCTCCTCCGCCGGGCAGGTACTCTCCAGCGGAGGATTTGTCGGCGGCGGCCTGAACCATCCCACCGGCATTGCGGTCGACGGGGCGGGAACTGCCTGGGTGGCCAACTACCGGGCACCGGGTATCTCGGCCTTTGCCGGTATTTCCGCCACGAATCCCAGCGCGAATTTCGGCTCGGCGCTGTCGCCGGCTGCCGGCTTCGGTCCGGATCAGCAGCTGCTGGAGGCCTTCGATGTGGCGGTGGATGCGGGGGGCAACGTCTGGTTCAGCAGCACAGGGGACAGCCGCTTGGTTGAGTTTCTCGGGGCAGCAACCCCTGTAAAAACGCCACTCTTGGGAGGTGTGCGCGTTCCCTAGCCTGCACCGAACCTATCCCAGCGTCGCCTGCACGTCGCGCACCAAATTTCGCACGTACGAGCGCCGGTTCAGGAGCGCCACCATCGCATCTTTCACCTTCGCCCGCGCCTCGGAGTCGTTCGTGTCTTCGGCGGCATCCCAATCGCTCCAAAGCGCTTCGAGCTTTCCCTGGAGGTCGTCCAGCATGGCAGTGAACCGGATTCGTGCAGCTTCGAGATCGCGGCTGACAACCTCATCTTTTTCGCCCGCCTGCTTGGCAAAACGCATCTCTTCTAGTTGCATGTTGAGTTCAAAGGCTTCTTGGAGAAGGTCGGGCGGCGCGGCCTGCTTTTTGGCTCCTCCACTCAGGCGCGCGGCGTCGGTCGCCTGCCGTGATTGCTCCTCCATCTGCATCCCTTCCAGCCGCAGCAGGTACTCCGTCCGCCCGATGGGGTCGCGCAGTGTGCGGTACGCATCGTTCAAGGCGGACGAGCGGGCCAGCGCGTCGGCCTGTTCCGCAGCCGGACGTGCCGCGAAACGGTCAGGGTGCAGCTTGCGCGACTGCCTGTAAAAGGATTGCTCCAATGCCGGGAGATCGATTTCGAGGTGTCGCGGCAGAGAAAATAGGGAGAAGTAGTCCATGGCCGTCATTCTAACGAGGCGTATTGACGACACCTCGGGAAAGCGAACAGAATAACGGCTATCCTAGCCATCCGCAACACCATGTTCTATGCATCCACTGACCATACAAAGTTCTCATGCCATGCGGGCTATGGCGGTTGCTGCGTCCATGCTCGCCTCCTACGCCGCGTTCTCGCTGGCGGAGCGGCTGGAGCGTGCAAGGGACTTCTGGCGACGGCGGCTCTGGATCACCGCGGCCGCCGTGGTTCTCGGTCTGGGCATGTGGTCCATGCACTTTTTCGGTGCTCTCGAAGACCCCTCTCCCGCTGAGGCAATCTACTCTCTGCGCCTCGTCGTGCTGTGCCTCCTGGTGGCCGTGGGTGTGTCCTGGATGGGCTTTCGGCTGGTTGCCTGGCAACGGCTGAGTTGGCTGCGGCTGGCGGCCGGCAGCGTGGTTCTGGGTGTCGGCGTCGGGATTATGCAGCGGGTCGGCCTGGCAGCCCTGCGTTCCACGGCCGTGCTCGCCTGGAGCCCCGACTGGCTTGCCATCGCTGCCCTGGTGAGCCTGCCATTAACGTTTCTGGCCCTGTGGATGGCTTTTGGTGAGCACACCGACCCGGCCGGCGGCGAGTGGATGCGGGTCGGCGGGGGCGCGGTCATGGGTGCCGGTATGGCGGCGACCCACCTGCTGTTGCTTCACGCGGTCTCCCTGGGCGCTGTGCCCGCCTCCCTCGCGCGTGGCAATGCTCGCGGCAGTGCGGTCGGCGAGACGGCTCTGCTTGTCACCGTCGGACTCGTTCTTCTGGTAACGCTGGGCACGGCTGCCCTCGACAAGGGACGCTACCGGGAGCTCTCACGGCTAAATGGCGAGCTGGCCAGCTCGCAGCAGGCGCTGCTGCGCAGCGAGGGACAGCTGCGCGAGGCTAACGCCCTGCTGAGTGAGCTGTCGATCCGCGACGGGCTGACCGGCCTCTACAACCGGCGTCGCTTTGACCAGGTCTTTGATATGGAGTGGCGTCGCTCGCTGCGCAGCATGCGGCCGCTTGCGCTGCTGATGATCGACGTCGACTGTTTCAAGGACCTGAACGACACCTACGGCCATCAACGCGGCGATGATTGCCTGCGGGAGATCGCCAGGGTGCTGGAAGAGCAGCCACGTCGCGGCCACGACATGGTCGCGCGCTTCGGGGGTGAGGAGTTTGCCGTTCTGCTGCCGGGCGCCGATCTGGCCGGAGCGCTGCGCATCGGCGAGAACATCCGCCGGGCAGTGGAGGGGCAAAAGATGGAGCACAATCGCTCCCTTGTCGGACCCTGGGTCACTGTAAGTGTAGGGGTAAGCGGCCGCATCCCCGAGGTAAGCGAAACACCCGAAACCATGCTCTACGACGCCGACATGGCCCTGTATGTGGCAAAACAGCTGGGGCGCAATCGGGTAGAGGTCCGCGAACGCATCGAGGTCGGCGTCTAGAAGTCTGCCCCACACAGCAAGACAATGTGTCATCTCGACCGAAGGCGAAGACGCAGTGGAGAGATCCCTGTATTAAGAAATCTACGCTGAAAAGCTGGATCCGCAGCCGCAGCTCTTGGTCGAGTTCGGATTGATGAAGTTGAATCCCTGACGCATCAGCGTCTCCTCGAAATCCAGCACCATGCCTGCCAGGTACAGAAAGCTCTTCGGGTCCACAAACAGGCGGACGGGTCGGCCGCCACTGGGATCGTTTGGCGTCTCGACGCCCTCGCCAAACAAAAAGACACGATCGCGCTGCCGCGGTTCGGTGTCGAACCGTATGTTATAGCTGAGGCCGGAGCAGCCGCCACCCTGAACACCCAGCCGCAGGCCACCCGCATCGGGAGAGATGCCCTCCTTGGCCATGGCCACACGGATCCGTTTCAGGGCGTTTTTGGTGATCTCCACGGCCGCCTTTGCACGTGGCAGCTGCCCTTCCGCGGTGAGCAGCACCATGCCTGCCAGCGGGTCCTGTGAGGCCGCCGAGGCACCGGGCTTCGGAACGCTGGTGCCGGGTTGCAAGAGGGTCGTCGCCATGGGGAGGTTCCTTTAAAACAAGCAGAGGCTGGCAGGCATCGATCCCTGCCAGCCTCTGCGTGAGAGATGTTGGTTAGTGTGCGGCGACGGCAACCGCGGCATCTTCCGCTACACCGTTCTTCTGCTTCCAATCACCGATTGCAGCCCGAATGGCGTCTTCCGCCAGCACCGAGCAGTGAATTTTTACCGGCGGCAGAGCCAGCTCCTTCACGATGTCGGTATTCGAGATGGTCAACGCCTCGGAGACCGTTTTGCCCTTGACCCACTCGGTCGCCAGGGACGAGCTGGCAATGGCAGAGCCGCAGCCGAAGGTCTTAAACTTTGCGTCTTCAATCACTTGCGTGATCGGGTTAACCTTGATCTGAAGGCGCATGACGTCGCCGCACTCGGGGGCGCCGACGAGACCGGTACCCACCTCGGCAGAGCTCTTGTCGAGAGTACCGACGTTGCGCGGATTCTCGTAGTGATCAACAACCTTGTCGCTATAAGCCATGGGAGAAACTCCTCGTAGTGAATAGATGATAACGCGGCGCAATCGGTGCGGAAAGAGGGGTTCACGCGCTGCTCTGACCTAAAACGCTGCAGAACTGCACTTTGCGGCTCTAAATGCCGTTTGGGAGCACGAAAGGCACGCCGGCCAAACCCTTCGGACAGCCCGCTCAGCCCTCTCAGCCCGCCATTCCTCGTCTAACTCGCAAACACCCACGTCTTTTTCCCGGCGCAGATGATAAAGTGAGGCCCAAATCAGCTTGTCTCTAAAGTCTGGGAGTCTGTATGCAATTGCTTCGCCGCCGGTTTATTCCCTGGGTCACCCTGTGCCTGGTTACGCTGTTGGGGACTGTTGGAACGTGCGCCGTTGCGCAGACGAACTTCACGAAAATCGTCGTTTTCGGGGATTCGCTCTCGGATACCGGCAACATCGCGCACCTTACCCAGAGCATGTACGGCATCCGATACCCGTCGGACATCCAGACGCTCGGCATCAACTACACCGATGGCCGGTTCACAGACGGCATCGACACCCAGCCTGCGGCGTCCAAGGCCTATGCCGGCGTGTGGGTTGAGCAGCTTGCGACGTTATTTGGGCCGACGGTTACCGTCAAGAACTCGCTGGACGGCGGCACCGACTACGCCTACGGCGACGCCACCACCGGGGCGGGTACCACCACCGAGTCGAGGACCTACCTGGGCCAGACGCTCTCGCTGACGCTCGAAAACATGGGCCAGCAGGTCAACGACTACCTGGCTACCAATCCCACCCCCAACGCGACGACCCTGTGCGTGCTCTGGGGCGGATCGAACGACATCCTCAATGCAGCGGGGGCGGGCACGGACCCTGTCGTTGCAGCGCAGGTGGCCGTAGGCAACGAACTCGCGCTGGTGCAGCAGCTGATCGCCGCAGGAGCGACCAACTTCCTCATCCCCAACGTCCCCCCGCTGGGTGCGGTGGCCGCCGGTTCGGGCGCACCTGCCGCAACCGTTACGGCATTGAACAATGCCTCCTATGCCTTGGCGCAGGGCATCACGGCGGGGTTGACCGCGCTCAAGCAGGCCTCCATGAGCACGACGCTCAGCTTCTATCAGCCGGACGTGTTCTCGCTGTTCAGCGCCATTGCAATGAGTCCCACGGCGTACGCTTTCGGCAACCTCGCCACGCCTGCACAGGGCGTCGCCGGCAGCCCGGATACCTACCTGATCTGGGATGGTCTACACCCGACCACGACGGGTCATCATTTTGTGGCGGCCACCGCGGCAAACCTGTTCTCTCCGCTCGCCGTCAGCACCACCGCTCTGACTGTCCCGGCGGCGTCCCTGCCCGGCCAGACCGTTACCGCGTCCGCCACGGTGACCTCAGCCAAGGGCGGTAACATCCCGACCGGGCTGGTGACGGTTTTTGACGGGAAAGCGGTGGTGGGCTCTGGAGCGCTCGGCGCGGCCGGCACGGTGCAGGTGACCTTTACGCCCACTGAAGCCGCCGGCGCGAGTGTGGCCCTGACAGCCGTGTATGCGGGCGATGTGATCAACAACGCGAGCCTTCCCGCCACGGGCACAGTGGCTTTGTTGAACGCGGCCGTGGGCACCTCTACGACCGTGAGCTCGTCCGCCACCACAGCGAACGTGGGCGCGGCGGTCACCTTCACCGCGACGGTGGCACCCACCGTGTCGACCTACGGCACGCCCCAGGGTACCGTGACCTTTCTGGACGGCACATCGACGCTGGGCACGGGCACCCTGACCCAGGGCACGGCGACCTTCCTGACCTCCTCGCTGGCGGCGGGCACGCACTCGATCACCGCGACCTATGCGGCCAACGGTGTCTTTGGCGGATCCACCTCGGCGGCGGTCAGCCAGATCGTGGCGGCCCCGGCCATTGCACCCCAGGCCTCGCCGGCTTCGATCACCATCAAGAGCGGCGCGTCCGGCACGGTGAATCTGATGGTGGGTTCCGTGGGCGGATACTCGGGTACGGTGACGGTTTCGTGCGGCACGCTGCCTGCCCATCTCTCCTGCAGCTTCGGGCAAGCCACCATTCCGGTGACGGCGAACACGCCGTTAAGCATCGCCGACACCTTGACGATCGCCACGAACGCCGCCGCCACCACGACGGCAGTGCTGAAGCCCGCACCACAACCCGGCAGCTTCAGCGGGCAACAGATTCTCTCGGCCACCCTGCTGCTGCCCGGGACCTTTGGGCTGATGTGCTTTGCGCGCCGCCGGCGCCGCAGCGCGGGGTGGCTGAAGCTGTCGATCCTGCTGCTCGGCTGCGGTCTTTCCCTGGGGCTTGCCGGCTGCGGCGGTGGCGCCAGCAACAACGCCCCAGCCGGCAGTTACACAGTGCCGGTGGTGTTCACCCCGGCGAGCACCACTGGAACGACCGTCGCAGCGCAGACCGTAAATGTGACCGTCATCGTGCAGTAGAGCACGGTGCCTCGCCGCCTGGATTCAAAAGCGAAAGT
>CAXTGE010000060.1:1532-4272 GCA_964243645.1 uncultured Acidobacteriaceae bacterium | reverse complement strand
GAGCGGTTAGCTGCGGTGTTGCTGGAGAACGAGTTGTTGATGTCGATATACCGGCCAAAGTTGGCGGACGTGAGAATGCCGATAGGCGTCCCGCCGTTGGTGTGATTAAAGACGTTCTGGGCCTCCACGGCGAAGGTGAGCTGGTATTTGGGGTCAGCCTTGGGAGGCTTGGCGTTTGAAGCCGAGCCGATCAAGGGAACATTGGGCGCAGCGGCGGCCTCCGCCGGCGCTGCGGGCCGGGAGCCGAACTTGATTGCCTTTTCCAGACGTGTCTGGACGGAGACGAACGAGGGTCCAAGGCCGTAATCGAACGGGATGATCTGCTGGCCGGCCATCGGCGAGGTGTCGAAGTTACCGAAGGCGGTCCGCACCACAGAGGCACGGGAGAGATCGGTGGCGAAGGCCGGACGATCGTTGTACGTGGTGTCGCCATTGTTATCCGCACCGGTCGTGATGTTGAAGGGCCGGCCGCCGGAGGCAGCAAGAAACAGATCGAGCGAGAACCCCCACGGGGCAGTGACATTGGCGCCGGTGAAGAGGCGTTGGTGGATGTTGAAGGGGGTCTGCCCGTAATCGGCGTGGATGTCGTAAGAGTTTGAAGCGAAGCCACCCCCGCCGTCGCCGTTGACGTGCCCGAAGCCGTAGAAGCCCCACATATTGATCCACTTGGCCGGCTGTAGGAACCAGTTCAGCATCAGTCGGTTGCCGCGAAAGACCGCGCCGGTCGTGAACTGGTCGATATTCTGATCCCCGAGCGGCTTGACCCCGCTGCCGGGAATGCCCGGATTGTAGGTGCCGGGAAGCGGCGCGTTGGCATTGATCGAGGTGAGCTGGTGAACGCCGCGCGAATACATATACGTCACGGTCACCCTGCCGAGCTTGCCCAGTTCACGTTCCGCGGAGACGTTTGCAATTGCGCTATAGGGTGTACGTTCGCGCGGGTCGAGACGGTAAATCGTGGGTTGCACGCTGGGTTGCGTGCTCAGATCAGGGAGGGCCGGGTAGGCGTCAGGCTGGTCAAGCACATAGCTGACTTGGGAGACACCGTTCTGGCGCACGGTGGTGAGCAGGCTGGATGAGTCGATACGGCTATAAAAAAGCCCGCCACCACCGCGCAGAACGATCCAGGCAGGCTTCTTGTCGGCCTGGTGGACAGACCATGCAAAGCCCGCGCGGGGTGAGGGATCCGCCTGGTCATAGACGGCGGACTGCGTTTCAAAGCGAAGGCCGTAGTTTAGCGTGAGGTCTTTGCGGATCTTCCACTCGTCATCGGCATAGACGCCGAGATCGCCGGTAAGAATCACCGCCGAGGGCTTGCCGACGGTCACCGTGAACTGTGACGGCCCGCCCCCGAGGGCACGGATGGCCGTGGGCGAAAGACCCTGTGCGAGACCGCGAAGGGTGATGCCGTAGCTGTTGAGGTCTGTAAACGTGTACTGGCCGTTGTAGTTGGCGCGCGATAGATTGCTGTCGCGGAGCAGGCGGTAGCGACCGCCCAGGCGGAGGTAGTGCTTGCCGTGGTCGAGGCCGAAATAATCCTGTAATTCGTAACGATCCTGGTTGTCGGTGTAGTTCTGGCCCGGTGAGCCGCCGCCGTTGAAGTTGCCCTGGACGATGAGGGTGGGATCGCTGTTGGCGGAGCTTTGGTTGACGCGCGTACGGATGTATTGAAAGCGCGTCTCATTGGTGAGATGCGCGCCGATGATCTGCGTGTTGCCGAGCTGCAGGGTCTGTGAGGTCGTGTTGTTGCTCGTCGCCTCCGAGGGTAGAACCAGCTGGCCGACACCGGCGTTGGTGGTATCGGCGATGTTGTACTCGTACCGGCCGGTGAAGGTGTTATTGGTGGTGAGCTGGCGGTCGAAACGCGCGGTGTAGTCGTGGTTCGTGATGGGGTTGGGCAGAGCGGTGGATAGTGGGATGACTGCAAAGTTGTCGGGGTCAATGGAGGTGGCGTTCACGATCGCGTTGCCGGCCTGGTCCCAGTAGTTGCTGCTGAGAAAGAACGAGCTCTTCTTACCGATGGGACCGTTCACGTCGCCATCGAGGAAAAGGGTGTGGTATCCGGGCTGGTTGCGCTGAAAGGGATTGGGCGCATTGAACGCATCGCTGTTGCCGGATATCCGCAGATCGCCGTGAAGCGTGTCGCTGCCCGGCTTGGTGAAGATCTCAATGCGGCCCCAGCCGTAGTCGTCGTACTGGGCGGAGAACGGATTCTGGTTGATGCGGATCTCGCGGATGGCGCTCTTGGGCGGAAAACGTCCACCGCTGAAGCCGTCGATGTAGAAATGCGCTCCGGAGGAAGAGTCATCGCCGCCGCCGGCGATCGCGGTGAGCTGCTGCTGCAGGGTGGAGTCATTGTTGGAGAGCGTATCGAGTTGCGTGCCCTTGAAGATCAGCGCGCTCGCGTTATCGGCGGCGCCTGTGCTCCCGTTCTCGCTGTTGACGTTGACGACCTCATTGGTGGCGGCCACATGCAGGGTCACACTCAACGGTTTGGGAGCCTTGTTGCCGACCGTGAAGTTGTCGCGGATGAAGGGCTCGAAGCCGGGTGCGGTGATGAACAGACGGTACACGCCGGTGTATAGCGGGAGGGCGAAGCGGCCCTGGGCGTCGGCGGTGTAATCCTTTTGCTCGGAGCGCCCTTCTATATGAATCGAAGCGCCGGGAATCTGCGCACCCGACGGATCGCTTACCGTGCCGCTGACGGGGTAGGTTGGCTTGGCAGGGGTTTGGGAATTGG
>CAXTGE010000060.1:0-1432 GCA_964243645.1 uncultured Acidobacteriaceae bacterium | reverse complement strand
GACGGGAGTGCCAAAGCCAGGCTCTGGGAGAGGGGAAGTAGAGACACACTGGGCAGAAGGGCAGCGAGGCGGAGTCGCAACCGACGAGTCATGGGAACGCTCTACAGGGATGAAATAGGGACCGTTGGCGAGTTGGACCTGTGCACGAGGCGAAGGTTAGGCCATGCGTTAAAAGAAGTCGCGGGATGTCCGCCTCGCGGCAACAGTGCCTGAGGTTGTCCTGATCTGTAGTGACGACACGTGGTCCTTTGGATACCGACAGGCGGATGTCCGGCTGTGGCATCCGGCCAAGCCTTCATTTCAGAGTTGCGCCGCTTGAGATCTTCGTCGTAGCTTGGAACGGGTCTGAACTAATGCCTGAGTTGCGCAGACTTGAAGGTCACAGATTTCGATGTGGCGGAGCCCATGCTGTCTGACGTCTTACGCAAGACAACATTCCGCAGATCAGCTGCTGGAAGAGTTTTTACTGGCTGTCATGTTCCAAACGTGGCTGTAATGAAAACGGACCAGTCGAAACGTCGGGCGATCAAATGCTTGAACCTGCTGATTATGGGCTCGTTACGAGTCCGAACGTTCCAGCTTCGAAAGTCGTACATCGTGTCTGGCCTGTTCAGCGTAGAACTCGCGCAGATCGCGCTGAATGGAATCAAAACGTCCATTCATCTTGGAGCGTAGACCACCGATCTCCGCTCGCAGATCACTGCGAAGGCCGGATACATCCTGGCGGTTTTAACAGAATACCCGCCAGGATAGCCAGAAGTGGGATGCCTACCACAAGTACATCGTGCATCGATCCGCTCACCTCTTGCGCAGTGTACTGCCGGTGCGCTCTGGGCTACATGACCCGTTAGTGCGCAGCCCACTCGATCTTGGTGAGATCGATGCCTTCCTTGACCATCTCGTACAGGGGGCTCAGCTCGCGGAGCTTGCTGACCACGTCGATGAGCTTGTCGGCTACATAGTCGACCTCGGCCTTGTTGTTGAACCGGCCAAGGCCGAAGCGGATGGAGCTGTGGGCGACGTCGTCACCGAGGCCGAGCGACTTGAGCACGTAGCTGGGCTCAAGTGTCGCCGAGGTGCAGGCCGAGCCGGAGCTCACCGCGATGTCGTTGATGCCCATGAGCAATGACTCGCCTTCGACGTAGACGAAGCTGATGTTCAGGTTGCCCGGCAGATGATGTTCCATGTTGCCGTTTACCTGGGTGTAGTCCAGGGCGTTCTCGAACTTCTGGCGCATGTAGTCGCGCAGCTCGATCTGGCGGATAGCTTCCCCGGCCATCTCTTCGCCGGCAATCTCGCAGGCCTTGCCGAGACCGACAATGCCCGGAACGTTCAGCGTGCCCGAACGCATGCCGCGCTCATGACCGCCACCGTTCTGCTGCTCGGAGATCTGCACGCGCGGGTTGCGGCGGCGAACATACAGCGCGCCCAC
>CAXTGE010000059.1:9109-17159 GCA_964243645.1 uncultured Acidobacteriaceae bacterium | reverse complement strand
TGCACATTTGAGGCACAATGGAGCGTTCCGGCGTGTGCTTTCGTCGGGGAAGGTGAGACAAGGTGAAGGGAACTGATCGCGTGCTCGTGACCCGTGCGCCCGGGGGTGCGTCCGCCCTGGCGGAGCAGTTGCGTGCCCTGGGAATGGAGCCGCTGCTGGTGCCGGCCATCGACCTGGTGGCGCCCACGTCGTTCGCTGTTCTGGACGAGGCGCTGGACGAGCTGGCGACCTATGACTGGCTCCTGTTTACCAGTGCCACGGCGGTGGAGAGCTTCGCGGACCGTCTTGCGCGCAGGCTAGACGCCGTCCCGCTCCCCGACCGCATGCAGGTGGCGGCGATCGGGCCGGCAACCGCCCGCGCGCTAGAGCACCTCGGCATGCGTGTCGATTTGCTGCCTGCCCAGGCCGTGGCGGAGTCCCTGACGGCAGAGCTGCTGCCGCGCGCTCTCCGGCCGGACGGCAGCCCTGCACGCTTCTTACTGCCGCGCGCCGAGGAGGCCCGCGAGCTGCTGCCCGAGCAGCTCCGGGCTGCCGGCGCGCGGGTCACCGTGGCTCCTGTCTACCGCACCGTCATGCCGGCAACGTCGGTTGACCTGCTGCGGAAGCTGTTCGCAGAGCCCGACAGCGTCCCGGACGCGATCACGTTTACGAGCTCCTCGACGGCGCGGAACCTGATCGCCCTGTGCGCGGCAGCCGGTGTCTCCCTGCCGGAGACGGCGCTGCGGGTCTCCATCGGACCGATCACGAGCCAGACGTTGCGGGAGATGGGGCTCGCGCCGCATGCGGAGGCAGGGAAGGCCACGGTGGCCTCGCTGGCCGAGGAGGTTCTGGGGGCGTTGCGGGGGCGGAAGAAGCTTCCTTGAGGTTTCTTGCTGCGACTGGTAGACAGCAGATCTCTCCACCGCGTGAACGGTGACGCTGTTCACTTCGGTCGAGAGGACAGACTTTGGTGCGGGATTCAGGAGTGCTCTTCGAAGAGACAGGCAGGTCTGGATGCAAGGCGATCTGCGGTTCAGGGAAGCTCTGCTATGGGATCAGGCCTGGCCTTCTGCCGCGCGCTTCCGCCGGCTGAGGACCGAGGGGCGTTTCCGCCGGCGTGTATCGCTGGCACGCTCGACCTTGTTCCAGAAACCGACGAAGTAGTCCACCGCCGAGATGATCGAGACGATCGTCATCCAGTAGATCGAGGTCACGGCGATCAGGTGCACACCGACGACGAACGGGCCGCCGAAGTCCCACTGGTACCAGCGGTGGTTGAGGATGGCGGCCACGACGGAGACGATCTGGATGACCGTCTTCAGCTTGCCGATGTCAGAGGCTTCGATGGTGAAGCCCTCGGAGGCGGCGATGGAGCGCAGGCCCGAGACAAGGAACTCCCGGCCAATGACCAGGACCGCGATCCAGGGTTTGACGACGCCGGGCGTATAGGCCACCAGGACGATATAGGCCGCGCTGATCATCAGCTTGTCGGCCAACGGGTCCAGCAACATGCCCAAGGTGGTGATCTGGCCGCGTTTGCGCGCCAGGTAGCCGTCGAGTCCATCCGTGATGGAGGCCGCGATGAAGATCAGCGAGGCGAAGATCTCCTGCCCCCCTCCCGCACCATGAAATGGCGAATGGTCCGACAAGGCCCAGATCAGCACCGGGACGGCGGCGATACGGGTCAGCGTGATGGAGTTGGGAAGATTCACCGGAGACTCGGCGGGAAGAGCGAAGCTGCGGTCATTCTTTCACACGGACGGAAGCACGCCGAGAGCGGGCTCCCCTCACGCAGCTGGCGATAAAGGGTCGGAGCGCGGCTCGCGTGCATCCTTATCTCCATGGACACACGCATTGCGTTGATTGCCGGATCTACGGGCATCGTGGGCCGAAATCTTGCCGAGCACCTCACCGCCCTGCCGGGCTGGCGCGTTCTGGGCCTGGCACGCCGGCCACTCGAGACTGAGGGTGTGACGCCGGTGGTGGCCGATCTGACCGTGCCTGAGTCGCTGAACGAGGCTCTGGCTGGAGCGCAACCTACCCACATCTTCTTTACCTCCTGGCTTCGGCAGGAGACCGAGGCAGAAAACATACGCGTCAACGCGGGGATGGTGCGCAACCTCCTGGACGCCGTCCGGCCCGCAAGGACCCTGAAGCATGTTGCGCTTGTCACGGGCTTGAAGCACTACCTTGGGCCCTTTGAGGCGTATGGCAAAGGCAAGTTGCCGGCGACTCCGTTCCGCGAAGAACAGTCCCGGCTGCCTATCGAAAACTTTTACTACGCACAGGAGGATGAGGTCTTTGCGGCCTCTGCGCGCGATGGCTTTGCGTGGAGCGTGCATCGGCCCCACACGATCATCGGCTTTGCGGTCGGCAACGCGATGAACATGGGGGTGACGCTCGCGGTGTATGCCACCCTCTGTCGGGAGATGAGTCATCCGTTCGTCTTTCCGGGGTCGGAGATGCAATGGAACAGCCTGACCGATATGACCGATGCGCGCCTGCTGGCGGCGCAGCTGGCATGGGCATCGGTAACGCCAGCGGCGTTCGATCAGGCATTCAACGTCGTGAACGGCGATGTTTTTCGCTGGAAATGGATGTGGGAGCGGCTGGCCGCGTGGTTCGGTGTAGAGGCGGCGCCATTCCCGCAGGAGGTGCGTTCGCTCGAAAGCCAGTTTGCCGCTATGGATGCCCCGAAGCTTTGGCGTGAGATTGCGACCAAATATGGCTTGGCGGAGCCGGATCTAAGCAGGCTGACGTCAGCATGGCACACGGACGCCGACCTGGGGCGTCCCATTGAGGTGGTGACGGATATGAGCAAGAGTCGCCGCATGGGCTTCCGCGAGTTTCAGTCGACGGACGACAGCTTCTTCGATCTGTTTGGCCGTTTACGAGCGGCTCGCCTGATTCCATAGGGCTTGCGTGAAGAGTGCCCGGTATTTGCCGGGACACTCTTTACGTTGGCTATCTTAGCTACCTCTTGCTGCAAGTGTTCAGGCGTACATGCCGCGCTGCTTGGTCGTGTAGGCGACGCGATCGATGGCCAGCATGTAGGCCGCGATGCGATTGTCCACGTTGTGCGCGATCGCGTACTGCAGCACGTCGGTGAAGCTGGACGACATGATGCGATCGAGGCGCTGGTTGACCTCCTCCTCGGTCCAGAAGTAGCCCATGCGATCCTGCACCCACTCGAAGTAGCTGGTGGTGACGCCGCCGGCGTTGGCGAGGATGTCGGGGATCACGAAGACGCCGTTGGCCGCGAGGATCTCGTCGGCGACCGTGGTGGTTGGACCGTTTGCACCCTCGCAGACGATGCGTGCGCGGACGCGGTCGGCGTTCTGGCTGGTCAACACGTTCTCGGTCGCGGCCGGGATGAGGATGCCGCAGGGCCTGGTGAGCAGATCGTCCTTGTCGGCGGCCTCTGCCTCGGCGTAGCCGTGGATCGTGTTGTGACGCGCCTTGTATTCGAGCAGCTCGGAGATGTCGATGCCGTTGGGGTTGTAGAGGCCGCCGTCGTACTCGACGATCCCGATAACCTTGTAGCCCTTGCCCCACAGGATCTTGGCGGCATTGGAGCCCACATTGCCGAAGCCCTGCACGATGACGGTGGTGTCCTCCGGACGCAGGTTCAGGTGCTTCAGGGCCTCATCGCAGACCACCGACACGCCACGGCCCGTGGCCTCGCGTCGCCCGCGGGAGCCGCCCATGTTAATCGGCTTGCCCGTGACCACGGAGGTAACCGTCTGGCGCATGTGCATGGAGTAGGTGTCCATAATCCACGCCATCGTCTGCTCGTTCGTGTTCATGTCGGGGGCTGGGACGTCCTTCTCCGGTCCGATGAACTCGATCAGCTCGGCGGTGTAGCGGCGCGTCATGCGCTCGAGCTCCCCCTGCGACATGGTCTTCGGATCGCAGATCACCCCGCCCTTGGCGCCGCCGAAGGGGATGTTCACCACGGCGCACTTCCAGGTCATCCAGCTGGCCAGCGCGCGAACCTCGTCGAGCGAAACATCCGGTGAGTAGCGAATGCCGCCCTTGGCCGGCCCGCGGGCGACGGAGTGCTGGACGCGGTAGCCGGTGAAGACCTCCACCTGGCCGTTATCCATCAGCACCGGGATGTGCACGATGATCTCCCGCTGGGGATAGCGAAGAACCTTCCAGAGGCCGGCGTCGAGCGAGAGTTTCTGTGCGGCGGTGTCAAAGCGGGCGGCCTGTGCCTCCCAGGGATTGGTCTCCTGCGCGAGCGAGACCGTGTTGGTGCTACCGACTGCTGAAGCCATGCTGCTGGTTCCTTTTGCTGCGGGGACCGGACGCGCCGCGAGTGATGCAGGCGTCGGCACCAGGTTTTCCATTGCCATTTCGTCTCCCGGGCTTGCTAGGCCCACCCTCCTTTGATGTGCGCCTGGGGGACAGGAGTCGGTTTCTCTGCTGCACTGCCGGAGGTCTCCTTTGACCAAACCGCGGTGATCTTAGGCTCTTCCTCCTCCACCTGGCAAGGCACGAAGGTGGTACCCGGTTGGATAGTATGAGATCTATGTCCGAGTACGAGACGACACCGGGTTTGCCGGAATTTTCATCTTTGGCGGAGGCGTATACGCTGGTCCCGGTAACGCGGACCGTACCCGCGGACCTGGAAACGCCCGTCGGGGCGTTTCTTCGGGTGGCGGCACACGAACCCGAGGCCTTTCTGCTGGAATCGGTCGAGGGTGGTGAAAAGATCGGCAGGTATACCTTTATCGGCGTCCGCCCGTACCGCACGCTGACGGCCTGCGACGGTCAGGTAACGGTACGGGGAGGCGGTCCGGCAGGGGCGCCGGTGCCGAGCTACCCAGCAGACATCTTTGCCGAGTTGAAGGCGGCTCTCGGGGGGCATCGTCCGGCAAAGCTGCCCGGCCTCCCGCCGTTTACCGCGGGGGCGGTCGGATTTTTCGCCTATGACGTGGTACGGCGCATCGAGCGTCTGCCCGAGCTGGCCGCCGATGAACTGCATCTCCCGGACGCCCACCTCATGTTCTTCGACCAGGTGCTGGCGTTCGATCATGTGAAGCAGGCGATCCACCTGATGGTCACTGCGGGGGCTCGCGCGCCGCTGACGGCTGGAAATGCCGCCGCCGCCTTCGACGACGCCCGGGCGCGCCTTGATGAGATGGAGGCCCTGCTGGAGGCTGCGTTGCCGCGCGTGCCGAAGGGGAGAACCGACGCCCCTCTGGCGATTGCTGCACGGACCGAGGCTAAAGATTTTCTCGCAGCTGTCGATAAGGTCCAGGAGTACATCGCGGCGGGGGACGTCTTTCAATGCGTGCTCTCGCAGCGCTTCGACTGTGTCCCGGAGGTGGATGCCTTTGAGATTTACCGTTCGCTGCGCGTCGTAAACCCGTCGCCGTACATGTACTTTCTGCGCTTCGGCCTGGAGATGGGAGGTGCCGAGCGGCGCTGCCATATCGTGGGTTCGTCACCGGAGCTGCTGGTCCGCGTGAAGGACCGTCGCGTGGAGTACAGGCCGATCGCCGGCACCCGGCCGCGCGGGGCGGATGATGCGACCGATCTCGCTCAGGCGAACAGTCTGCTCGCCGATGCCAAGGAGGTGGCCGAGCACGTCATGCTGGTCGATCTGGGCCGGAACGATGTGGGGCGGGTGAGCGAGTTCGGTTCGGTGCGCGTAAAGGAGCTGATGTTCATCGAGCGCTACTCGCATGTCATGCACCTGGTCAGTGCGCTGGAGGGCAAGCTGCGTGAGGAACTTGCGCCCCTGGACGCCTTTCGTGCCTGTTTTCCGGCGGGGACCCTGTCCGGCGCGCCAAAGATCCGTGCCATGGAGATCATCGAGGAGCTGGAGCCGGTGCGGCGAGGGGTCTACGGCGGCGCGATCGTCTATGCCGATTTCAGCGGCAACTTCGACTCCTGCATTGCGATCCGTACGCTGTTTCTCGATGGGGCCCAGGGATACATCCAGGCGGGTGCCGGCATCGTGGCGGATTCGGTGCCGCAGAGCGAATTTGAGGAGTGCGGCAACAAGGCACGGGCGGTGGTGCGGGCCATCGAGCGCGCTCGGCGGGGTGCCTAGCCGGCCGGCTGTTCACCTTTGCGACACTTCGGTCTTCTCTAGACCGCCGAGATCACGCAAGTTGTAGGGGGTACACCGTCGATCGCGGCTCCGCTGCGCTATGGTGGAAAGCAAATGGCCGGCGAATTGGAAGACCAGCTACAGAATCTGGAGCGTGCCCTGGGCCACCTGCGGCTCAACGCCAAACAGGCGTTTGGCTTTGTCGAAAAGGTCGAGTACGAGGGCGTGCATTTTGACGTGAGCCGGCGCGCGGTGATCGCCGATCTGTCTCCATTGTTCTTCTCTCACCTGATCGAACATATCGACAAGGAGGGGGTCGGCGGGGCGGTGAAACGTTTACACGAGCGGCTAGCTCCGCTGCTGACATGCCGTCACCAGTGGACACCGCTGCGGCGCGCGAGCGACGATCAGGTACGCGGCATGGCGCGCACTGCGTCAGGCGACGTCTGCACGCCGCACATCTGTAAGATCTGCAACGCCTATGTGCTGGGGCTGGACCTTCCGGTGCTGGGGCGTCAGCTGCCCTCCTGACAGGTCATTCCTGGTGAGCCGTACACTTGGAGCATGGTCTTTGTGCTCGACAACTACGACTCGTTCACCTATAACCTCGTGCAATACATGGGGGAGCTTGGGGCGGAGAGCGGCGCTGTCAATCACCAGATTATCGTGCGGCGCAATGACGAGATTACCCCTGCGGAGATCGTCGCCATGCGGCCGGATCGCATTCTGCTGTCCCCGGGACCCTGCACCCCGCAGGAAGCGGGTGTGCTGATTCCGCTGATTGAACACCTTGCCCAACTGCCCGCAGACCAGCAGATTCCTACACTGGGCGTCTGCCTGGGCCACCAGGCGATCGGCGCGGCCTTCGGCGGCCAGGTGATCCGGGCACCGCAGCTGATGCACGGCAAGACCAGCACGGTGGAGCACGACGGCCAGACGATCTTTGCGGGACTCCCTCAGCCGATGACCTGCACCCGCTACCATTCGCTCATCGTCGACGAGGCGAATGTTCCGGCCGAGCTGGAGGTCTCCGCGCGGGTCGCCGGCGAAACCACGATTATGGCCCTGCGCCATCGCACGCTGCCGATCGAAGGCGTCCAGTTTCACCCCGAGAGCGTGCTCACCGATCACGGTAAACAGCTGATCGGCAACTTCCTGAGGCGAGGATAGCCATGTGTCCGGAAAGAGTCACGTATCCGAGATCGAGGCAGCGTTCGGCTCGTCGGTGCAGGGCTTCGCTCGCAGTTCTGTGGTTGTCCGGCGTCGTCGCCGCGGCGCAGCAGCCTGCCGATGCCATGGGTTCGGTGGCGACGCGGGACGCGCGGGTGAACGGCGGTCTTGAGGTGCAGGGAGAGGTCGCGCGCCTGCTCTCCAATGTCAGTGTGACTGCCTACGATCGCGACGCGCCGGTCGTCCTGCGTCGCGGCGGCCACGTGCTGGTATGTTCGACCAGCGAGTTCCATCTGCTGCGCTCCGGCGCGGGGGGCGCGCTGATCTTTGGGCTTGACCGTGGCGCGGTCGAGATCCTCTCCGACAGCAAGCTGCAGGATGCCGTATTGACGCCTGACCTGAAGTTTGTGCCCGTGACCAAAGGTCCTCTGGACCTGAAAGTCCGGGTCACGCGCGAGGGCGATACGTGCGTCGACAACACCGGTGCCGGCGCGCCCGTACTCAATGTCACAGACCCCTTTTCCTCGGCGAACTACCGCATTCTGCCCGGGCAGCACCTGCTGTTTGTCGCCGGCGACCTCCACAAGGTCGTGGACCATGAGCGGAGCTCCTGCGGCTGTCCCCCGATCGTGCTTCCCAGGGTGCTGGCCGGTAAGCCGGGGCAGCCGGCCAATGCCGATCAGGCAGCGGCGGCACATCCATTCCCCCAGGCACAGAGCGAAGGCCTGGCGCAGCCCTCCGCGGCCAGCAACGCTGCGCCGGTCGGCACGCCCAGCTCCCAGGTGAGCACCACGTTCAGCTACGGCGAGAACGAGGGACGACCGCCCAGTGTCGGCG
>CAXTGE010000059.1:6396-9009 GCA_964243645.1 uncultured Acidobacteriaceae bacterium | reverse complement strand
CGGCAGACCATAGCGGCCATGCCGGAGAGGGTTGCCGTGGGGTGGTGGGCTACAATCGAAAGGTTGGGCGCGGCTCAGGCTGCAGGCCCGGACATCCATTTCCCCTCATCATTTCAGGAGTTTTCCATGGCGATTCCGGCCACGCAGATGCGCCCCGGCATGATCATCAAGTTCAAAGACGACCTCCACCTGGTCTTTTCGGTCGAGCATCGGACGCCCGGTAATCTGCGCGCCTTTATCCAGGCCAAACTGCGCAACGTTCGTACCGGTTCTATGTTTGTCGAGCGCTTCCGCTCCCCTGACCCGATCGATCGCGTGATCGTGGACGAGATCAAGATGGAGTATCTCTACACCGATGGTGACGATTACTACTTCATGGATCAGCAAACCTACGAGCAGACGAACCTCAAGCAGGACGTGCTGGGCGCGGCTGTAGATTACCTGACCCCGAACCTGCCGGTGTCGGTCAGCTTCTATGACGGCAAAGCCGTGGGGATCGATCTGCCACCTTCCGTCGAGATGACCGTCGTCGAAACAGAGCCGGGCATCAAGTCGGCCACGGCAAGCTCTGTGACCAAGCCCGCAAAGACGGAGACCGGTCTCATGGTGCAGGTGCCCCCGTTCATCAACGAAGGCGAAAAGATCAAGGTCGACACGGCGGAAGGCGCGTACATGAGCCGTGCGTAGACGGTCGTGTCTCCATGAGCCGCGCCTAGACACGGTTCTCAAAACAGCAAGGGCACAGCAGTTTCGCTGTGCCCTTGCCCTTTGCTGCGGAAAGCTTAGAAGCGATAGAACGCGCTAATGGCGGGTTCCATGGTCACGCGCCAGCCACGGGTGCTGAGGGCGGCATTGTAGAAATTCGGCTGCCGGTAATAGAGCGAACGGCCGGAGACGCGGAAACCGATGTGCTCATTCTTCACAGGAAGATCGAAGCCGGTCTCGAGCAAGCCCGCGCCGCGGAACTGGTTCGAGGCAGTCGAAGGGGTGAAGTCGATCGCTCCGCCGCCCACCTCAACGTAGGGCTGGAAGGGAATCTTCTTGGGATGAAAGAGATAGCCACCAGTGAACTCATGCGCGTCGGTGGGCACGCGTGTCTCGCCCTGCGCGTTGTTGATGGCGTAGTTGTACACAAACCGTTCCTGATAGTGCGTGAAGCCATAGTTCAGGGCAATACCCGCCCAGGGCGCCGGATGAAACTGCAGCGATGTGACGAAACCCGCGGACCAGGTCGTGTACTGCTGCTGATTGAAGACCGAGGTGGTGGTTGTGCCGTTCTGAATGGGGTATGTGAACGGAACGTAGCTGGAGTCACTCTCCAGAATCCGATCGAACTGCCCCGTCCCGCCGACGGAGACGCTTGCCCCGTGTGTTTTGAAGTACTGCGCCTGTCCTGTGAGGGACACGGCGGCTAGGGCTAGGATGGCGGGGGCTGTGCGGCGAAACGTGGGCATCATCTGGAAACTCCTCATAAGTGATTCAGGGAGAGAGCGACGCTGCGTTCCACGTGGTGGGCCCGCGGTACAGCGACACTCTCGCTTCAAGCTCTACAACAGCGAAACGTGCAGTGCTGTTGGCCGGTGTTTTTTTACTTCATACCAACAGACGCTTTCGGGGGGGAGTCGGTTGTCTTTTCTTTTGAGCTTCCCGGGTTCCTTGCGTGGTCTTGTAGCGCTCTGAGACACTGAAGGCCCATGGTGACCCATTTTCTGGTGCGAGGACGGGTGCAAGGCGTCGGCTTTCGCTGGTTCGTCCACCGGGAAGCCGCGGCCCTTGGGCTGCACGGCTCGGTCCGCAATACGGACGCCGGTGCCGTGGAGGTCATCGTCTCAGGCGAACCGGATCTCATCGCTGAACTGCGGGCGGAGTTGCACAAGGGGTCACGCGGCAGCCGGGTCGATGCGGTGGTCGAGCATGAGCTGGCCGAGAGCGAAGGCGGGTCCCTGGGGCCGTTTCAGATGGAAGGAGCTTGGTAAGACCGATGGCTGATGTCTCTGTATGCGAGCCGCTGAAGGCGCTGATTCGTACCGTTCCGGACTTTCCCAAGCCGGGCATCCTGTTTTATGACATCACCACGCTGCTGAAGAGCAAGACCGGCTTCGCGCAGATGATCGACGCCTTTGCGGAGCAGTACCTCGATAAGGACGTGGACCTGGTGCTCGGCACGGAAGCTCGCGGCTTTATCTTTGCGCCGGCGATCGCGTACCGCCTGCATGCGGGTTTCGTGCCGGTTCGCAAAGCAAACAAGCTGCCCGCGGAAACGGTAAAGGTCTGCTATGACCTTGAATATGGGCAGGATTGCCTGGAGCTGCACCGGGATGCCGTACAGCCGGGGCAGAAGGTGCTGCTCGTCGACGATCTGCTCGCGACGGGCGGCACAATGCAGGCAACGGTTGAGCTGGTCGAGAAGCTGGGCGGTGTGGTGGTGGGCATCGCCTTTGCGATCGAGCTTGACTTCCTGAAGGGGCGCGATAAGCTGGCCGGGCATGAAGTGTTCAGCTTGTTGCACTACGCGGAATAAGGCAGCCCTCTGCCTCTTCTTCCTGGGGCTCTGTGGGAAGCAGGTGTTTGCCCAGGCTCCCGCGCCGGCAGTACCCGCGCCGGCAACGCCGG
>CAXTGE010000059.1:4537-6296 GCA_964243645.1 uncultured Acidobacteriaceae bacterium | reverse complement strand
GCGCAAGTTGAAAGCGAAGAACGGGTGATTGGTTCGAGTGTGCTGGAGTGCATGCATCGAGCTCTGCAAAGCGGTTCCGTGCCAGCACTTCCCGAGCAGGTTTGCGCCGATGCCCAGACAGGTACCATCCGGCTCGTACAGATGCCGGGGTACGTCATCACGCGCAACAAGATCGGCAGCTTCGGTAAGACGCGTGTTGCCCTGGACCTGGCCATCGGGTACGGGAATGTACCGTCAATCAAGGGACAGGTCACGGAGCTGAAGAGCTTTCGCCCTGCAGAAGCGACGGTCGCCCTGGAGAAGCCCAAAACCCCGGAGGAGACGGAGGCCTCGTCTCCCGGCTCCATCAGGCTTGAGAGTGGAGTGACCGCTGGACACAAACTAAGCGGCTCGTCCCCAAACTATCCAGAGACGGCTCGCCGGATGCATGTTGCCGGAACGGTGGTGCTCCTGGCCGAGATTACCAAGCAGGGCACGGTCAGCAACCTCTTTGCCTTGGCAAGTCCCAGCCCGTCGTTGACCCAGGCTGCGATTGCGGCGGTCAGCAAGTGGACCTACAGGCCCTATCTGCTGGCTGGTGCACCCGCGGATATTTCTACAACCATCACCGTGAACTTCAACCTGAATTGGAGGTAAGGATTGTGATGTTGGAGGCCCAAGCCGGACCGAAGCGCATCCAACGCCACGAGGAGACACATGACCAAGAGCTTCGGTTACGCCGCACAATCCAAGACAACGCCCCTTGCCCCCTATTCCTTCGATCGGCGCGAGCCCGGGCCCAAAGATGTTGTGCTCGACATCGCTTACTGCGGCATCTGCCACTCGGATATCCATCAGGTTCGCGGGGAGTGGGGGCAGGAGCTGTACCCGATGGTGCCCGGTCATGAGATCGTCGGCACGGTGAAGGCCGTCGGTGCCGAGGTGACACGCTTCAAGCCAGGCGATCAGGCCGCGGTCGGCGTCATTGTCGAGAGCTGCCTGCACTGCGACAACTGCAACGCCGATCTGGAGAACTATTGCAGTGATGGCGGCGGCCGCGATACCTACAATGCCACGCTGCGCAATGGCGAGCGCACCATGGGCGGCTACGCGACCAATATCGTCACGCCGGAGCACTTCGTCCACACCTTGAAGCCCGGCGTCGACCTGGCGGGCGTTGCACCGCTACTCTGCGCGGGTATTACGACCTACTCGCCGCTGAAGCACTGGGGCGTTGGACCGGGACATAAGATCGGCATCGTGGGGCTGGGCGGCCTGGGCCATCTGGGACTGAAGTTTGCCAAGGCCTTTGGAGCGCACGTCGTGCAGTTCACGACCTCCCAGGGCAAGGTCGAAGATGCCAGGAAGTTGGGCGCCGACGAGGTCATCATCTCCAAGGACGCGGAGCAGATGGCCAAGCATGCCGGCAGCTTCGACTTCATCCTGGATACCGTCTCCGCACCGCATGACATGAATGCACTGCTCGGACAGCTCCGCCTGAATGGGACGCTATGCCTGGTAGGCATACCGGATCAGCCGCTCTCCATCCAGCCGTTCTCCCTCGTCGCGAACCGCCGCTCCCTGGCGGGTTCAGGCATCGGCGGCATGAAGGAGACACAGGAGATGCTCGACTTCTGCGCGGAGAAGGGCATCGTTGCCGACGTGGAAATCGTCGGCTACGATAAGGTGAATGAGGCGTACGAGCGCGTCATCAAGAGCGATGTGAAGTACCGCTTCGTTCTGGATGCGTCCACGCTGAAGCCGTCGTAAGAATAAGGGG
>CAXTGE010000059.1:0-4437 GCA_964243645.1 uncultured Acidobacteriaceae bacterium | reverse complement strand
GTCAGCTTGCCGCCCGTCGCATCGACATTGAAGACCGTCAGCACATCGGAGAAGCGGGTGCTGGTATAGGCGAAACGGCCGTCCCGGGTTAAGACAATCTCGGCCCCGGTGCTGGTGACGGCCCCGTTCTGCGCCTGCGGTGGCAGCACGCTAACCGTGCCGTCCGCAACAGGCCGGACCTGCGGTGTCTTGCCGGCGCTCCACTCATACAGAACGACGGAGCAGTCGAGTTCATTCATGCAGTACAGCCAACGACCATTGGGGTGAAACGCCAGGTGTCGAGGGCCCGCGCCGGCCTTGGCCGCGATCCGTTGCGGGTGTTCCAGGGGCTCGGCCGCGCCGGGCTGGATGGGGAACACAAGAAGGCTGTCCTCGCCAAGGTCACAGGCCAGGACGAACTTGTTATCCGGGGACACCGTTGCACAGTGCAGGTGCGGCCCGGTCTGCCGATCCTTTACCGGACCGGGCGTGCCGCAGACGGGGCTTCCCGCGCACTCGAAGACCCGGGCGGCGGGTGCCGGCAGGCCCCCCTTGTCCAGAGCAAAGGCGGCAAGGCTGCCCCCACTGTAATTGGCCGCAAACAGCAGCCGCGCGGTACGGTCCAGCGACACGAAGCAGGGATCGCTGCCGTGGGTCGGCTGCGTGGCAAGCGGCTTCAGCGTGGCGGCATGGTGGTCCAGCGTGAACGCGGTGACCGAGGCACGGGGCACAGCCCCTTCGTTGCACGCATAAAGGACGGGCAGGTGCGGATGCAGGGCGAGATAGGAGGGTTGCGGTGTCGCAATGGCCAGCTCCGGCGCGCCGATCGCCCCGGTATCAGCGTCCCAGCGCGCACGGTAGATGCCCTCACCCTCACCTGTGCCGAGCAGGATCCAGTTCACCGGGGAGTCTTTTGCTTCGGGGGAGTCCTTCGCTTCCGCAAACGCCTTCGTGGCGCAGAGCGCACCCGTGGCGGCCAATCCTTGTAGCACCGTTCGACGTGAGAGCTTGCCTGACATGAGACGTTGAGTCTAGCCGAAGCGGCATGACTGCACAAACGCCTTTGTCGTCGGCTTACCGGTTTGGCGGCAGGCTATCGCCCTGTGCGGCGGTCTTCGCCTCGCCGGGCAGCTTGAAGTCCATCTCGGCGGGGTGAGCGTCCTGATTGATGACGGGCAGGGTGGGCAGGTTCTGGGTTCCCTTGCTCTCGCGAACAACGGCCTCGGCGTGCTCCAGCACCTCATCGACGGTCATGGTGTACATCTCGCGACCGTTGTCATAGCCGTTTTCGATCGATTGTTTCAGGAAGCGGCCCGCGGCTTGCGCGGCCACGTAATCGGTGATGACCTTGCCATTGCGCCGCTTCTGCTCGATCCAGGCCACGTTGGGCATGGCGATCCAGAGGGGACGTTCGTTCACCGCAAAGCGGATGTCGGTTGCATCCGCATGGCGCGTGGCGATGGCGACGACGGTGGCCTTCCACACGCAGTGCAACGGTTCGTCCGTCCAGCGATCGGTTGCGACAAAGTCCTCATACATAGCGTCAGGGTAGACGCTCCGGAGAACGGAGGCAAGGCATCGCGAGCATCGCACCGGAATGCATCCCCCGGAATGCATCACAAGCAGGAGGAGCTTTCTATGAAGATTTTGGTGATTGGTGCTGCGGGCGGGACCGGGGATGAGTTGGTGAAGCAGGCGGAGGCTCTGGGCCATGAGGTAACGGCGCTGGTCCACCACACGGAGAAGTACCATCCGGTAGCCGGCGTACGGGTGGTGGAAGGGGACGTGCTGAATCCGGCAACGCTGGACAAGGCGATGCCCGGCCAGGAGGCGGTCTTCGATGCCCTGGGCGGCCACACCCCATGGAAGGAGACCTCGATGGAGTCCGACGCCGCGCGCATTGTGATTACCGCCATGAAGAAGTACGGCGTAAACCGTCTCCTGGTGGTCTCGGCGATCGGCGTCGGTGGCACAAAGGACCTGGTCCCGGGCTGGTACGAGAAGCTGATTATGCCCACGTTCTTGCGTGGCGCGATGAAGGACAAGGAAGCCATGGAGCCCGAGGTGGAAGCGAGCGGCCTGGACTGGACGCTGTTTCGGCCGGGGCATCTGGTAAACGGCGAGCGCACCGGCGTGGTCCGCCTCTTTGAGCCGGGCGATGGCGAAATCGCCCACAAGATCACCCGCGCCGACGTCGCCGCTTTCATGCTGGAAGCCCTGGCGAGCCGAAGCTACCTTGGGCAGGCCGTGAACATCGCGTCCGATTAGCTCTGATCCCGCCCGAACTTACTTCGCCTCTGCCGACAGGGAAAGAATAAGAAACCATCCTCCGTCTGTCGTCCCGCAGCGCAGCGGAGGGATTTGCTGCTGCCCCAGCTCAAATTCCCGTCAGACGGCTGACTGGTTGGACAAGGGGAGAGCAAAGGTAAGCTGGAGAGGTGCGTGGTCTTCGGCTTACCGCCTTCCTTTTTCTCCTGTTCAGACAGTCCTGCCTGGCTCAGGAAAATGCCAAGTCTGCCGCCCCCGCGCCGCCGCCCGCGGATGTCTTGGAGTTCACCAACGGGGACAAGCTGACCGGCAAACTGTTGAACGCCTCCGGGGGCAGTGTCGTCTTCCACAGCGACATGGCCGGCGACCTCACGATCCCGTTCAGCAAGGTGAAGCAGCTGCATTCCGGTTCGGAGTTTGTCGCGCTGCGCGCCGGCAAGCCGGGCGAGTTCAAACCGTCGGCCTCAGGAACCGTCACCTTCGACAAAGGGGAGGTGACCCTGACGCCCAGCGCCACCACGGGGCAGGGGACAGCGCAGACCTTCGCCCCCAAGGACCTTGGATTCCTGATCGACATCGCCTCCTACGCTAAAGAGGTAGACCATCGCGCGAGTCTCCGCGCCGGCTGGACGGGTTCAGCGACCGCCGGCTTCACCCTGGTGCGGTCCACGCAGTCCAGCACCACCTTTACCGGCGGGCTCAACCTCGTGCGCAGCATCCCCACGGTCGCCTACCTGCCGCGAAATCATCGCACCACGATCGAGGTCAACGAGACCTACGGCACCAGCTCCACTCCCATCATTCCCCCGACAACGCCGCCGACCGGTCCAGACGTGGTGCAGACCAGCATCTTTCATGCTGGGGCGGAGCGCGATCAGTACTTCAGTACGCGTTTCTATGCACTTGCCGACACGGACTTCGATCACAATTTCTCATCGGGCCTGCAGTTTCAGCAGATCTACGGTATCGGCGTCGGTTGGACGCCTCTTGGGGACGCAAAGCAGGAAGTCAACCTGAAGGCGGACATCCACTACGAGAAGCAGCAGTTCATTCACAACCTGGACACGGCGCCGCCCAGCAACCAGGAGCTTGTGGGGTCCTCCTTTCAGGAGAACTATCGCAGAGATCTGCCGCGAAAGATGGTGTTCACGGAATGGGCGAATATTCAGCCCGCCTGGAACAGCCTGGTGGCGTACTCCGCGAACGGCTACCTGAGCTTGGCACTGCCGCTGTTCAAGCGCTTCCATCTGAGCCTCTCCGTTACGGACAACTACATCAACAATCCGGCACAGTACTACCGCACGAATACTGTGCAATATGTCACGGGCGTGACCTACCTTTTCAAGTAGCGGACGTCTCACTGACCGGGTTCCGTGCGAGATGTTCTAATGGTTTTGCGGATCATTGCGGAGTGTAACGCGCCGCAAGTTGAGGCGCAGGAGTGCAGCTTTGGTAGTGGGTTTGATCGAAATCGGGCGTAAACGCCTCGGTCCTTTGTTTGCGAGCGGCTTGGCGCTCGGTCTCTTTTTTACGGCAAGCGCGTCGGCCCAGGTGGTGCGCAGTGCGAAGCATCCGCACCGTGAGACGAACGCGAGTCGTGAGGCGCGTATCCAGCGCACAATCGAAGCCACCTACGCGCATCCCTGGGAGGTCTTCGGCGGCGGCGGTTTTCTGCGTTGGAAGAGTGGCGAAGCGATCCAGAAGAACAATGAAATCAGCTGGGCCGCGGGAACGAGCTACTTTCTGACTCCCAAGCTGTCGGTTGTGGGCGAGGCCCAGGGATCGTTCGGCAACGCGCACCCGCTGCGTTTCAACCCGGAGGCCGCACCGCTCGGCAACCCACAGATCAATGAATATTTCTTCACGGGCGGAGCCAACTACCGGTTCTACGCGAAGGAGAAGGTCGCGGTCAGCGTGCAGGGAACGGGCGGCATCGCCTGGGGTATCTTTTCCAGCGGCTCGCCGACCAGCTACTCCGCCCCGCAGATCGGCCTTTGGAACGACGGCTCTCGTCCTGCCTTCACCGCAAGCGTGAACGCAGACTACAACTTCTTTCCCAATCTTGCCTTCCGTGTTGCCCCCATTTACGTGGGCACAACCTTTGGCGGACAGCTGCAGAACAACCTAGGCCTGAATGCCGGAATCGTCTACCGGTTCGGCACGAAGAAATAAGCACGGCGCAGGAGAGCT
>CAXTGE010000058.1:15979-17506 GCA_964243645.1 uncultured Acidobacteriaceae bacterium | reverse complement strand
ACCCTCAACGCAAAGAGCCCACCGCAAGGTGGGCTCTTTGCGTTACCACGGATCTTTCTTCAAATTGATGCTACGAGTGGCCAGAGCAGCCGCGATAGGTATGGTGCGACCCCTTATGCGGGGACACTGTTCTGTAGCGCATCGCCGCCTGAAGATCCGTGTATCGGAGCATACAGAATGGGCGCGAACGTCCCGCTGCAAAAATGCTAGGCTTGGTCGGCGATCTCAACCAGCGCGAGCCGGAAACAAAGGGTCGGGCAGTTCGGAGCTTTCATACGTTCGCTCCCCGTGACCTTGGCTGCTCATGGGCTGTCGCAATAGCCGTAGAGACATCGTCGGGCGACGCCCTAGGCACCCTCGCCAGCAGCTCTCTCTGATGGATGAGTATGTGGGGATATGGCCTTACTGCGGAGTAGCTGGCGTGACGCCAAATCGAAGAGCAGCTGTGCTGTTGGATTGCAGTGAGGGGAGATCTTCATTACGCGTTAAGCTTCATCCCAGTGCGTATCGTCTAACATCCTGTGCTCAACACGCTGTCAGGGTACGCCAGCAATGGGCGCTGAACGCCGCAGAAAGCACTTCAGTGCTACTGGTAATGACGACGGCCTGCTTCCGATTGTACTTATGGCGCGGCGGGTCCCGGGCAGCCGCGTGACTCAGGCGAACATGGTTTGTCACAGGATAGGAGTCACTCTCCACCTTTCGATGGATGCGCAACATGGGTCTAACCGGGTACGTTTCTGACAACATTCAATTGCTCCCCGGATAGGTCGTTTCATGAAGCGCATTTCAATGTGTTTAGGTATCTTGTCCGCTCCCATGCTTCTCACCCACGTAGCCCTTGGTCAAAGCGCAACAGCGTCTTTACGGGGCGTTGTTACTGATCCCACCCGAGCCGTTTTGCCGGGTGCCGAAGTCGTGATTACGTCCATTGACACCGCACAACGGCATGTACAGCGTGCCGACAGCCATGGCGAATTCTCTTTTCAGGAGTTGTTCGTCGGCGACTATCGTGTTGAGGTGCGGTCACCAGGCTTTGCGACCTGGGCCAATGGGCGGATCCATCTCGATGTTGGAAACCAGTCGCAGATCGCCGTGCAGCTCCTTACGGCCTCCACCCAGCAGACCGTTGAAGTAAGCGCCGAAGCCGCACGCCTGCAAACCAACGAGATCGGGCAGGGCGCGGTCGTGGGCGAACGCGAGATCGCCAGCTTGCCCCTAAATGGCCGCAACTTCGCCCAACTCGGCATGCTGCAACCTGGTGTGCGTCCGGCCTCGGCGAGTCTTATGGTGCAGGGCGGGTTCCGGCGCGCTGGCCAGAACTATGAAGTGAACGGCCAGCGTCCCGAGTCGAATAACTTCCTTGTCGACGGCATGCGGGACATCAACCGCCTGGATGCCGGCTATGCATTTCGGCCGCCGGCCGATGCCATCGCCGAGTTCCGTATTCTCACTACAACTGCGCCGGCCGAGTTCGGAGGAACCAACGGCGGCATCACCACTATCGTCACGCGCTCGGGTACAAAT
>CAXTGE010000058.1:13409-15879 GCA_964243645.1 uncultured Acidobacteriaceae bacterium | reverse complement strand
AACCTCGCGGGTCAGATCAGCCCCATTACCGCCCGCTATCTCAGCTACTTCCCGGCACCGAACACACCCGAAAATCCGCATCTCGCCCAAACCACCAACCAGAGCCAATACAACAGCGACCAGGGCGGTGCCAAGGCAGACTGGCTGCTCAAGAGCGCTGATGTTCTGAGTGCGCGGTACAGCTATTCCACGCTCTCGTTGCTGAATCCCTATTCGGAGCTCGGCGCGGATGTCCCCGGCTTCCCGGTCGGCTATTACACCAACACGCACCTGGGTGGACTGACGGAGACGCACACTTTGTCTCCAAAGACAGCGTTGACGGCGAACGTCAGCTTCTTTCAGAACCACATTCTCCTAGACAAGCGGCTGTCCGGAAACTCGCCTCAGTCGTTCGGCTTCAGCTATGCCTCTACGAGACCTGAAGCCACGGGCGCGCCGCTGATCATGACCCAGGGCTTCTCCAACGTGGGCGATCCCATCATCAATCCGCGCGATACCACCCAGAATGACTACGCCTTCAGCACGGATCTCGCGCACACGCAGGGCAAGCACGTCACCAGCTATGGGGCGCAGTTCCGCTGCACGCAAATCAACGGCTATCAGGCAAACTTCGCATCGGGTACCTTCAGCTTTACCGTCCAGGGTTATACCAACAACGCCCTGGCCAACTTTCTGCTGGGCAAGCCGGACATTTTTACCCAGGCCAGCGGCGACTTTAACCGGGATCTACGCGGATGGGAGCTGGGCGCCTACGCCCAGGATGAATACCGTCTCGGTCCGAAGCTCACGTTGAACTACGGCGTACGTTACGAGATCACAACGCCGTTCAAAGACACCCACAATCGTTTGATGGCCTTCACGCCGGGCCAGCAATCATTGGTCCACCCCAATGCACCGCAGGGCCTCCTGTTTCCAGGAGATCCCGGCGTACCGGATACCATCGCTCCTGTCTTCAAACGAGACTTCGCACCGCGTGTCGGCTTTGCATGGGATCCGCGAGGCAACAGCCTCACCGTGATCCGGTCGGCGTACGGCATCTTCTATGATGAGCTGTTAAACGGCGTAGGCATGCCGATGCGCGCTGCCAGCTCGGCACTCCCAAACACCGTCGTCCGCACCCTCACAGGAGCGATCAACTACGCCAATCCGCTCGCAACCGTAACGAATCCATTCACTCCCGGTCAGTTTGCCTTGCCGGCATCCACTTTCACCATCGACCGCGGCCTGCTGCCGCCCTACACGCAGGACTGGAATCTTACCGTCGACCAAAGTATGGGCGGACAGGTGCTGTCCCTGGGGTACATCGGCGCGAAGGGAACTCGTCTGCCGCGACTGGTAGAGGCAAATCCGGCAATCTACCAGCCCGGCGCCACCCTCGCAAACTCTGGCCGTCGGCGTCTCTACTCCGGCTGCACCCTAACCACCGGCACCTGCAAATTAGGCACGGCCGGCTTGGTGGAAGGGAACGCCAACTCCAGCTTTCATTCCGCACAGGTGTCCATCACCCGGCGCGGCACACCGGACCTGAACTACACGCTCGCCTACACCTTCTCCAAGGATCTTGATTACTCCTCAAGCCTTCACATGTCCGGTCCTGCCCCATGGCTCACCCTGGGAGAACTGGACGTGCCGCAGAACAATCTCGATCTGAAAGGGGAGTACGGACGGTCCCTCTTCGACTCGCGCCACCGGTTCACGGGGAGCGTGACCTATGTGATTCCATTCGCGCATAGCTTCACTGGATTGTCCCGTTCCATTCTGGAGGGCTGGCAGTTCAATGCCTTGGCAGCCATCAACTCCAGCACGCCTTTCACGGTCTATGACTCGGCGAATGTCTCGTTGCAGGCCCCGCATCCCGGTGTCTCCGGCATGTTCGGCGACCGACCGAATGTCGTAGGCGACCCCAACCAGAGAGCACCCCATACCGTCTCGCAATGGGTCTCTCGCTCGGCCTTCCAACGGCTTGACCCCGTTGCCAATGCCGGGCAGTTCGGCAACGAGCGGCGAAACAGCGTCAATGGTCCCGCCTTCGGCAGCCTCGATGCCTCGCTGAACAAGAGCTTCACCCTCACAGAAAAGACAAGGCTGCAGTTCCGGGCCGAGGCTTTTAACGTGACCAACCACGTAAACCTGATCGTCCCGGTCGACGATATCAACTCACCCGTCTTCGGACAGATCACGGAGGCGCAAGCACCCCGGATCCTCCAGTTCGCCCTGAAGTTGCAACGTTAAGATCCGCATCCCGCTCTCAGCGCGATGCGGTGGACCGAGTTTCCAACTACGGCCCGCTCTTATTTAGAGTGGGCCGTTATGCACTTCACAACTATCCGGGTCTGCAGCGTGAGCAGATGTGCGAGGAATAGCTTCAACTGTGTTCTAACGACAGAATACATGTTATCGGACATAACATTCTTGGGGTTCTAACCTGTATAGCCATAGAAGGGTTGGCCACCGAGGCACATGACGCGAT
>CAXTGE010000058.1:0-13309 GCA_964243645.1 uncultured Acidobacteriaceae bacterium | reverse complement strand
AGCGGAGATCCACGAGCTTCTAGCGAAGACGCTGCAGAGATTGCAAGCAGATGGACGCTTAAGCGGTAACGCGCGAGACGTGACCAGGAGGCCGTAAGAGCTTCGGAGGATAAACAGGAAGACGCGCAGCAGCAGAAGCATGGGGGCAACGCTCAAGTGAAGCAGGTCGAAAGCTAAACACGGGCGTCAGGAAGACAGCGGCGACGTCCCGTAGCCGCCGATGAAGACAGATCGACGTCGTGTCGGGCACGCAGGACATGACGCGCATCAAACGTGACAAGGGGACAAAAGATGGCTGATACAAATGCATTGCTAAAGACGGTAGTTCAAGTGTTGAACGACGGCGACAAAGGTTTTTCCGACATCGGAGAACATTTGCAGAGCCCCGAGCTAAAGACCTTTTTTCTCCAGGAAGCGCAAAAGCGGGGCCAGTTTGCCCGTGAACTGCAAGCTGCAGCAGGAATCAGTGAAGATGTTGGCGGCACCGCCGTTGCGCCCATCCATCGCGCATGGGGTGACCTGAAGGCGAAGCTGGGCGGGGGTGATCACACGCTTCTGGAGACAGCGGAGCAAGGTGAGGATGCCGCGAAGAAGGCCTACAAGGAAGCGCTTGAAGATTCGGGTCTGGACAGCGATGTTCGTTCCCTACTTACCCGGCAGCAAGTCCATGTTCTGGCGTCACACGACAAAGTCAAGGGATACCGCGACAGCCTCGCCTCGTAGGCTGTCCTAGCCGTAAAAGCCGCGCTCTCTGCGCGGCTTTTTCACGTTAGTGCTTTGTCAAGTTGGTCATCTGCCAAGCTGGCTCACGAAGAAGCGGGCCATCAACTCGTTGACCTCCTTCGTCTCCGGCAAAGAGGGATTATTCCAGAAGGCATGTGGCAGTGCCTCAAAGACGACCAGCCGCGCATCGACACCGGCCCTCAAGAACGCCCGGTGCAGAATCGTGGTCCCGCTTAGCAACAGATCTCTTCCGCTGGTGAGGAACAGGGTCGGCGGCATCCCTCGCAGGTCAGCAAACAGCGGGGACAACACAGGATCTTGCAGCTTTGTACTGCCGGTATATTCGCCAATGCCTTCCCCCGGGCGTTTTGGGGGCTCGAGATGACCTGAAAGCCCGTTCAGTGCATACAGCGCCTCGGAGTCTCCCTTGCGACTGAAATCGCCGGTCCCGGAGAAGATGCCCAGAGCGGCTGGCAGAGGCAGCCTCAACCGTCGTAGCTCCACGGCAACCTCCGCGGTCAAAACGGCCCCGGCCGAGGTTCCAAAGATGCCGATGTCCTGCGGCCGATGTGTCTTGAGCAGCTCGCGGTACACCGCGACCGCGTCGTCCACTGCTGCCGGAAACTTGTGCTCCGGCGCCAGGCGGTAGAGCACCGCGATCACGACAGTATGGGAGAGGGCCGCGACAGGAATGGATTCCGATAGTGATCCCGAGTCCGAGTTAAAGCCACCCCCGTGCAGGTTGATGAGCACCAGCTTCCGTCTCTCAGCTGCAACGTTTGATGGAGTAATCGTGCGGACAGGTATGCCCGCAAGCGTGCCCGTCTGCACCGTGACGGGGTACAAGGCCCGAAACGCCTCGGCTACTCCTGCCTGCCATGTATCGGTTCCCTTGCGTCGATCGGCTAGGCTCGAGTGTACGAGGGCGTCCGAAGCTGGCCGCGCCAGCATGCGTTGTGCTTCGGCACTGATCGTTGTGGGTACAGGCACGACCCGTGTAATGTGCGCTGTGCCGTCGGGGGCGATCACGCTAGAGTCTGTGAGCGGCGGCGATACGGCCGCGTGGTCCTGGCTCAAACTTTGCTTAGCGCCCATAAGAAGCAGCCCGGTGCCGAAGACCATCTTAAGGACAAACCCGTCTGCGCAACGCCACATTTTCATGCCCACACCTTTAGTTTATTAAACCTATGGAAGCCGGAACGCGATCGTAGCACGCGGCCCACACGTCGGGCAGTTCTGCTGGAAACCTCCAGCCCAAAGCAGCGGAAAACATAACTTACGGGCCAATATAATACTTGGACCCAAATACCACGGCGTTGGCTGAGCCTTCCTTGTTGGAGGTCAACGAAGCCGCTGGTTACTGTCGATCCACTCTCGCCTAAAGCCAAGCGCCATCCTGACAGGTAGGTCCGCCTTCAAAACCAACGATCGGGAGGACAAGGGTAAACCGAACGACATCATGAAACGAAAGCCTGTGATTGACCCGTAACTGTCAAAGTCAAAGGTCAGCCCCTTGCTGCACGCAAGCTTGATCGCTTCCCAAACCAGCAAGCTCTTGGCACCGCGTTCGCTACCTTCATGATCTCTGGTGGCCAACCAAAAGTACAAGTTGCGGTCATCCCAGAGCAGGATAGCGCTGCAAAGATCCTTCTTATTGCAATCCTGAGCGGTAAGTATGCCAACACACTCACGCGACAAGGCTTCGGCAAAGAGCTTGTGAAGCGTATTGTAATTATAGGTACTTACACGACTGGAGTATTCTTTCTTTGCGAGCGATTCAAATCGCTGTAAGTCTGAATGAAAATCAACACTCAGATCGCGCTGGCGAGCCTTGATATTCTTCCTTCGCTTCGGGTCCATACTCTCCCAGAGGAGATCGAGACAGGAGTCCGGGGCTACTCGGCATGTGTAGGAGTGCGCCACCGAAAAGCCTTCCATGGCAAACAATGCCGCGGTCTCATCCTCCGGATCGAAGATTTGCTTAAAACTATGGAACTTTGGCAGCAAGGCAATAAGTTCCTTGGTCGCGCGGCGTACATTCTTTCTTCTTTCACCGTTACTTCCCTGCGGCAAAGAGATGCGCGGTCCTGCAACCCGCGTGAAAGGCGGCATCATAAGGCACGTCAAGCCAAGTCGCTTCTCTTTAATAAAATGCAGGGCCGCGACTTCCCTACCGTCCCAAACAACCTGCACTTTCCTGAGCGCCTGCCCCCCGGCCGCTTGTAACCACCAGTCTTGCTGAAAGATCGGAGGTAAGCCTGTGACAGCTTCTACAACCGAATCGATCTGGGGAGAAGACTGCACGTGTCATTAGTAGCACGTACCTCAGGAAGAAGGAAGAAATCCCTGGAGAGAAGTAGCAGTATATTGTGGACATTTCCTGCCGCCAGTAACTCCCCCTGGTGACGAAAGATAATCTCGGATCGAGCCCTTGAAGGTTATGCTGACAACAACGAGTGCTTTGAGTGACAATAGCACGTACCGCTGACAAAGAAGAGCACATACGTAACCAAGACGCATATTTCAGGTAAGCAGACTACTGCACAATAGTTAGTTACTCAAGTCTCTATTGCCAACTTTGGTAAGCTCGGCTATGGTGAAGTCACTCCTTGTTGCAGAGCATAATTCACGATTGAAAGTATAAGGTGGGGGCCTTTTTCTCTCTTCATGACTAACTCTCTACAGGAATCCAAGGCTGTTTTGAGGAACCCTCGCCGCTCTTTGGCGACGGAACCACAAGCGGCGCAAATCTACTGGTTGGATCTTCTCATTCTGACCTCGGCGATGCTGGCAACCGTCTTCGCGCCTGCCATCAAGGCGGACCAAATGGGATGGGCGTCCATATTAGTGATGCGCATCTCGCTGATGAACTGCTTTTACGCCGTGGTCTGCATCGTTTTATGGCAACTCTGTCTGATGGCTACCAGCTACCGGTCGGACCATGGCCGTGCCTCCCTGCTCTCTCACGCGATGCGCTTGGGACTTCGTGCGGCTGCCTGCACCGCGGTGACGCTGCTGGTCTTTCGAATCGGACATCCCGAGAGGTTCTCTTTCAGAACCATGCTTGTCTTCTGGGTCTGCACGTTTTTGGTCTTTCTCGCAGCCCGGCTTTTGTTTCTGGTTCACGCCGAGCATGTTGCTCCCTCCTTTCGCCGTGATCGCAAGGTTATCGTGGTCGGTACCGGTTGGCGAGCGCGCCAAATAGCGGATGAAATTACAAGCCACGCCAAGTGGCACTATGAATTGCTGGGATTCGTCGACAACGACCCTCAGAGTGAAAGCGATCTCATCCTGGGTGGTATCAGCTGTCTTGACTCCATTCTGATGCAAACCCCGGTCGACGAAGTCATTATCGCCCTCCCCGTCAAGTCTTGCTATGACGACATCCAGGCGGCCATCCGGGCATGCGAGCGCTCCGGCGTCCAATCGAGTTACTCGACCGATATCTTTGAGACAACCATCACCAAGCGACGGTCCATGGAGGAATCCAATCCCTCTTCCGTGGTCCTCCACATGGTGCATAACGATCGTCGGCTCCATCTCAAACGTGCCCTCGACATCGTCGGTGCTGCCTTTGGATTGATCGTCCTTTCCCCGATTCTTCTACTCGTGGCAATTGCTGTGAAGTGGTCCAGCAAGGGGCCGGTCTTCTTCACACAGCAACGTTACGGCCTGAACAAGCGCACCTTTTCCATGTACAAGTTCCGCAGCATGGTGGTGGACGCAGAGGCACAACAGGGCAAGCTGGAGCACCTCAACGAGGCGGGTGGGCCGGTCTTCAAAATTCGTAAAGATCCCCGGGTCACGCGCGTCGGCTCCGTCCTTCGAAGGACCTCTCTGGATGAGCTGCCGCAACTGCTCAACGTTCTCCGGGGCGATATGTCGCTTGTGGGCCCACGCCCACTGCCACTGCGCGATGTGAACCGCTTCTCTGAGGCTTGGCTCATGCGCCGCTTCAGCGTTCGGCCAGGTGTGACCGGCCTTTGGCAGGTAAGCGGACGCAGCGATATCACCTTCGCGAATTGGATCCTGCTCGACCTGGAATACATCGATGCCTGGAGCCTCAACCTTGATCTCCGCATCCTGATGCGGACCTTTTCTGCTGTTCTCAAGAAGGAAGGTGCCGTCTGAGTTCGACCCGACCTTCTCTCCCTTCTGTTTCTGTCCTCAAAGACTAAGACCTGGCCACCCAGGGCGCTGAATTCGTGAATCATCGTAACCAAAAAGCCTCTTCCCATGCTGAACTGCGGTGCAATATATGTGGAACTTGAATAAGGCAAGAACTGTATCTCTGCTGTCTTTATGCCAGAGCCATTGGCGTTTATTGCTCACATGCACGCTTATGGGTTTGGCCTTGGGGTTTGCCTTCACGCTGAAGCAACCGAAGAGCTACCGAGCGCAAGCGATCCTGTTAGTACGTACCAGCCGCCACGAACTTGTCATGGGCTCCACCTCCGGCGAAGACCAGACCCCATCCGATCAGGTTACGGAGGAGGAGGTGAACTCAGAGATTGAGTTGCTGCGCAGCGAAACCGTGCTGACGCAGGTTGTCAACGATTGCCACTTAGCCGCCGGGAACTCGACGCCCAAGCAGGCGGAGCTTGCCGTCCTGAAGCTCTATAAGCACCTTGACGTGTCCGCCGTGCGAAAGACAAATGTCATTCAGCTTTCGTATTACGCGAATTCGCCGGACGGAGCTGTTGCCGTGTTGCGCGATCTGACCTCCCGTTATCTCGAGGCCAGCCTCGCAGTCCACGCAGCCCCGAACTCCTACACCTTCTTTGCAGGCCAGCTTTCGGTTGCGCAGCGGAACATGCAGACCGCGCAGCAGCAGCTTGCCAGCCTGCACCAAAAGACTGTGATTTTTTCGACCTCCGAGCAGCGTTCCGCGCTCATACAAACCCTGTCCCGTACCAAGGACGAGCTCAATGAAACCGGAGTCCGGCTCGGGGAGCTCAACGCACGGAATCACGCGCTCGAGGCAGAACGGACGGGGATACCGGTTCGAGCGTCCACGCAGGAGCGAACCGCCGTCAACCTTCCCCTGGTCGAGAAGCTCCAAACGAACCTGAACGAGCTCGAACGTTCGCGTATCGCCCTCCTGGCCAAGTACCGTCCGGACGACGCACTGGTAAAGGTGGTCGACGCGCAGATCGACTCCACCCGTTCTGCACTTGCCGCGACCCAGCAGATGGGCCCTTCTGAGCAAACCACGGACAAGAACCCACTGTATGAAGCCGTCCAGCGTAGCCTGGATGAGAACCGTGTCGAACTCCAGGGCCTTGCCGCCCGTGAGCAGGAGTTGAAAAAGGTCGAGGTAGAGACCGTTGCCAACCTCGGTACCCTTGAACAAAATGCCATCGCTCTCGCCAATCTTGATCGCGGGGAGCATGAGGCGCAGGACGATTACGCGATGTACAGCAAGCGGCTGGAACAGGCCCGCATGTACCGCCAGATGGATCAGGACGGCATCTCCAATGTCCATGTTCTCGGACCGCAGGCGTCTCCTCTGCCCGTTGGCCCCTCCCTCGGCCTGAACCTCATCGTGGGTCTCGGGGCAGGCGCTTTGCTTGGGTTCGCGCTGGCCTGGTTCAGCGAAATGGTCACTCCCCAAAGCCAAGCCAAGCGTACGCGTGGGGATCTGGTCCTGAATGCATTGCGCACCGAGGTGTCCGCATGATCCGCCAGCTCCGCAACCTAGTCTCGTTCCTTTGTCTGGCACTCTGTCTTGCCCCGGCCCTCTGTCAGAATCGTGAATTGCTGAGTACGCCGCGCTATCACCTGCGCGCCAATGACGTCCTCAAGATCAGCTACCATCTCACGCCGGAGCTCGACGCGACGGTCTCTGTACAGCCGGACGGCTTCATCGTCCTGCCGGGGATGGGTGAGGTCAAATTGAGTGGTCTGGACCTGCATCAGGCTACGGAGGCCATCACGGAGAAGGCAGCGCAGCGCCTGAATCATCCGGAGATCACGGTCGAAATCACGCAGTTCGAAAAGCCTCACTTCTTCGTTGGGGGGCGTGTTGGAAAGCCCGGGGAATACACCCTCAACGGTCCCTTGACGGCACTGCAAGCCATTCAGGTCGCCGAAGGCTTTCAGGAGTCCGCTAGGCAGACACAGGTTCTTCTGATCCGGCCCATCGGCGACGGCCTCGGTGAAACCCATGTGCTCGACCTGCACCGTCATGCGAAGCAAGAGAAGGTCGCTGAGTTCCTGATCCAGGACGGCGACACCTTGGTGGTCTCGGAAAGCAAGCTCAATATCGTCACCAAGTACATGAGGCTGGTCAATCCGGGGGTCTATGTACCCGTCCTCTAGCTACGCCGGCGGAACCTCTGACCTGCGCTTTGCAGGCTCGCGTCTCCAGCTTGACGATGCTGTCAGGCATATCGTCATCATCAACGACAATGCCCGCATCACCGGCGGGGCCGACAAAATTGCCTTGACCAGCGCGATCGAACTCGCGCGCCGTGGTCGTAAGGTTACGCTGCTCACCGCGGTAGGTCCCATCGCTCCCGAGCTGATCGACGTGCCCAACCTTACAGTGGTCTCCACTGACCAGTACGAGATTCTCCATGATCCCAATCGGCTCAGGGCCGCCACGCAGGGTCTCTGGAATCGCAAGAGTTCCCGGATCGCGACCGATCTCTTCCGCACACTCCCTCCCGCAGAGACCGTGGTGCACCTGCATCTCTGGGCCAAGTCGTTGTCCTCCAGCGTCGTCCGTGCAGCCGTTGATGGCGGCTTCAAGGTTGTTTGCACCTTGCACGACTACCTGCTTGCCTGCCCGAACGGCACCCTGTTCGATCACAGCTGCCAGTCCATCTGTCAGCGCGAACCCATGAGCCTGAACTGCATGCAGGCGCACTGTGACAGTCGTGGCTATGCCGACAAGCTTTGGCGTATAGCACGCGGCGGCATCCAGGCCGGTGCCGGCCGTCTACCCTCCGGCCTCACCGATGTCATCGCCATCTCTGACCTCGTGTTGAGCGTCATGCGTCCGCATCTCTCCCCATCCACCCGTGTCCATTCGCTCTCCAATTTCGTTGAAATGACAAAGCAGCCGGCCGCCGATACCGCGACAAATACCACATTCACCTTCGTGGGTCGGCTGGTCAAAGAGAAAGGACCTGTTCTCTTCGCGCAGGCAGCCCGGCGAGCAGGAGTCGATGCCCTGTTTCTCGGGGAGGGCGAGTGCCGGCCGTCCATCCTCGAAGCCTATCCGGAGGCCCAGATCTCGGGCTGGCTCAGCCCCGAGCAGACCTTTGGAGTTCTACGTGCTTCACGGGCCATGGTTTTCCCTTCCCTTTGGTATGAGGCGCAGCCGCTTGTCGTGCTGGAGGCCTTGGCTGCAGGTCTGCCCTGTGTGGTTGCCGATACCTCAGCCGCTCGCGAGATGATACGTGACGGTGAAACCGGGCTTCTCTTCAGGGGCGGCGACCGCGAGGACCTTGAAAGAAAGTTGGTGGCCCTTAAGGATCCTTACCTTGCACAATCTCTGGGCCGCAACGCCTATGAGCAATACTGGGCAAATCCTCGCACCGTCGGCACACATCTTGACGGTCTGGAAGCGATCTATCAAAGCATGCTCAAGCCTGCCTCTCAGGAGGCGCTTCCATGCTGACCTCAAACGCCGTCCTTATCCCTTCCACGCCAGAAAATCAGAACGCTTACCCTCGTCCCTTACGCATCCTTCACGTTCTGGAGGCGACGCTGGGCGGCACTTTGCGGTATTTGGAAAATATCGCGGATGCCATGGACGGCAGCCCTTTTCATTTCGGGTTCGCGTTTGGAGATTCCCGTGCCGACTCCCGCCTCGATCCGTTCCTGAAGACCATCGATCAGCGCGGCTGGCGCGCTTATCCCATCGCCATGTGCCGTGAAGTCGATGCCCTCAAGGATTGGGCGGCACTGACGGGTCTTCGCCGAGCGATCCTCGCCTTTGAACCGGACATTCTCCATTGCCACAGTTCGAAGGCTGGCATCTTGGGCAGGCTAGCGTCAAGAACGGTACTGTCTCGGCCGACCGTGCTGTACAACCCACACGCTCTCGCCGTTCCACTCGGCAAGAAATTTCTCTACATTGAACGCGCCCTGAGCGGGTTGGTGGATCATTACATCGCCGTTTCGGAGGGCGAAGCCGACGACATCGTTCGGTATGGCGTCAGCCGCCGCTCCAAGGTCCAGGTGGTCTTCCCTGCCATCGACACCCGCGTCTTCAGCCCGCGCGACAAGCGAGGCGCGCGCATCGCGCTCGGCCTCACGGAGGCGCCTCTCGTTTTAGGGCTGGGTCGTCTAACGCAGCAGAAAAATCCGCTCTCCTTCCTGCGCATTGTGGAAAAGGCCCGGCGTCAGCTCCCTGGGTTACGCGCACTCTGGATCGGTGATGGGGACCTGACCGCTGCGTTCCATGAAACGGTTGCGAGCTTGGGACTGAAGGACTACGTTCAGCTCGTCCCCTGGCAGCACGACGTGCGTCTTCACCTGGCAGCCGCCGATGCCCTGCTCTGCACCTCCCTCTATGAATCATTCGGCTACATGGCCGCCGAGGCACTCGCGATGCAGGTGCCCGTGGTAGCTCCCCAGGTCAGCGGTCCCAGGGACATCTTGGTAGGACCCTTGGCGAGGCAGCTCTTCCCTGCGGGGGACGAAGAGCGTGCGCGTGACCTCCTGCTGAATATACTCACGCAGTCTGACTATGCCTTGGAACAGGGCCGCCTTGGCCGGGAGCTCGTCATGCAGCGCTTCAGCCCCAAGGAAATGCGGGCCTCCCTCACGGCGTGTTACCACTGCACCACACCGCAGGAGCAGCGGGCGCATCTATGAGTGATCTGAACGCAAGCAGCACCTCTGTCCAGCCTCGCTACCTGCAGGTATTCAGTCGCTGGTATGAGACCGGCCAAGGCGAGAACCGGGTGCTCGCCATGGAAGGTTTGCGTGGGCTCGCCATCCTGCTCGTCTTTCTCTGCCACTTCCAGATGGTCATTTTGTCCCATGTGGCCGAAGCCTTTCAGTCCCGGTTTGCAACGATGTGTGCCGAGATCGGCGGCACTGGGGTCGACCTCTTCTTTCTCCTTAGCGGCATGCTGATTTACCGCGCCGCCATGCGCCCCGGGGTGCGTTACAGCCGCTTCCTTCTACGCCGGGTTCAGCGCATCTACCCCACATTTCTCGCAGTCTTTGCCTTTTACCTTGTACTTTCCCTTGGCTTCCACTTTGGGGAACACTACCGAGCCGCGGGCGGCTTGGCGCAACTTCGGTACATTGGCGCCAACCTGCTCCTGCTTCCCGGCATCCTCGACATCCCTCCGGTCATCTCCGCGGCCTGGTCTCTCAGCTATGAGTTCGCCTTCTATCTCACCCTGCCCCTGCTTGTACGCGTCTTCCGCATGTCTTCCTGGGGTCGAAGGCACCGGACGTTGTTCTGGGCGATTGTCATCCTCGCCTATCTTTGCTTCGTTGTGTCAGACCCGGTCCTTCTGCCGCACTATCACTTTCAGGATGGTTCTTTCGTTCGATTCACACTTTTCCTGTCCGGCATGATCCTGGAAGAGGTGTTGCACGCGGAGCGTGGATTGCGCCTTCTCAGCCGACAAAATCAGAACTTATTGCTTGTCCTGGCCCTTCTGGCGCTTGGCTGCCTCGTCCTCAGTGAAATGCGCACGGTGCAGACTCTGGCGCATCACAGCCTGCATCACGCGGTGGTCCGGGCGGTGCTCGTCCTGATCATGTACAGCGCCCTTTCCTGCCTCACGCTCCAGCCTCGGGGGATTCTCGCCACCCTCTTCAGCCATCACAGCCTGCGCTGGACCGGCAACATAAGCTATTCGTTCTACCTCATTCACGGCTTCGTCTTGAACGTCGTTTCCGTCGCGGTTGCGCATCTGCCATGGGCCAAACATCATCCCGCGGCCGCCGCTCCCCTCCTGCTCGTGCTTGCGCTCTCGAGCACCTTTGCCACCGCTACGGTTCTTTTTCTGCTGGTCGAAAAGCCGTTTTCCCTCAACGCATCCCCCAGCGCGCCCAAGCCGCGCGCCACCTCTCATCCCGAGCCGTTGGCGTTGCGGGAGCCCCTGCGGACCTTCCGGGTGCGGGAACGCACTTAGTATGATCTTCCAGATCGGCCTTGTCCTCGCGCTCCTCGTCGCTCTGCTTCTGGCAGGACAGGGCGGCCTCGCACGCTCACTCTATCCACCGCTGCTCGCAGGGCTAGCGATCCTGGTGTTCAAGCGGCGGCGCGAGTGGTACATGGACCTTGTGCTCTGGTGTCTCTTCCTCAGTCCCTTTCTTCGCCGTGTGATGGATTTTCAGGCTGACTGGAAGGATCCCAGCCTCGTCCTCTTAACGCCCTACCTGGTGTGCCTCGTTGCTCCTGTACTGGGCTGGCGGAGGCTCGCTTCAGCTGCGCTCCTGCAGAGCGGCCCGTTTCTCGCCGCGCTCTTCGCCATTGCGTACGGGCTGCTCATCGGCATCACAGAAAGCCCCTTCTCCGCGGTGGCCAGCAGCGCCGTCAATTGGGCGGTCCCCGTCCTGTTCGCATGGTGGTTCAGCACCCTTGCGCCTGATGAGCTCCAGACGAGCCTCCGTTCCTTGGAGCGCAGCTTCTTCTGGGGCACCTTGGGCATGGGTCTGTATGCCGCGGTTCAATTCGTGGTCGCGCCGGCCTGGGACACCAACTGGCTCGTCCAGTTGGGTTCCATTGCGGATGTCACCAGCATGGGCGCTCCCGAACCCTACGGTCTGCGCGTCTTCAGCACAATGAACTCCGCAGGTGTTTACGCACTGGTCAGCGTCTTTGGCATCCTGTTGTTAGTCGAATCGAAGCGGAAATTTGCCCCTTTGGGGGTTTGCAGCGGACTGTGCGGGCTTCTGCTCACGGTCGGCAGGTCGGCCTGGATGGCGCTCGCCTTCGGCCTTCTTCTCCTCACCTTCAAGGCTCCACAGCGCGTTCTGCGCACCTTAGCCATTCCGGTCGTGGCCCTTGTGCTGTTCAGCCCCATGCTCGCCATTGGACCCATGCAAACGACGATCAGCGACCGTTTGCAATCGTTCACGCACCCCACCGAAGATGCAAGCAGCGCAGACCGTGTGCAAGGAGCCGGCGCCGCCATCTACCTGGTCGAAAATCGACTAGGGGGCTTTGGCCTGGGCCTCAATGACAACCTGATTGCTAACGATGGAAGCTTCAGCCTCCATGATAACGGCATCGTGGAAGCCTTTCTAACACTAGGCGTTCCCGGTGCCCTGCTTTACTTGGGTGCGTTTGCGATGTTGTTGCTAGGGGGCCTGCGGTCGCGCACCGCAACAGCACCTCTTTTTACCCTGCCATTTGTCATTACGTTAGCGATCTCGTCACAAGTGCTTCTCTCCAGCGCCTATCTGGGCACGCTTGGCATCTTCCTTTGGCTGTTCACGGCTTGGGCAAGCAGGGAGAGGGCGCTAGGCACGGCCGCACGCGACGCTCCTAAGACGGCCAGCGATGGCTTGCATGAAACGATCACCTCAACAGCCTCTGCTGCAAACGGATTTGCGGTCTCTGCATGACCGTGACGGAGTCACACGTCTTGCGCGTGATGCCATGCACTACGTTCTGAGACTGCGATAACCAGGCTCCTCGTCCTCTCTAAGCTCGACCATAAAAAGGTGTTCTCCCCCAGTGAAAGCATACGTTCAAGCCAGCCAAGCGTGGCAGCGCCGCATAAGTGGCGACTTTGCTGCTGTGTTGCAGTCGACCGGCGGCAGAATCGTTTTCACGCTGATCAACGTTCTGACTGGTCTGATCACCGCGCGGGCACTCCATCCGGAAGGTCGCGGCGAACTCGCCGCCATGAATGTTTGGCCTAACTTCTTGCCGAATCTCGTCACCCTTGGTATTCCCAGTGCCCTGATCTTTCGTCTTCGGCAGAACCCCCAGCAAAGCACCAACCTGGTTCGGACAGCGTTACTCTCGACGCTGAGTCTCGGCGCGCTCGCGACGGCCATCGGTGTCGTCGCGATGCCTTTCTGGCTGGGCCGTTATTCCGCTCACACCGTTCACATGGCGCAGCTCTTCATGCTCAACAGCACCGTGGTGCTGCTCATCGCTATGCTCCGGGCCTTGCGCGAAGCACGCTCTGATTTTTTTGCCTCCGGCGTATCCTTCGGCCTGACTCCTCTGGTAACGCTGGTCGCGCTCACAACTTTCTTGTTGAGCCATCTGCTCACGCCCGTAACCGCAGCGCTCGGATACGTCATCGGCGGCATTCCGACCCTTTTCTTCCTGCTTCGTCGTTCATGGCCGGATCTTCGCGGGCACGCTCAGGAGCTTGTCTCGTCAGCACGCCTCCTGTTCAGCTATGGCATTCGCTCGTATGGCGTGGATTTCTGCGGTACGCTCTCCCTTTATGCGGATCAGGCACTCGTGGTTCGCCTGCTCAGCCCTGCGGCCATGGGAATCTACGTTGTCGCTCTTAGCCTCTCTCGCATGATCAACATCATCCAGGCTTCTATTGCGAGCATCTTGTTTCCGCGGGCGGTAAATTTGAACAGGCCTGCTCTTCTGGAACTGACGGCGCGTGCGGCGCGCGTTAGCACCGGCCTGTCG
>CAXTGE010000057.1:12348-17815 GCA_964243645.1 uncultured Acidobacteriaceae bacterium | reverse complement strand
TTCACGCCTGAATGCCGGGAAGACAAATAAACAAGGGCGAAGATCCTTCTTCGCCCTTGTTCGTTGACGCCACGGTTTAGCGATGGTCGGTTGCTGGCGGGCCGTTGCCGATGGAGACCGTGAAGACCTGCATGGGGTAGTGCACGTCGGACTTGCCGTTGTTGAAGCTGGGTGTGTGATCCATCTGGGCGGCGGGCATCCAGAGTCGGCCGTCGGGCGTGATCCACATGGCATCAACCCAGACCAGACGGGGATCCTGAACGAGCGTCTCGGCCTTTCCTTCGGGAGAGACCTTCAGCACGGCATTGTGGTCCGTGTCACTGACATACAGGTTGCCCTTGGCGTCAATGGCGGTTCCTCCGGCGGTGCCATTGTTCAGGAAGACGCGTACGTGTTTGGCGCGATCGCTGTCCTTCAGCGTGCCGTCATCGATGAATTGCGTCGCGATGGCGTACATGGGTCCCGAGCAGGGCTGCCAATAGAGCGTGCCGCCATCGGGCGAGACTTCGAGCTGGTCGGCATGGAAGAAGATGGGCTTGCCATTCTTGTCCCCCAGCTCGTGACCCTCGGCGCGCAGCGGTTTGAGCGCGGTGGTGGAGGGCTGGTCGTTGAGGACGCGCGACATGGAGCCGCTGGGCATGGCGAGCGTGATGATCCCGGGCCAGCCGGCGTCGGTCAGGTAGGCATGGTCGCCGCTGAAGCGAACGTCGTCCAGGGCGCTGTCGGGCCTGGTGACCTTGTCGAAGTAGAAGGTCCGCACGACCTTGCCGGTGGCGATGTCGATGCCGACCAGCTTGGGACCGTGCGGCACGATAGGTTTGCCCAGCTCGGGGCTGCCGAAATCAACAACCCACAGGGTCCCTTGCGGGCCGAAGCGGACGGAGTTGGCGTGCACAAAGGCGTGGGTGGCGTCATCGCCCTCCTTCCAGCCATTCCAGCTTGCGTCGGGATAGGGCTTTAGCTGGCCGCCGATGTACTCGGCAAGCTGCGGGACATCCTGGCCCTTCTGCTTGGCGATCACCAGAAAGGTGCGACCGCCCGGAGCGATAGCCGCGCCGTTGGTGATCGCGTTGGGGAGCGTAATGGCAGGAGTGAGACTTTGGGCCGCGGAACCGGACGTGGCGGGACCGGACGTGCCTGGGGACGTCTGCGCCGAGAGAGGACGTGGCGCGATACCCCCTACAGCAAAGGAGGCAAGCAGGCCGAGACCGAGTGCGGCAATGGATTTGCTAAATTTGCGGGACTTGCGCATGAGCCTTTGGATGCGGCGCGGTGGGCACGAAAGGTTTGGAAAAGCTGCCGATACCGAAAAAGAGGCCGTGTAGCATGGCTGCAGGAAGCATCGCTGCGGTAACGAAGCACGGCTACGGCAAGCATGACTGCGGTAAGCGTGACTGCAGTAAGAAGGATAGGCTTTGGCTCAAGGCAACAGCATTGTCGAGATTGCCGGACTGCGCAAGGTCTACGGCGGCAAGCAGCCGGTGACCGCGGTCGACGGGATCAATCTCTGCGTCGACGAAGGCGAGCTCTATGGTCTGCTCGGGCCGAACGGAGCGGGCAAGACCACGACCATTTCCATCGCAACGACGCGGGCCGTGCCGACCGCAGGGTCTGTGCGCATCGCCGGCGTGGATGTGGTGAAGGAGCCAGCCAAGGCAAGGCGGTTCATCGGCGTGGTACCGCAGTACAACACGCTGGACCGGGCATGCACGATCGCGGAGAACCTCCAGTTCCACTGCAATTACTTCGGCATGAGCCGCGCGGAGGGCAAGGCGCGCACGGCGGAGCTGCTGGAGCAATTTCGGCTTACAGACAGGGCGAAGGCTTACCCTAATCAGCTCTCAGGCGGCATGGCGCAACGTGTGCAGATATCGCGCGCCATCGCTCACCGTCCCAAGGTGCTGTTTCTGGATGAGCCCAGTGCGGGGCTCGATCCGCAGAGCCGTCTTGCCATGTGGGAGGCGGTGCGTGGACTCCGCGAGCAGGGCATCACGGTAGTCTTGACGACGCACTACATGGAAGAAGCCGATGAGCTGTGTGATCGTATTTCCATCATCGACCATGGCAGAATCCTGGTGCAGGACACGCCCGCTGCGCTGAAGGCGAGCCTGGGCGGCGAGAAGGTCATCGATCTGCGGCTGATGGCGGGAGCCGATGCCCAGCCGCTCCGGGAGCGTCTGGCGCAGGTACGGGGGGTGGGCGGCGTAGAGGACGCAGGCAGCAACGGTCTCAGGGTGCTGGCCGCCCAGGAGGATGGCATCGTGGCCAGGGTCATCAGCGCCACGGAGGGCATGGGCGTCGCGGATATTGCGACCTCCGCGGCGAGTCTGGAGACGGTGTTTATTCGCCTGACAGGGAGGGAGCTGCGTGAGTAACGGGATGCAAGGAACAAGCGCCCTCGGCTACAGCCGTGCCTTTGGTGGCCTGATGCTGCGCGATCTATATGTCTTGCGGCGTGAAGTGATCCCGTTCATTTTGCGGGTGGGGATGCAACCGCTGCTGTTTGCCTTTGTGTTCACGTTTGTGATGCCGCACATGACAGGCAATGCGGCCGCGATGTCGCCGATGGGCGCGTCGGCTGCAGGCAACGGTGGCGGTTTCGGTACGGTGATGCTGCCTGGGCTGATGGCCGTGGGCATCATGTTCTCAGGCATCGCCGCGGTAGCGTTGCCCCTGGCAACCGAGTTCAGCATCACGCGCGAGATTGACGATCGCGTGATGTGCCCCTTACCCATCTGGGCAGTTGCCGTGGAGAAGGTGTGCTTTTCGGCCATGCAGAGCCTGCTGGCCGCGGCGATCGTGTTCCCGCTGGCGTACTACATCCCGACGATCCCGGTGGTAGCGCACGTGACGAGCTGGTGGCTGCTGGCCGCGGTGCTGGTCCTGTCGAGCCTGGTGTCCGGGGCGTTGGGCCTGGTGATCGGGACGGCGGTCCAGCCCAGACAGATCGGCCTGATCTTCGGCATTGTGGTGACGCCGATCGTGTTTCTAGGGTGTGTGTATTACCCGTGGACGGCGCTGAGAAATCTACGCTGGCTGCAGATCGGCATCCTCGTTAACCCCATCGTGTACTTCAGCGAGGGGCTGCGCTCGGCGCTGACGCCGGGGATTAGCCATATGGCGAATGCGTCCATTCTGGGTGCGCTGGTGTTCTTTTTTGCCGCGCTGATGGGGCTAGGGCTGCGGGGATTTCGGAAGAGGGTGGTGAGCTAAGGCTGATCGGCTCGCCTGAAGCTGAGGTCCTTGAGAGTTAGTGTTGCTCGGACAGCAGATCCCTTCGCTGCGCTACGGGATGACAACGATGACGATTCAAACCTCTGTCATTCCGCAGCGAAGCGGAGGAATCTGCTTGCGTTCTGGACCACAGCTGTAAGAGAACAGCTTCAACCTGCAGATCTCTCCACTTCGCTGACGGACGTCAGCTCCGGTCTAGATGACCACTGGGGTAAGCAGAATGAAGGCTACTCAGCGGCGACGGTGTACTGTGGCGCGGACGGCGCTTCGCGGTAACCCTTGCCCAGCTTTTCAGCGAGGTCGGCGGCGATGACGGCACCGTGGAAGCGGCCATTTTCGATAAAGATCTCGTTGGTGCGCTCGCCGGCGACGACGACGCCCGCGACGTAGATACCGGGGACGTTGGACTCCAGCGTTTCGGGCTTGCAGATGGGGCAGCGGGCGTTGTTCGGATCCAGCTTTACGCCGAGTGACTCGATAAAGGCGAAATCGGGCTGGTAGCCGGTGAGCGCGAAGACATAACCATTGGGGAGAACCGTTTCGCCCTCGGGGGTGCGCAGCGTGACGGTGTCCTGCGCGATATCGATGACGTTGGTGTTGAAGTAGGCCTTGATCTCGCCATTCTTGATGCGGTTTTCGATATCGGGTTTGATCCAGTACTTCACGTGCCGGTGGATCTCGGAGCCACGATGGACGAGGGTGACCTTGGCACCGTGCCGCCAGAGCTCCAGCGCGGCGATGGCAGCGGAGTTCTTGGCGCCGATCACGACCACATCCTGGCCGAAGAAGGGATGCGGTTCGTTATAGTAGTGGGCGACCTTGGGCAGGTCTTCACCGGGGATGCCGAGGTGATTGGGTAGGTCGTAGTAGCCGGTGGAGACGATGATCTTGCGGGTGCGGAGCGTGTGCGGCCGATCGAAGCGGTCGACGGTACCCACGCTGAAGTCGCCGTCGGTACCCGTAACGGACGCGACACGCTCGTACTGATGGACGTCCAGCCGATAGTGTTGCGCAACTTTGCGGTAGTACTCGAGCGCCTCGCCACGGGTGGGCTTCTGGTTGGTCGAAGGAAAGGGCATGTTGCCTATTTCGAGCAGCTCCGGCGTGGTAAAAAATGTCATGTTGGCCGGGTAATGAAAGAGCGAGTTGGTCAGGCAGCCCTTATCAACGACGACCACGTCCAGGCCTTCGTTCTGGGCGTCGATAGCGCAGGCCAGGCCGGTGGGGCCGGCACCGATGACAAGGACGTCGTGGGAGGGATCGCTCATATGCAGAGGTATGGATGCTCTGCGGACGCCCACCGATGCGCGAGACGGGCGCCCGAGACGCCTTTCGTTGAACAGGGCGTTGGTAGAATCCACAGATGGTGAAAGGTCTTACCGGCCCATTGCGGCTGCTTGCCTTGGTACTGGCGGGCATGTTGGCGGCTGCGGTTTTTGTTGTTCCGTACCATGTGCCGGTGGCGCCCACGGTGAGTCAGTCGTACCGGGTCGGCTTCAACAATCACGCGGCGCTGCTGTTGTTTCTGTTGGCCGCGCTGGTCGTTTCGGGGGCGACCGGCGGCCTGGCGATTGCGCGGGACACGGTCGATCGCAGACTGCCGCGATGGGTGCTCGTGGCCGGGGTGCTCGTCACGCTGTCGCTGTGTGCGGCCTGGCGGCTCGACCGCGCCGGTAAGCCGCTGGGGTCGGAGTCGCATTACCAGCTAAATCGGCAGGCGCAGATGGTGAGCGGCCTGCGGCTTTACCGTGACCTAGAGTTCATCTACGGGCCGCTGCTGGAGTATCCCGGGTATTGGTTGCAGGCTGGACTCAACTGGTCGCCGCTGAAGGCCTATATGACCTCCTGGGTTGTGGACTGGCTGCTGGGGACAGCGATGCTGTGGTGCATGGTGGCGTGGACCAACCTGCCGACCCGCTATCGCTGGGTGCTGTTTGTCTTTCTCGATGCGTTCATGCTGACCCTGTTGCTGCCCAGCGAGGGGACACACTACACCCCGTTGCGCGTGCTGTGCGCGAGCTTTCTCAGCGTGGCTGCCGCGACGTACTGGCGGCGGACGCATGCGCCGTACCGTACCGCGGGGGTCATGGTGGCCGCCATCGCGTGCGGCTTTGCCATCTCTCCGGAGCAGGGTACAGCCCTGGCGCTGGGGCTGTCGGCCTATGCGCTGCTGCTGGGATGGAAGGATAGGGTGCGGTTCCCTGTACCGGCTGCCGCGATCGTACCCGTGTGC
>CAXTGE010000057.1:9934-12248 GCA_964243645.1 uncultured Acidobacteriaceae bacterium | reverse complement strand
TGCAACACCTGACCAGCGCCATGCCGTTGCTGCTGCTGGGCTTCTTCTGGCTGGCGGGACGCCGATGGACCTTTGCGCTCTGGCTGGTGCTGGGCAGCTACTTCTTCTTCAATGCCGGTACGCTGCTGTATCTCGCCCAGCGCTCGCTGCTGAAGGCGAGGCATGTCGCCGTGACGTCAACGGGGCCGTCGTCTCCGCCCCAGTCACCTCCCTCGCAGTCGGCGTCGGCAGGTTTGCCGGTTCCCTTCGGGCAGGGGTATCTGGCGCCCTTCGCGCTGCCGGTGGATACAAAGGGGGAGGCACGCTGGGGTGCCAGGAGCGGGTATTACTTCGGGCTGCAGAACGTCCTGACACCGGAGGACATCGCCGTAAAGGCTGATGAGATCCGGGCGCGGCATGCCCCGTTCTTGTTACTGCCCGATAACCCGGAAGGAGCCGTACCCTTGTTCTGGCTGGCGGAACGCGACGTGAACTATGTGCGCGGGGCAGAGGGCAGCACGTGGGCCCCGCAGCAGCGGCGGCCATTGCCCAGCACACAAGCCATCACGGACGCCATTGAGAGCGGGTATGCGGCGACGGACTTCCGGGAAGAGGGATGGCGGGTGTGGAAGCGGCGTTAGTCGGTTGATTGCTCGATCGGTAGTGAATCGGTCGGTTGATCGTTAGGGCTCGGGGGCAACAGGAAAGCGCACGGCGGGAGCCGTGCGATTTCCTGTTGCTGTCGAAGAGTCTTGGGTCAGACCTCGATGTCCACCAGCTTATGGCTGATGGCAAAAAGCGCGAGTTCGAGACGCGTGCTGACGCCGGTCTTATCGAAGATGTTGGACAGGTGGCGCTTTACGGTCTCTTCCGAGATCGTGAACTGCTTGGCGATGTCCTTGTTGGAGCAGCCCTCGACGATGCAGGTGACCACCTCGAGCTCGCGCGGCGTAAGGCCGTAGGTCTTGCGCTCGGGGACAGCGGAGGCCTTCTGCATCAGGTCGTGCAGCGCGGTCAGGAGATTGTTGACGCGCTGGCCGCCGATCCAGTAATCGCCGGAGAGCACGGCACGGAGAGCCTCGCCAAGATCCCCGGCGACAGAGTCCTTGAGAACGATGCCGCGGGCACCGATCTGCAGTGCCTCGATTACCTGCTGCGTGGAGATGGTGCTGGTGAGCAGAAGGATCTTGACCCGCGGCGATCGGCTCATGATCGCGCGCATGGCTTCAAGGCCGGGCAGGCGCGGCATGGCGAGATCGAGCAGCAGAACATCGGGCTCGAGCTCAAGAGTTTCCGTAACCGCCTGATCGCCGTCTTCGGCTTCGCCGACGACCTCGAAGTCAGGGTCGTTGTTCAGCATGTTCTTTACGCCGAAGCGAACGACCGGGTGGTCATCGGCAACGACGATGCGAATGGAGCGGTTAAGCGGAGACGACGTTCCGGGTGCAGACGAGACGGGTTTACGTGTGGCCGTGACCATGTATGTGAGCTCTCCCGAGCGGAGCTAAACGGTATGAATCTTGATTGTCAGCATACGCTGGAGACGAAGACACGCTCGAGGAATTTCCGCCAGGGCGACTATGTTCAGCGTGGTTCCCTCTTCGACTGCAGCCGCCAGTTGATGAAGCTCCGAGGCACCGATCATGCCGCAGGAACCCTTGATCGCGTGTGCCTCACGATGCACGGTTTCGAGATCGTCTCCCGCCGCCGCTGCGATCATGCGCTCGTGCCGTTTCTCTATATCTATCAATGCCATAGCGAATAATTCGCTCAACTTCGAAGCCGCGATCATGCCCGCGAGCGAGCCGAAAATCTTCTCGTCCAGCGCCGCGACGGGGGGCGCTGCGGCGTATAGGGAGGAGCTCTCTCCCGCGTTCGCGAGGCTGTTGGCGGCGTCTTTGTTGCCCTGCGCGACGTCAATCGCGTGCCTCAAAAGTTGTACGTCAAAGGGCTTCAAAAGGAACGCATCGAAGAGCGATCGCACCTCCGGGGAAGGTTCGCGGCCACTCATGCCAAGGAGCAGGGTGGAAGGGGGTAAAGCGCCGCGCAGGGCGCTGGCGAGTGCGTACCCTTCCAGTCCGGGCATGTGCACGTCGCTCAGCACGAGATCGAAGGCTTCGTTTTTCCCCAGGCATTCCAAGGCGTTTTCACCTGAGTGGGCCAAGGCGACCGCGTAGCCCTCCAGGGAGAGCAGGACATTCAGCAGGTCACGCATGATCTCGTCATCGTCCACGACAAGGATGCGGTTCACGGTCGGATGAAGGAGCAACGGAGGAATCCTCTTACACAGGGATGCTAAAGCAGCGTGGTGCAAAGATCGATTCCCCAAGGGGGA
>CAXTGE010000057.1:0-9834 GCA_964243645.1 uncultured Acidobacteriaceae bacterium | reverse complement strand
GGCCGGAACACCTGCGTTATCAAAGGAGCGTGCATGTACTCTCCGGCGGCAGCGGCATGAGCTGCGCTGTGCTGGATGCCACGATTCTGGGACACACCGCCTCTCCCGCGCATAGTGACCTGCGCCTGTTTCAACACCTTGGGGGTGAGCCTGAATCCAGTGAAGCCAACGAGTCGGAGGTGGCGTACACCCTGACCGAGAGCGGACCGGAGCCGGTGGCGGATACTGCCGCCACCCCGGAACATGTCGTGGTGAGTGGTAACACGCTGAGCTTCGATCTGCGCATGCCGGAGCGACCGTACTCGGAGGTGCGGCTGCGGCTGGCGATGGGGAACTTTGTGGCGACGGCGATAGTCGAAGGGCGAGGTCTCGGGGGTACGCGGGAGATACACAAAGCTCTTGGCAGCGTGGCGGTGTATGACCTTAGTCGGCAGCAGTTGGGTCATTGGAGCTCGTTGCTGCTCGGGGAGTCGAGCTGGCCGGTGTTGCACATCGTGCTGGAGGTGCGCACGCCGGGCGGCGCGCCGCAAATGGACCTCCGCCCGTCCATGGTCGAGGGTGCGGAGGTGCCGCCGAGCCGTCTGGGACAGACGCGCTATGTGCCTACCGTGAGCACGGCAGTCATTGATCAGCGGGGATCTCTGTCCATCGCGGTGCTGCGTGTGCCGGCACATGTGCCGGTGGAGCGGGTCGCGTTTCAACTGCAGGGGGACTTCAAGGAAAACTACGCACGCGAGGTGACCGTGAGTGCCCGCGCGGATCGGGCGCCGATCACCGATACGGAGGCGCTGGACGTGGGCGCGATCAAGCATGTGAGCCTGCCGTCCGGCGATCCGCGCCTGTACCCCATCGACGTACGTGAGGACGCCCTGGATGCGACGATGGGCGCGACCCTGGTGCGGCCCGCGACCGTTCTGGTTGCGGTAAGCAATCGTGGCAAGGCAGCGCTGCCCATCCGCTCCGTGACGCTGCAGATGCGGGAGCGCAAGCTGTGCTTCTTTGCCGATCGCGGGGGCACCTATACCCTGCGGTATGGCGACGAGGCATTGACCGCGCCCGTTTACGATGAAAGCGTCTTGAGGGTGCCGGCCGTCGCACCCGAGGCACAGTTCGGGCCGGAGACCGAGAACGCCCGCTATCGCCCCCGCAGGGAGAGCCGGCCGCTACTGAAGCGGCATCCGGAGATCTACTGGTTGGCCCTGCTGTTATGTGCCGGCATGATGGGCGGATCGGCCCTTCATCACGTCCAACATCGCAGGGTGTGAAGGGGTGGAGGACGTTGAGGGACAAAGGCAAGTGGAGGTCGATCGGCCAGGGACTGATCCTCCTGATGGTAGCCATCGCGGCGCTGACGGCACAGGAGCCGGTGCCGAGCCAACCCGGAGCAGCCGGGCTGCCTGGACCAGCCGTGGCGTCTGGACTGATCGGAGCGTCAGCGCCCTCAGGCGAACTCCGTCGTGGCCGCGAGCTGTTGACGAAAGGGCAGTTCGCGGAGGCAAAGCAGGTGTTTGCGACGTATCTGCGGGCGCATCCGGAGACAGACAGTCCTGCAAGGATTCAGGCCGAGCTCGGCCTGGGGGACGCGCAGCTTGGCCTACACCAATACGAAACAGCCGAGGCGACCTATCGCACGGTGACCATGCAGCAGCCGGAGATGTGGCAGGCGCATAAGAACCTGGTGGTCGTGGAGGCCGCGCTGGGCCGATGGGAGGAGTTTGACCGCGAGCGGGCCGTGCTGCGCATGGCGCGGGAGCGCGGAGCGCCCGGCATCAGCGAGCGCGAGAGCGACGTCATCGATAGCTTCACGGTGGGTGCGGGGCACTGGGTGGTGCGGGCGTACTATGAGCCGGTTGGCCGGTCCGAGGCGCGGTACAACTTCGAGCGTTTCTCCCCCGAGGGCCGGGTACAGGCGTACGTGTCCCTGGAGAACGCGACGGCTGCCCGGTCCGCGCTGACTCCGGAGGATCTGCGCATCGGCGCAAAAGGGCAGGGAGCCTCAGCCAACTCGGAGACGGTTCCGCTGGCTCTGAACTGGTACACCGGCACCTCGCACGGCACGGTTCGCAGCTATGCCACCGGCGAACCCAGCTACGAACGGCTGCGGGCGGAGGTCCTGCGATGGCTGCGGGCGCATCCGGAGGCGTCCGACGTGGGCCAGGGAACGAGCGGTGGACGTCGATCCTCCGTAACGAGATAAAGACGGGGAGTTCCAGAGCGCATCATGCGCAGAGTGAGTCGTATTGCCCAAAAGACGACGTGGTGGCGCGTGGCGCTGTCCATGCTGCTGCTGCTGCCGGTGGTGTACCTGGCAGTGTGCATCGTGCTGGGTATCGGGTTGGCGGAGAGCACCCTGCGTCTGCCGCAGCAGCATGTCTTTTCCGGCGGTCTGTTCCGTATCCGCATGGCCAAGCAGTTCAGGGCGCAGGTGCAGCCGGTGTCGCTGAAAGCAGCCGACGGAGCGCAGTTGAGCGCCTGGTGGGTGATGCCACGCGAATCGAACGGCCGGACGGTTCTGCTGCTGCACGGCATCGGCGGCAATCGTGTGGACATGAGCGGCTATGCCGATATCTTCGTGGCCAAGGGCTACGACGTGCTGCTGCCGGACTCACGCGGGCATGGGGAGTCCGGTGGACTCGTGGCGACCTTTGGCCTGCTGGAGCGCGATGACGTCCGCCGCTGGACCGGGTGGGTGCGGGCCCGTGCGCCAGGATGCACCTATGTGTTGGGGGAGTCCATGGGGGCAGCCATTGCGCTGGAGGCGGCGGCAATCACGCCGGAGATCTGCGCTGCCGCGGTCGAGGATCCCTTTGCGCAGTTTCGCCCTGTGGTCTATGAGCGGCTGGGGCATGAGACAGGCCTGGGCACGCGCTTCTGGCAGACAGCCGGCTTTCCCGTCGTGCAGACCGCGATTGACTGGGCACATTTCCGGTACAGGGTTTGGCTGCCCGATGCAGCGCCCGTGACGGCAATCGCTCATTCGCAGGTCCCCGTGCTGCTGATGACGGGTACCGCCGATGACAACATCCCGATGCACCACGCGCAGGATCTCGAGCGTGCCTGTGGCCCACGATGCTCCCTCTGGATCGTGCCGGGAGCCGACCATGGCGGCATCTCGGACAGGACCGGAGCGGAGTTCGGCCGTCGCATCCTGATGTGGTTCGAAACGCACGACACACCCGGGGCGACGCCGGTCCTGCCGTACGCCGTGAGCCAGAACAATGGGCGCGGCAGCGGGCTGTAGCACCCGGCAGAACGGGGCGAGCCCTCTACTGCGGAAGCTGACCGCGAAGGGCGTCGTCCAGCGCGATGTGGTTCTTCTCCAGCAGATCCCCCAGCGCGTGGTCGAGCTCCAGACGCGCTTTCATGTAGTTGGAGCGGGCCGCGATCTCGGTGGAGCGTGCCTGGGCGAGGTACGCCTCATCCTGCAGCACGGCCAGATCCGTCGATTGCCCAACGGAGAGCTTGTCGCGTTCTGCGTCGAGAAGCTGGGCCTGGTAGTCGCGGCTGGCCGAAGCGGCGCGGTATCCCGCATCGGCCGTCTGCAGCGCGACGACCGCCGTCTCTACATCCTGACGGACACCCTGCGCGAGCTTCTCGGTCCGGCTTTGCACCTGGCGCAGCTGCACGATGTCGCGGGCGGCATCGGCCTGGGCCACACGGTTGCGCAGGGGCAGGGTCAACTGCACGCCGGCCTGGTAGATCGTGGAGACACGCAGGCCGCCCAGGGCCAGCTGCTGTGGGATGGCGGGCAGACCGGTACCGGTGGTGCCCTGTAGCTCGTAGGGCTGCTCGCTGGAGCCGCGTGTCTCCACGTTGGCGTAGACGTTCAGCTGCGGCAGCGCGTTATTGCGGCTGGCCGAGGCCTGCACCTGGCCGGTCTGCACCTGCAGCTGCGCCTGCGCCAGATCGGGTCTGCGGGCGAGGCCCTGCTGCATCAGCGCCGGCAGGTCCAGCCGTTCCAGCTCGGTCGGAACGGAGATGTGGTCGGTGGGTACGATCTCCGTGAACTGTGCGGTAAAGGCGGGGGATGCGGTGCGCAGCAGCTGGTTGCGCAGGATGATCTCTTCCTGCTTGTAAAGGCCCTGTGCCTGGATGAGGTCGAAGCGGCTGGAGCTTTCGACTGCCTGAACGCGGGTGAGCTCAATCGGGGCGAGCGTGCCCTCGGTGACCTGGTCCTGATCGTCCTCACGCTGTTTTGTGGCCGCGCGCAGCGACTCTTCCTTGACCAGGACGTTTTCGCCCAGCGACACAAGATCGTAGTACAGACGCGAGACGCCGTAGACGGTCTCCAGCGCCTGCTGCTCAAAGAGCAGACGCGAGGTCTTTCCATTGATGCGCGCGATGCGCAGGAAACGGAGGTTCACGTCGCGACCGCGGCCGCGCAGCAGGGGCTGCGTCAGCGTGAAGGAGGTGCTGGGCGTCGAGAAAGGATCGAGCTGGCCGGTGCTGCCGTAGACGACACGGGAGTCGTTGTTCACGATGGCTTCCAACTGCGCGCCGGTGGAAAAGCCCTGCAGGTAGCCGAGATTCAGCGCGATGAAGTTCAGGGACTGCGGTGTGGTGACCGTGCCGCCCGTGTCCGAGGTGCCTGTGCCTGTACCGGTTGTTCCTGTCGTGCCGCCGAGCGTCACCGTATCCGACCGGCGCAAGTACCCGGCCGTGCCGATCAGCTGCGGATCGAAGAGGGGGATGTTCGGGCCGGGCGAGTAAACGAAGCCGCTGCCGAGCTGATTGAGATTCGTCTGTGCCTGCGCGGTCGAGTTCAGCGAGGTGAGATCGGTCACGGTCGGTGTGGTCGGATTGGTGTTGGTCGTCTCTGCGTTCAGCAGCGGGGAACCCGGCCCGCCCACGCCGGCGGGCGGCTCGGCAATGCCGTAGTCGATGCCGCGCAGGCTGCCGCCACCGCTCGCCCGGGTGAGGTCGGTTTGGGCGATCGAGATGTCGTAGCGTTCGGCTTCAATGTCGAGATTGTTCTCAAGGGCAAGGGCGAGGGCATCCTCTAGGCTGAGGTAGAGCCTGCCGTTGCGGATCAGCCGTGTGAGGCGGCCCTGGTCCCCGGCAAACAATTGCGGGACGCTGGGGCGGCGGTAGGGGCCGAGAAATCCCAGAAAGTCGTAGGAAAGTCCCTTGGCATCGTCACGCGTCGCGCGTACGCCCGAGGCTTGCGTCTGGATGATCTGCGGCGCGGGCGCGGCAGGTGCCTCGACATGCTGATCGAGCGGGGACACCGGAGGCTCACGCAACTGATTGGGAACGCCCGTCGGCGTCGTGGGACCGGGTGGAACCGAACGCTGGTTGGGCACAGGGCTGAGTGCCGGCAGTGGCAGATTGGGCGGCAACACCGGCATGGGGGACGGGTTCTGCTGCAACGTGGGTTGCCGGTTCAACGGGAGCCCGGTCTGGTCCGGGGGCAGGGCCGGCGAAGGCGTCGGAACCGTCGAGGGCACGGGTGCCTGCCCCGGTGCCTGGCCCGGGACCTGCTCCAGGCTCGGGGCCAACTTCAGGCTCGGGGCCGTGTCGGTCTGGGGTGCGTTGGGCGGCACGGGCAGCGGCGTAGCCGGCGTCTGCGCGCCCAGGCTGACAGCAAACGAGAGAGACAGCATGCCCAGGGCGCTACCTACCGGAGCCAACGCGCCGAAGTACCTGGTGCGCTTCGTCCACGGCCCGAAATTGCGATGTAGCTCGCTGTGTTTCCTGCGTTTCGTCCTCATGGCTTGCTCTCACTGGAGCTTGGCTTGGGGCCCTTGCCGGCAGCTTTGCCGTCGGCACCGCTGCTGTTCTGCTGACCCTGCTTGCCCTGCAGGTTGCGATCGGTGAGGCCCTGATTGCCGTATTGCGTGCTGCCGCCCGGCGGCGTGTTCTGCGAGGGCGACTGCGTCGGCTGGTCCTCCCCCGACTTGCTCATCTGCACCTGCACGGGTGCGCCCTCACGCACCTCGTCGGTGATGTTGGTGGCGATGACATCGCCTTCCTGCACACCGCTCACGATCTCGACAGCGCTGCCGAAATCGCGCCCGATCACCACCGGCACCATATGAATCTTGCCGTCGATTACCTTGGCAACATTGGTCTGATCGTGCCGTATCACCAGGGCGTCCCCACTGATGAGCAGGGGAGAGCCCCCTCCGGGCGGCGGCGCAAAGGTGGTGACGACGTACATGCCGGAGACGAGCTTGCCGTTGTGGTTGTCGACCTGCACCTCGGTCAGCATGGTGCGCGTGTTGGGGTCGACCGAGTTCGCCGTGCGCGTGACCTGGCCGCTGAACGGCTGATCGGGGAACTCCTCGAAGGCCAGCTGCGCCGATACTCCCACGTGAATGGAGCTCATGTAGCCTTCCGGCACGGAGACGAGGATCCGCAAACGGCTGTTCTGCGCGATACCGAAGAGCGGGCCGCCCTGCCCCGGGGACTGCGTCGGTGTAGAGGCGGAGCTTGTGCTGCCGGAGGTCCCGCCGGCGTTGCTCTGCGAAGCCTGCGTGGTGCCGCCGGTGGTCGAGGCCTGCCCCATCGGGGCCGGGCCGCTGTCCTCGCCGGAGCTTGTGCCCGAAGCCGAGATCAGGGCGCCCACATCGACGTTACGCTGGGTTACGATGCCGTCCAGCGGGGCGCGCACGTACTCATAGCTTTGCAGCGCCTGCACACGGCGCAGATTGGCCTGAAACGCATCGACGTTGCGCTGCGCCGCCGAGACCAGCGCGAGCTGCGAGCCGTAGTTGGTCTCCTGCTGATCGCCGTCCTGGCGTGAAAAGACGCCTTTGGCCACCAGTACCCGATAGCGGTTGACCGTGACGGTCGCGAACGCCAGCTGCGCCTTCTGCTGATCGAGCTGCTGTTGCGATTGACGCAGCTGCTCCAGGGCCTGCGAGACCTGCGCGTCCAGATCCGGAGCATCGATGATGGCAAGCAACTGGTTTTTGTGCACGTGATCGCCGATGTCGACGAGACGCCTCTTCAGGTAGCCGTTGGCGCGCGCGTAGATGTACGCCTCTTCGAGGGGAAGTGTCGTGCCGGGCACAATCAGGCCTGCATGCTCGTTGGAGCGCATCACCTTGGCGACCTCGACGACCGGCTTGGCATCGCGCCGGCTCTGCGCATCCGCGTTGTTCTGCTTGTCGGTTCGATGCCGAGGCAGCCACCCGATCAGCAGAACAATAACGAACAGAACGGCAGCCACCAGCAACACGAGCCAAAAGATGCGTCGGCTGCGCGGATCGCGTGGGGACTGTGGCAGGTGCACGCGATCCTTGAGCGGAGCCTTCTTCCGGCTGGACTCCGTGTCCTGGAAGCTGCTGCCGAGACGGCCGTCGTCGACTGAATTCGGATCCGCGAAGCTGGCGGCCAGCGTACGGTTTTCCGCATAGTGCGAATCGGAGAACTCGCGGCCGAGCTCCCGTCTATCCGTTTGGCTGGTGCGTTCGAAGCTGTTGCCGAGGTCCCGCTCCTCGGCGGAGCCGCCATGCTGAAACCGGTCGCCAAGTTGCCGGGGGTCGGAGGCCTCCGGCCAGGGAAGACGCTTTTCGTTTGGATCGTTTGCGTTACTTGGATCTTGCGGCATTAGGCCGTCGTCTCCTGCGGTTGTCCGGCGCCGGGGCGCGCAAAGTTATGATTGGGATCCATCTCCTGCGGTGCTTCGCGTGTGACTCGCTCGGCGTAATCCACCGGCGCTTCTTTCTTCAGCAGGGAGTAAATCGTGGGCACAAGGAAGAGTGTGCCGACCGTTGCAAACAGCAGGCCGCCGATCACCGCGCGGCCCAGCGGCGCATTCTGTTCGCCGCCCTCCCCAAAGGCCAGGGCCATGGGCAGCATCCCGATGATCATGGCCATCGCAGTCATGATGACGGGACGAAGACGTGTGTGGCCGGCGTTCAACGCGGCCTCCTTGCGATCCTTGCCGGCGGTGCGTTCGTCATTCGCGAACACGACCATCAAGATGGAGTTCGCCGTGGCGACGCCGATGGTCATAATGGCACCCATCAGGGAGGGAACGCTGAAGGTTGTCTGCGTAACGAAGAGCATCCACAGGATGCCGCAGAACGCGCCCGGCAGCGCCATAAGGATGATGAGTGGATCGAGCCAGGATTGGAAGTTGACCGCCATAAGCAGATAAACCAGCAGAATGGCAACGATGATGCCGAGACCGAGACGAAGGAACGAATCGTTCATGGTCGCAACCTCGCCGCGCAGGGCAAGCGTGGTGGTCTTGGGCAACGTCTTTTCGGTGTCGCTCATGATCTTCTTGATCTCCGTAGACACGGATCCAAGGTCACGCTGATCGACATCGGCGTAGATATCGAAGACAGGCTGAATGTTGTAGTGATTGGTAACGATGGGCGACAGATCACGGCGGAAGTCCGCCACATTGGTCAGCAGCTGCGAGGCATTGCCGTTCGGTGAGGTGATCGGTGTACGCGACAGCTCCGGCAGGGAGCTGATGCGGTAGATCGGGGTCTGCGTCACAATCTGGTAGTTCACATTATTGGCAGGATTCAGCCACTCATTGGGCGCGGTCTGACCGGTGCCGCTGAGGGAGACCAGCGCGGATTGCGCCACATCTCTCTGGGTGAGGCCGATCTGCTGTGCCTTGCTGCGATCGACGTTGATCTGCATCGTCGGGTACTGCACCTGCTGGTGCACGTGGACATCCACGGCTCCAGGGATGCCGGTAATCTGCTTGGCGAGCTTGACAGCAAGCTCATAGTTGTTCTTGCCGCGGCCACTCACCTGCAAATCGATCGGCGCGGGCAGGCCGAAGTCGAGAATCTGATTGGTGATGTTGGCCGGCGTGAAGAAAAAGGTCGCCCCGGGAAACTTTTGCGCCAGATCCACGCGCAAACGCCGCATGTAGAGCTGGGTATCTTTCTTGCCGGGCTTCAGCGCGATCTGGATGTCCCCGTCGGAGTTGGAGATGGTCGACGACGTTGTAAAGGCGAGGTTGATGCCCGAGCTGGGCAGGCCGATGTTGTCCAGGATGAGCTCGACACGTTCCGCGGGAACGATCTCGCGGATCTCACGCTCAACGGAAGCAAAGTACTGTTCGGAATCCTCCAGGCGCATGCCCGCTGGAGGATTCACGTGAAGATTCATCTGGCCCGAATCGACATAGGGGAAGAAATCGCGGCCGATGAACAACGTGAGCGGTACCGAAAAGACCACCAGCAGGCAGAACAGCAGGATCGTGAGCCCGGTATTGTCCAGGCACCAGCCCAGGACATTCTTGTACCCATGCTGAAAGCGCTCGAATCGGCGATCGAACGCCGCGTGCACTCGCCATACGAAGCTGCGTTTTTCTTCGCGCTCACTCTCCCCCGGATCCTGGTACAGATTCACCTCGGAGCCGAGCATGAAGTGCATCATGGTGGGCAGCAGCGTGCGGGAGAGAAAATAGCTGGCCAGCATGGCAAAGACCACGGCCATGGCCAGGGGTGTAAAGAGGTATTTGGCAGCTCCTGTGAGCAGGACCACCGGGATAAAAACGATGCAGATAGACAGGGTGGAGACAAAGGCCGGGGCCGCAACCTGCTGTGCTGAGTGCAGGATGGCGCGCGTGAGAGGGAGGCCTTCGGCGATATTGCGATGGGTATTCTCAATCTCCACGGTCGCGTCATCGACCAGAATACCCACGGCAAGCGCCAGGCCGCCAAGCGTCATCACGTTGATCGTCTCGCCGCAGGCTGTGAGGATGATGATCGAGGTGGCGATGGAAAGCGGGATGGATACGCAGACGATCACGGTTGAGCGCCAGGAACCGAGAAACAGCAGGATCATCAGGCCGGTAAGGGCGGCCGCAATGCAGGCCTCACGTACCACTTCATTGATGGAGGTGCGCACGAAGAT
>CAXTGE010000056.1:5261-18389 GCA_964243645.1 uncultured Acidobacteriaceae bacterium | reverse complement strand
AGAGATTCCCACCCGCGTGACAGCACTTCTGCATCACAGCAAAATGTGAGGATTGTCATGCACGTACGCACACCCATCATTCTTGCCATGGTTTCTGCTCTTCTGCTCGCCGCGGGCTGCAAGAAGACCGCCGACAATACCAGCAACTACAAGACCGCGATCAACAATTACCTCGGTACCAATGTGAGCTGCCTTTGGCCTTCACCGCATAAATTCCCTGACCAGGTCGATACGGACTCCGACAAGACCGCGGGTTACGACGCGCTTTACAACCAGGGTCTGCTGGTCCGCAAAACGGCGGAGAAGAAAAAGCTGCTCGGTCTGGTAAACAAGCAGGTCAGCGACTACGACCTTTCGGACAAGGGCAAGAGCTCCTGGACAGCCTCCAAGACCGACCCAAGCAGCGGTAATTTCTGCTACGGCCATCGTGAGGTCAGCTCCATCGATAACGCAACCGCCACAGGCAATCAGCCCGGCGCAACAGCGTCGGTTGCGTACCACTACACCTTCTCCTCCGTGCCCGACTGGGCCAAGGACGGCGGCCTGCAGAACAGCTTCCCCAACCTGCAGCGAAACCTCGCCGGAGGCACGGCAACGGCAAACCTGAAAGACACCGAAAACGGCTGGGTAGTGGATGCCGGCACAGGCAGTAGCTCCAATGCGGACGGCACGATAGTCCAGTAGCAGCGCGAGCCAAGATAAAGGGCGGAGAGCACATGCTCTCCGCCCTTCCTTACTTCTACCTAGTCGGAGCCCTTCATCTTGTAGTTCTCCGGTGGCGTGCCCCCTGCAAGATTCTTCACGAAGTAGTCCCATCGGCGACGCATCATGTACGTCGACGCCGCGCCATAGCCGTGGTGCGCATTGGGAATCAGCAGCAGATCGAAATCCTTGTTGGCCTTAATCAGCGCATCGACCACCATCAGCGTGTTGTTCATGGGCACGTTGTCATCCATGGTGCCATGTGCCAGCAGGAGTTTTCCCTTCAGGTTGGCGGCGAAGTTCTGATTGGCCTGCACGTCGTAATTGCTCTTGCCGTCCGGACCGATGACCTCCAGCCCGCCATACTTCTCGTCCCAGTCATCCTCGTAATCGCGACTGTCGTGATTGCCGCTTTCGGCGATGCCCACCTTGAAAAATTCCGGGAAGTGAAACATGGCCGAAACCGTCGCATTGCCTCCACCCGAGTGACCCCAGATGCCGACGCGGTTCACGTCCACCCAGGGGTACCGCGCCGCCAGCGCCTTGATGGCAGCCACCTGATCCGGGATCGTGTCTTCGGCCAGACCGGCGGGCGTGTCGGCATAGGCGTCTTGGAAACTTTTGGAGCGATACGGCGTCCCCATGCCGTCCACGCACACCACGGCAAAGCCAAGCTCCGCCAAGGCATTCATATCGCCCGCAGAGGTGCGGAACGAACGCGTCTGCGCACCGCAGGAGCCGACGAAGGGCCCCGGATACACGTAGTCGACCACCGGATATTTCTTTGCCGGGTCGAAGTTTGAAGGCCTGTAAAGATAGCCGTAGATCTGCGTCTTGCCGTCACGTGCCGGCACCGTGATAGGCGTGGGTGGCTTCCATCCTGTTGCCGTCAGGCGCGAGATGTCCTGCTTGCCTAGCGTGGCCAGCAGCTTGCCTGTGTTGTCGCGCAGCACGGCTGTCTGTGGCGTCTCCGTGGTGGAGTAAATGTCTACAAAGCTGGTCCCGTCCGTGGAGGGCGTCACCGCATGATCCGCATGTTCCGGCGTAAGCAGCTGCTGCCCGGTGCCGTCGAAATGTACGCGGTAGAAATGCGTGTAATACGGATCCTGCCCCGGCTCCTTGCCCGTGGCGAGAAAGTACAGTGAACGCCCCTTCGGATCGACCCGCAGCACCTGGGTCACGGTGCCTGTGCCCTGCGTGACCTCGTTCTTCAGCTTGCCCGTGGACAGGTCATACAGATACATCTGTCCCCAGTCGCTGCGCTGCGAAAACCACAGGAATTCATTGCTCTCCGGCAGATAGCGCCAGTTCACCTTGCCGATGCCGGACTCGAAGTACGTCGGCGCATGCTCGTGGTAGACCGTGCGCACCGCGCCGGTTGCCGTGTCGGCTTCGCGGAACCATGCATCTTTGTGATCCCGCGAGCTGGACACGATGGCAAGATGGTTGCCGTCCGGGGCAAACTGCACATCATCCCAACCCGCCCCGCCGCGGCAGCTCACATCGTCGCACAGCGTGGAGCGATGGAACTCCGGGTCCATGTTCAGGCGGGTGACCTTACCCGCAGCTACGTCAATCACCACGGGCTGAATCATGACGACGTTCTTGTCGCCGAGGAACGGATACTTCCACGTCTCCGGCTGCGCATGACGGTTCGTCACAGGCACCAGCGTCATGCTGGCCACGTTTCGCTGGTCCTGCTGAAAAGTCGCGATCTTTTTTGAGTCTGGCGACCAGACCAGGATGGGCGCGTCGGAGTGCTGCCATCCGGCGTTGTCGGTCGCATAACCGAAATCCGTAACACCGTCTGTGGTGAGCTGGCGCTCCTCGCCGGTGGCCTCATCGCGGACCCAAAGGTTCCAGTCGCGAAGAAAGGCCGCCTGCCTCCTGTCCGGTGATAAATCAAAGGGAGCCTTGCTGCGCGCCGCGCGGGCCCGCTTCGGCGGCAGACGTTTGGTCTGCGTGCTGTTGGGCTCGCCGGACATCTGGCCGTTGCCGCCTGCCTGCGTAGCGCTCAGCCCGGTCGCCGGCGGCTGGCTGCTCGGCCGCTGCTCGGGCTGCTCCACGTGCTTGGGGGCAGGCTTCTTGTGGCAGTGGGCAGCGTCGGCCTCGCATTGAAACTCGCCCGCGTTGGTCGTTACGGCGAAGCCTTTGGCATCCGGCGTGTACTCGCTTACGAAAATCTGCTCTTCCGGGATCTGCCATCCCATGGCGGCGCTGATGGCCTTGGTCAGGCGAGCCTTGTCAAAGGCGGGCGCGGTTAAGCCTTTCGCGGGGTCGACGAGGAAGTATTGCGCACCCTTGAGGCCGGATTGCCCATAAAAAATGCGGCCATCGGGCAGGTACTGAATTCCGTCCACGGTGCCCGTCACCAGCGGTTCGGTTGCGGACAGCAGACGGGACTCGGCGCGGGCATAATCCGTTGCCGTGTACACCTGCTGCGCCCAGGCGGGAAAAGAAGCACAGAGCAACGTTGCAGCAACGAGGGGAAAGGTACAGCTACGCTTCATGGGACGCCCTTACAGAGTGATGACCTCAGCATAAGGCAAGCGGTGTCGCCCGGTACTGCCGGCGGGCTAGGCGTCGGGCTCTGGGTGCGGAGAAATCACCGTGGCTGTCTTGCGCAAACGCGCCATCAGCGCACGTGGCCGCACCGTCTCAGGGATGTCCAGCATGGCACCCGAAAAGCCGGCCCACGTGTCCTGCGAGAGCTTCAACGAGGCAGGCAGCACATAGACATCCATGATGAGTTCGGAGAGCATCAGCGACCCCGCGGCGCCCAGCAAACCATAGCGCCTGGCCATCAGCGCCGTTAGAAGGATTGTCAAGCCCGTGGCGACCATGTAGTTGATCGAGAGCCTCTTATGCTGGTTCACCGCGGTGAGCAGCGTGGAGCTGGTAGACCACAACGAGTACAGAAATACGGTGACCAGCAACAAAAACAGCAGGCGCGGGCTCGGTGGCACCTTATGTGCCGTCCAGTGCGTGAGGAACCAGGGACCGATGGTCATCATCGTCGCGATGAGCAGCAGCGCAATCCCCAGTGCCATCTGGCAGCTGCGCCGATGCAGCGAGCGTACCAGGGGGAGATTACCCGCGCCAAAGGAGGCCGAAAGCTCCGGCCAGAACGTGGTATTCACCATCTGCACCATCTGCAGCGCCACCCGGGAGACCGTGCGGGCGGTGGCAAAGACGACCACATCCGCCGAACCCAGCACATGACCCACAGCCAGCAGCGTACCCTGCAGATTCAGCGCGTTGCCTATGGGAAAGCCCATGAAGGCGATCGCCGGGGCGCTCAGCCGCTTGATCTCGGCGAAGCTTGCGTGCTCCCAGCCGTAGCGAACCCACGGTAGATCGCGCCGCATCAGGATGCAAAAAAACAGCGTACCCGCGGCGTTTGCCGTGGACAGCGCCAGCGCCGTCGCGCGCACCCCGTAGCCTAAAAACACGGGAACCAGCATGACCGCAAACGCGATCAGCACGATGATGCTCTTCACGAATGTGCCGTAGGGGTAACGGCCCACGCAGGTATACGCCGCCCCGATCAACTGCTCCAATTGGCCAAACAGAACGGACATCCCCAGCAGAAAGATGACCCATTTGGCATCGGCCTGCGTCATCTCGTTCAGGTGCAGCCAGCGGGCGATGGGCAACAGGTAGAGCGCGGTAATGAACAGCACCACCACGCCACTGCACAGGATCACGATGAGCCACCAGCAGCTCTGAAAGACGCGCAGGGCACCCGCCTGGTCCTTGCGGCCCATCAGCATGGTCATCTCATTGCCGGCAACGGAGCCGAAGCCGATGTTTGAGAATCCCAGATAGGTGGGGATGGCGTTGACCAGCAACCAGTCGCCATAAAGCGGCACGCTCCAGAAGTGGAGAAAGACCGGCACCTGGATCAGTTGAATGACCGTGCCCGCGAGCCTGCTGATCCAATTGGAGACGAAACCCAGAATCAGTCTGTGCCGCGTACCAGGATCCATTGCCGACATCGAAGGTACCGTCCTGGCATGCGGATCTTACAGCTCAGCTGTCCGATTAGCCGCCTTCAGTCTAACAACGCTGCTCCGGCAAAGTTTCTGGAAGGCCACGAAAGGTGTAGGCTCAGCGGCTTCGTTCGCGATCCAGGGCGACCTTCTGTTGCATCAGCTCCACGAGCATGGCCCCATCCCCACGCCGCTGCGCCTCACCCATCTGGCTGCGCAGATCGCGTCCGCGGCGATCCAGGTAGCGGGAGCGTAGCGACTCCAGGGCGCTCGCAACCTGCAGGGGCGAGCTCTCGTGCTCGGGCCCGTTCACCTCGGTAGAGACATGCAGGGCGCTGGCCAGCAGTGCACGCGAGACCGGGTCGGGTGCCGCCGCGAGCGGGTTTTCCGGGGGCGGTCCACTGAGCAACACCTCGATCACCGCGGCCGTGGGCAGGTCCTCAAACCAGTGTGGGTGCGCGCCGAGCTTCTCCGCCGCGAGCGTACGGGCCGAATCCGCCTCCGGCAGTACCAGCGCGCAGAGCAGGATGCGCTCCACCTCGGAGACCGCCTGGGGCTGCGCCGCGCGCACGCTCTCCAGGCGATGCTCGGCGGCCTGGCGCACCTCCTTGAGCACCATGGACGACTCAATGCCCAGCTTCTGCGCGGCATTCTCCGCGACCTGCGTGCGCACGATTGCGTTAGGGATACGGCGCAGGTGCGGCAGCAGGAAGTTTAGCGCCTTGACCCGCAGTTCCGGGGTGCGCGTGCCGATCTTCTTCTGCGCGCGGTCGATCAGGAAGTCCGTCCACGGTACATTGGCCCGCAGCGCCTGCATGTAGGCCGGCGCTCCATGAGCGCGAAGAAAGCTGTCCGGATCCTCACCCTCCGGCAGGAGGGCAACACCCACCTCAAAGCCCTCTTCCACCAATGGTGCCAGCACGTTCTCGGCCGCTTCGATACCAGGCTCATCGCCGTCAAAGTTCAGCACCACGCGCTTGGTGAAGCGGCCAAGGAGGCGCACCTGGGTCTCCGTAAACTTGGTCCCGCTGGTCGCAATCACATTGCCCACGCCGGCCAGAAACGCTGAGATGCAGTCCATCTGGCCCTCGACCATGACGACGCTGTCGGTCTCCTTGATGCCGGCCTTGGCCTTGTCCAGATTGAAGAGCACATGGCCCTTGGTATAGAGCGAGGTCTCCGGCGAGTTCACATATTTTCCCCCGGCCTTGGGGTCGTTTGTGTCCAGCAGCCTGCCCGTAAACGCGATCGGCTTGCCCGACTCATTACATATGGGAAACATGACCCGCTTGCGGAAATGTGGGTACATGCTGCCCGGCGAGCCATCCTCGGTCTGCTTGCTATGAAAAAGCCCGCTGGCCCGCAGCACATCCTCGGGAAAGAACTTCAGCAGCCGATCGCGCATGTCCGTCCAGCTGTCCGGCGCATAGCCGATGCGAAACTGCTTCACGGCGTCCGGCGTAAGCCCTCGGCTGGTGATGTACTCCCGCGCACGTGCGGCCTCGGGCGACTGCAGATTGCCCTGGAAGTATTGCGTGGCGGCCTCATGCACCTCGAGCAACTGGCGTCGCAGACCCGCCTCGCGGGCCTCCTCGGGCGAGTTCCACTCGCGCTTCGGCAGCGCGATACCCATCTTCTGCGCCACCACGCGCACGGCCTCCGGAAAGCTGACACTCTCCATCTTCATGACGAAGCTGAAGACGTCGCCGTGCTCATGGCAGCCGAAGCAGTAGTAGCTTCCCGTGCCCGTGTACACGTAAAACGAACCGCTGCGCTCCTTGTGAAACGGGCACAACGCGTTCCAGTTCGCCCCCGACTTGCGCAGCTTTAAATACTCGCCCAGGATGCGGACGATGTCGGTCTGCTGCTTCACGGTTTGGGCGAAACTGTCGGCCATGCGCTGCCTTCAGTGTAAGTGTCCCGTACATTCGGCCAGAGCACCCTAAGACATCCGAAGACATATAGACACACAACGGCCCGCTTCTCCACAGAAGCGGGCCGACGCCGACTGGCTTTGTGCTTAGAGCTGTTTTCTTGCAGCTGTAGTCCAGAAGGAAAGCGGATTCCGCCGCTGCGCTACGGAATGACAGCGGTGTAAGTCGTTCTTGTTGTCATTCCGTAGCGCAGCGAAGGGATCTGCTGTCCGAGCGCCACTACCTCTCCAGCAAACAGCTCTAGTACAGCAACTTCAGCGCAAACTGCGCGACCCGCGGCTCAAACGTGCTGGTCACCTGGCCGCCTGAGGATGGTGTACCGCCGAAGACATTGCCCAGCGGGGCACTGCCGCCCACGCCGAAGTTGGAACCCGCCGCCAGGGTGCCCTGCGTTCCGCTGATGGTGCCGGGCAGGTACAGGTTCGTGTGATTGAAGACGTTGTAGAGCTCGGCGCGGAACTCCACTTTTAGGCTCTCGACAGGCGTACTGAAACGCTTATTGAGGGCTAGTCCGGTCTCATAAAACGCCGGGCTGCGGCCCGGATTACGGCTTGCGTTGCCGAACGGGCTCAGCACGTTCCCTGCACCATCCTTGATGGGCGGCAGCGCAAAGGCGTTGAAGTTGACATAGTTCACGTAACCCGTATTGGCGGCGCGATGACTGCGGCCCTGCGTCACAGGCTGACCCGGAACGCGATTCGGTCGATACTCATTGGCCCCGCGGTAGGTTGCCGCGATCTGCGGGCTGAGTGCCTGGGCACTGTTGGGCGAATACGTGATGTTGAACGGTGTGCCGGCCTGTGCCGTAGTGATGCTGCTGACCTGCCATCCGCCCAGCGCTGTATCCACCAGGCCGTTCGCATGGTTGAGGAACTGGCGGCCATGGCCGAAAGGCAGCTCATAGATCAGGCTGGTCACGTTGATGATCGGCAGGTTGTAATCCGATTGCGCATAGTCGGCGCGAAGGTTGTTAGCGTCCTGCGGCGAAGGTGTACTGCCCTCTAGGGATGCGCTCGCATTGTCAAGCGAGTGCTCCCAGGTAAACGAGTTCAGCAGCGTGAGACCGCCCGTCATGCGCTGCTCATACCGTGCCTGCAGCGAGTTGTAATTGGAGTAAAACTCGTTCAATGCTTCGGTGATATCGCTCGGCCAGTTGCCGTACGGGCGCGCAAAGCCCTGCGACGGATTGCGCTGGTTGCCATTGAGGAACCCTTGCAGCTTCAGCCCACGATTGCCGACATACGCCAGGTCGAACAGAACATTCTTGCGTAGCTGCTGCTGCACCTCAAGAAAGTAGCTTCCGACGTAGCTGTCGCGCGTGTTCTTCGGCACCCAGGTGACGTTGTCGGTTGCCGGGTTAAAGGTCGTCACCAGTTGGCTCGGGAAGCCCTGGTTCGCGGTCGCATAGCAGGTAGGCGTCGTCTTGCCCACAGTGATGATCTGTGCCGGCAACGGATTGCACTGGTTGGCGGGCGTCGGCGTGATCTGCGTCACGGACGCAAACTGCGCCTGCGGTGCATTGATGGCGAGAATGTCTCCCGAGCCGGCGCGCGTGTAGTGCACGTAGCTGGTGCCGAAGCCGCCTCGCACGGCGGTCGTCGGGGTGGCAGCCCAGGCAAAACCAACCCGTGGCGCGAAGTCGTTCAGGTCCGGGTTCATCAGCGTCTTGCCGTACACGCCGCCTGTGTTCACCGGCGTGATGCCGTTGCCCTGCACCGCGCCCGGTGTTGTCGTCAGCACCGTCTGCGTGGTGGGGTCGAAGTTGGAGATGTAGTTGTTCTGCTCGGTGTAGGGCGAACCGTACTCCCAGCGCACGCCCAGGTTCAGCGTCAGCCGTGGATTCACGCGCCAATCGTCCTGCGCGTAGGCGTTATGCATGCTCTGGCGCAGGTGCACTACAAAGTAGTTTGCCAGCGAATACTGGTTGGTCGCGCCGAACAGAAAATCCGCCCAGTACGTGTCCGACACCGGGGTGATGGCCGCGGCCCCGCCGTTGACGTTGGTAGCGCAGGTTGCCGAGATGGCCGCGTTGCAGAGGCTGTAGCCTCCCCCGAAGTTCCACGATCCGTAGAGCGGATTGTTGTCGTTCACCGCCATCCAGGTGTGCTCATACTCATAACCGAACTTGAGCGAGTGCGCGCCCTTGACCCACGTATAGTTCAGCTTCGGATCGAGCAGCGAGGGGTTCTGCCACTGCGGATTGGTACTCTGCCGGCCGAAGCCGCTGAAGCTGCCGCCGATGCCGATGGACGGCAGACCGCCCGCAACGACCGGATTGCTCGGCAGCCCTGGGATGTTGAACGCCGTGTTGCCGATCGAGAGATTGTACTTGCCGGCATTCGTGCGCGACAGACCCACGCGCGCGTCCAGGATGCGGTTGGAGCCGAACAGGTGCGTGTATCCCAACGCAACCTGCTGATCCAGTACGCGGAGGTTGCCGTTCGTCTGGCCGTCGAGCGGGATGGGCAGCGTGGTAAAGTTCACAGCGTTCTCTTTACGGTCGGAGACCCGCAGGAACCACGACGAGGACGCGCTCTGCTGGAAGTCGAGGCGGATGTCGCCTTTATCGGCGTTGTCCGAGAACGGTGCCTGCACGGCGTAGTCGTTGGAAGCCAGGCCGGTGGGCGTTACGCCCGTGCTAAGCCCCGCTGTAGGCAGGCCCTGGATCTGTTTGAAGTAGCCGAGGACCTGCTGGGAAAGCGGATTGATAGCGCTCGTGGGGATGGCTACACCGGCCTTGTAAACCGCGCCCGTCGTGGGATTCCGCACAGGCTGCACGAGGATGCCGTTCAGCTCATTCTGCGTGGGCAGCGTCAGCACGCTCAACGGCTTCAATACCTGCCGGAAGCCCTCGTAATCAAGAAAGAAGAAGAGGCGGTCTTTCAGGATCGGACCGCCGAGGTTCACGCCAAACTGATTGCGGTTAAACGTCGACTTCTTAAAGGGCGTGACCTGCCCCGCACTGCCGACAAGCGTCGGCTTGAAGAAGCCTGCGGCGTTCAGGTCAGTGTTGCGGAGAAACTCGTACAGCGCCCCGTGGAAGCGATTGGATCCGCTGTTCGACGCCACGTTGATGGTCGCCCCTGACGATCGTCCATACTCCGCGCTTTCGTTATTCGTCACCACGCTGAACTGCGCCACCGAGTCGGGCGGAATGGCAATGATCTGGTTGTCAAACCCCTGGTTGGATTCGCCATACGCATTGTTATCCATGCCGTCCAGAAGGAAGTTGTTGAACATGCTGCGCTGGCCGTTGACGTTGTACGCTCCCGCGCGCACCAGGCTGCTGATGGAGGTCGTCGTAGCAGCCGACGGTGCCTGGCGTACACCGGAGACCAGGCCCAGCAGATCCGAATAGTTGCGCGACACCAGGGGCAGCGCTTCGGACTGATAATTCGTAATGGTCTGGTCGCGCTGACTCTGATCCGTCTCCAGTTGCAGCGTCACATCGTTCACCTCCACGGTCGTCTGGGCAGCGCCCACGGTAAGCGCGAGATCGATGCGCTGCCGATTGCCGACGGAAACGGTGATGTTCGTCGCCACTGCATCCGAGAAACCGGGAGCGCTTGCCGCCACGCTGTATACGCCAACCCGCAGCTGCGGAAGTTCATACTCTCCGGCATCGTTGGTCTCAGCGTGGACCACGGCCGCCGTGGCCGCGCTGGTGATGCTCACCTTGGCATGGGTGATCGGCGCTCCGCTTGGATCGCGGATGGTTCCGACCACGCCGCCATTCTCGTACTGTGCTTTGAGAGCAACCGGGGACAGGAGGGACACGGCTGCCATAGCGACGGTGGTCGCTCGTGGAAAAGGAAACAGCAATCTGGACATGCCCAGAAGGTAAGGCCCGCACAGTGAAAGCCGTATGAAGCGAAGATGAAGGAACGATGACAGTGAGTTAGCGACTCCGTGCTCGAGATAGACCGTTCTGGAAGACGACCGACCTAGAATGAAGGGATGTTGACCGCGGAAGCCAGGGAGCGCTTTGCCATCGTGCTGGTCGGTGCGCGCAATCCGCAGAATATCGGTGCGGCAGCCCGGGCCATGCAGGACTTTGGCTTCAGCGATCTCCGCGTGGTCAACGCCTTCGCCCCTCCATTTGAAGCGGCTCAGCTCGAAGCAAGCTCCGCTGTTGGCGCGGGCGACCTGATGCGCTCGGCTCGCCTGTTCTCCACCCTGGCTGAGGGCATCGCCGACTGCGCCTACGTCGCTGGGACGACCGCCATCGGGGGTCGCGATCTCACGCTTCCTATCCTGCCTTTGCAGGAGGCCGCTACCCTTCTTCTTGAAAGAGCTCTCGGCAGAGAGAAAGAGAGTGTAGGTGAGACTGAGCCTTGGACTGAGCCTTGGCGGATGCGCATTGCCCTACTCTTCGGTTCAGAGAAGACCGGTCTGACCAAAGAGCAACTGAGTTACTGCTCCACGCTGCTGACCATACCGCTGTACGCGCCCGAGGGACGTCATCTGTCGATGAATCTGGGACAGGCCGTCGCCGTATGCCTTTATGAACTCACGCGCTCTGGCCTGGAGGGCTGCCGCGAGTTGCCGTTAGTTATAAAGGAGATTCCGGATGTTGCTCTTCGTGAGCGCCTGCTGGTGGCCTTACTGGACGTCATGGAGCACTCCGGCTACACCCGTCGATTTCCTGCAAATGCACGCCCGGAGATCGTTCGGCAGCTGGCAATGCAACTCGGGCGTACGAAGGAAGAGGCGGCAACCTGGATGGGACTTCTTCGGCAGCTGCTGCGACGTATGTCGAATGTGTGACTGTCTGCTATCCAACGTCCGCGCCGCAAAAAGAAGGGCCTGCGATTGCTCGCAGGCCTCTTTTTTGAAACAGGGACGATCTACCACTGACCCCATGCGCGTGTGACGTAGTCACTGAGTGTCATGCAAATCAGGACGAGGAACACAAAGAACCCTGAAGCGATGGTCATTTTGATCAGCCGCGACTGATACTTGGCATGCATGAAAAATAGGATCACAATGACGGCCTTAAAACTGGCGATCCCAAGGGCAATCACGGGATTCAGCCACTTCATATCCACATACGCCGCTCCCACTGTGAGCAGGGTGCAGACCAACAGCGTGCCGAAGACCATCGTGTACTGCAGAGGACTTACAAGATGGTGCTCCGCATGCTGCGGGTTCGTGACGTTCAGATCGTCAGTGCTTTGAAGCGTCTGGGCATGCTCGGCCATCTTCATCATCCTTCGTCGAGGTACTTGTAAACGTTGCAGCGTACTGCTTACTTCAGGGGGTGCCGATTGATCAGGTAAAGCAGTGGAAAGAGAAACAGCCAGACGATATCGACAAAGTGCCAATACAGCCCAAAGTTCTCAATCGGCGCCACATAGCCTGAACTGAATTCCCCCCGCCAGGACCTGAAGATAAGCCAGAAAAGCAATCCCAAGCCAATGATCATATGCAAAGCGTGCATACCGGTCATGGCGAAGTACAGGAAGAAGAAGACCTGCGTTCTTTGCGCCATGTCCGGGGGAAGCGCCTCTTCCTTGATCCCATAGGCGTGAGGGTTCACGAAGCGGGAAATATTGAACGAAAGCCCCGGGACGTGATCCATTTCGATCTCATCCTTCCACTCCACTCCCTTGATCCCGAGAAAGGCAAAACCAAAGACTGTCGTGAGCAGCAGAAAGACGACGAGCAAATTACGGTTGCGGACCTCTGCCGCCCAGACCCCGAGCGCCATGAAGAAACCGGAGCTGATCAAGACGGCCGTGTTAATGCCGCCTAACGTCACACTCAATTGGTTTGACGCAGCCGCGAAGGCGGGATAGTACCAGTTCCTGTACAGGAGGTAGGCGAAGAACATCCCTCCAAAGAACATGATCTCGGTTAGCAGGAACAGCCACATACCGAAGGAGCCAGCCTCACGCTGCTGCTCCTCCGATTCAAAATGGTGACGGTGCTGCGGTAGCGAAACGTGCTCATGCTCCGCAGCGTGCGCCGTCGAGGTTGCCGTGTGAGGGCTGATGCCCGCTGTGAGCGCATTATCCAACGGTGGTCACCTCATGCTGCTTGCGTTCAAGCCACTCATAATCATAAGCCTCATGATCCATGACCGGTGTCTCGATGAAGTTCTCCGTCAACGGTGGCGACTGGATCTGCCACTCAAGCCCGGTGGCCTGCCACGGATTTGCACCCGCGATGGCACCGTACTTTAACGACCAGCCGAGATAAATCAACGGCAGCATGTACCCGACGCCCAGAACCGTCGCGCCGGCGGTTGAGAGCACGTTAAGCACCTGGAACTCCGCGGGATACGCATGGTACCGGCGGGGCATACCCAGGTAGCCCAGGATGAACTGCGGCATAAAGGTCAGGAAGAAGCCGATGAACGTCGTGATTGCGGCAAGCTTGGAGAGCGACTCCGAATACATCCGGCCCGTCATCTTCGGCCACCAGAAGTGGATACCCGCCAGGAACGCCATCAACATGCCACCCACCATGACGAAATGGAAGTGGGCCACCACGAAGTA
>CAXTGE010000056.1:2986-5161 GCA_964243645.1 uncultured Acidobacteriaceae bacterium | reverse complement strand
ACAAAGAAGCCGAACAGTGCAATGGCCACGGAGGAGAACGCCACGGCGGTATAGCCGAAGACGCGCTTGCGGCTGAACGTCGACATCGTCTCCGAGATCACGCCCATGCCGGGCAGGATCATGATGTACACGGCGGGATGGGAATAGAACCAGAAAAGATGCTGAAAGAGTAGTGGATCGCCACCCTTTGCCGGGTCGAAGACGCCGATCCCAAAGATGCGCTCCAAAGCGACGAGCACAATTGCGATGGCGAGAACCGGTGTGCCGAGCACCATGAGCAGCGAGGCAGCGTAGTTCGACCAGCAGAACAGCGGCATCCGGAACCACGTCATGCCCGGGCACCGCATGCGGTGGATGGTCACAATGAAGTTCAGCCCGGTAAAGATGGACGAGAACCCTGCCACAAACACAGCGGTCGCCGCCGTCAACACATGGGTATTGAGGTAGTGCGTCGAGAGCGGGGTCGTAAACGTCCAGCCCGTATCAACACCACCCAGCACAAGCGCCGCCAATGTCAACGTTCCGCCGGTCATGTACAGATACCAGCTCAGAAGATTGATCTTCGGAAAGGCAAGGTCCTTCGCACCGATCATGATCGGAATCAGGAAGTTCCCGAGCGTCGCTGGCACGGAGGGTACCAGGAACAGGAAGATCATGATGATGCCGTGCATGGTGAAGAACTTGTTATACGTGTCGGACGCCACCAGATCGGGCTGGGGCGTGAGCAGTTCCAGGCGAATCAGGCCGGCAAACGCTCCACCGATGAAGAAGAAGAACGTAATCGAGATCAGGTAGAGGATCGCGATACGCTTATGGTCCGCGGTCAGCAACCAGCTGAGCAGACCATGCTCGTTGTTCAGGTAGTTTCTCTTCGGGAGCCTGGCCGTACTCTGGTCAGGCAACGAGACGATTGTCGAGGCGCTGCTCATGGCTTCACCGTATCCGTATTTGTAGGCATCGCTGGCATTGTCGGCGCGGCCTGGTTGCTGTCTGAGGTCACGTTGGTTTGCTGAATCCGATAATTCGATTGCATGTTCTTGATGTACTCGATCAGCGAGATCAACCCATCCTCACTGATCTGACCCTGATATGTCGGCATGATCGGCGCAAAGCCTACCGGCACATGCTGCGACGGGTTCAAGATCGATTCGCGAAGGTACGCGTCATTCACGAGTACCTGGCTGCCGTCCGTCATCGTCAGTCTCGATCCATAGATGCCATGGAGGTTCGGTCCACGTGCCGCCGCGTTGCCGCTATGGCATGAGGTGCACCCCATGCTCGAGAAAAGCCGTTCCCCGTTCTGCGCAAGGCTCATGCCGGAGGTGGACTGCTTCAACCATCGCTCGTAGTCGTCAGGCGTCTGCACGGTAATGAGACCGATCATGCCCGAGTGCAGCGTACCGCAGTACTGCGTGCAGAAGAGGTGGTACGAGCCCGGTTGCGTCGCCTGGAACCACACCGTCGAGTAACGCCCTGGGATCACCTCGCGCTTCACGCGAAAGTCGGGAATCGAGAAGCTATGGAAGACATCCTGCGAGATCATGGTCAGCTGCACCGGACGGCCTGTCGGCACGTGCAGGGCGTTGATCTCATGCTGCCCCCCAGGATGCTCGGCCTTCCACATCCACTGCTTGCCGATGATGTACACGTTCATCGCATTGACGGGGGGGCTGTAGATGCGGAAGTACAGGAGCGCGCCCCACACGAAGATCACCAGAAAGATGCCCAGGGGGATGATCGTCCAGGTAGCTTCGAGCAGGGTGGATCCCTCCACCTGGGTCGCCACCGGATTGCGCTCGCGCCGGTACCGGATCGCGAAGCCGAAGACCAGGGCGACCACCAGCAGAACGCCAAAGAGCGTCATCGCCAGAAGAAAGAAGTAAAGCGCGTCGGTGTACGGTGCAATGGTCGACGCCTCAGCCGGGAACAGGGCTGAGTTGTGCAACCACTTCACCAAAAATTGCCAGAGAACTGGACTGATACCCATTGTTTCCCTTATGCTACGCGGCGCCCGGTGGGCCCGTGAGTTAAAACTTGATCGCGGTCGGAGCTGATATCCCGCCGAAACATAATAAAAAGGAAGCTCGCCAGAGCCGCCACAGTGAGCATGCCACCAAGCTGAACCACGCGCGCCACAATCAGTGAGTGCTTGTTCGTCTGCGGATCGTAGTGGTA
>CAXTGE010000056.1:0-2886 GCA_964243645.1 uncultured Acidobacteriaceae bacterium | reverse complement strand
TTTGCCGTCTCGGGATGACCGTAGCGCTTGACATAGAACGCCTTGTTCTTCGCTGCGAGCTGCGGTCCCTCGCTGGGGTCAATCGACACCACGATGATCTGAAAATCCTTGTCAGGCCGCAACCGGACCATCTCCAGCGCGCTGGTCAGGCCGTCCATCTCTTCGGAGCAGAGCATCGGACAGTTGTAGTACACCAATGCCAGCACCGCGGGGTGCTTACCGTCCAGGTAAGATCCCAGGGTGACGGGGTGACCCGTCTCGTCGACGAAGGGAGCCGCCGTCGGCAGCTGGGCATTGAGGTGTTGGGACACCTGTACCTGCTTCAAGACCTTCGGGAGTTCATCGCCATGCGACGTTCCCTCGGACTTTTCGCCGTAGCTGGACACCTGGGCCAGCGTCACCGTCGGCAACACAAAAAACCCTCCCAGGAGCGCCAGGAAGGCGCCTGCACGCAGGCTAGACCGCCAGCCCCGTCGAGCATTCCGTATTGGACCTGAGATCTTCATGTTTTTCTAACCGCCTGATTCAGTGTATGGGGAACGGCGATCCTCCGTGAGGACGGTTCGTCGGTATCCGTACACCCGATTGCCCCTGCGAATAGCCTAGCGTTTGGCTTCCGCCTGGTTGAATTCCAGTCGCTGTTCGCGGCTTGCCATCTGATCCAACTCATAGCCCGTACGGGCAAACCCATCGGTGAGAGGAACCGTTACCACCGGGCGGGCGTCCCCCGCCATCTCCGTCTCGCTGGCCTGGGCAGCGCTGGCTGCCTGGGGCAGACCACGCTGCGCAATCAGTTGCATCGCCCGCTCAATGGGGATGCGGACGGAGCCGGCCGGCAGGTCGGCCGCTGTGCTGTAGTTCTCCAGCAGCAGGTCTTCCTTCGCGTGCATATCCGCCGTGTCCTGGTTGCCATCGTCCGTCTGCAGACGCGGGGTGGGGAATCTCTGCGTCATAGTCGCGTACTCACGCTGCTCCAGCGTGACGTTGGACGCCAGATCCTCCCGCTTGCGGGAAACTTCGTTCTCATGGCCCGGCATGCCGCCGTGCCACTTGTCTGCCGGGCCGTCTTCTTTCAGCAGTCCCGTATTGATCGCCTTTCCCATCACGAAGCAAAACACGAAGAAGATCAGCAGGAAGCCACATAGCCCGGCAAGGAATGTGACGATCCCGCCGACGTTGACGTCCTGAATCTCGTAGCCGGGGTTCTCTTCATTTCGGTCACGCGAGCGCATCGGGGACTGCCCTTCTGGATGGAGAGGGTCATTCCCCTCCCGTGGATTAGTGTGCATGCTCGGGCTCCAGGACTTCCGCCGTATGCGGATCGTTGGTGCTGATGAGCGGCCGACGGCCGAGTTCAGTCAGGTAAAAGAACGCCCAGAACGCCAGAACGGCTATGGGCACGGTGATATAGGAAAGGATGCTCAGGTTTCCCACAATATGCAGGTTTCCCGCAGCGTCCTGGAAGTTCGGTTCCACCAGCCAGAACATATCGATCAGGCGAGCAAAAATCATAAAGACCGAGAGCCAGAACATCCGGCTTTGGGAGCGTTTGAAGTCGCGCGAGAGCAGCAGGCAGAACGGGATGATCCAGTGGCAGATCGCGTCGATCGAGCAGATGACCCACCAACCGCCCCGGATACGGTGGAGATACCAGGGAATCTCATCGGGCAGGTTTCCGGAGTAGATGATCAGAAACTCGGCGAACGTGAAATAGATGTTCAGCATGACGAAGGCAAAGGCCAGCTTGCCGAGGTCGTGCTGTTCCGTGGTCCGGAACATTGTCTTCATGGGCTCATACTTCGACAACAGGATCAACGTCATCATGCCGATCGCGAGGACGGCGTATCCCTGGGCCACCAGAAACTGCAGCCCGTAAATGGACGAATACCAGGTCACATCGAGCGACTTTAAAAACACAATCACAAAGACGGTCAGCACGACCACGTAGAGAAACGTGGCTGGGCCGGAGAAGTTCTCGAAGAGAATGCGCCACCGGTCGTAGCTACGCATGGTTCCCGCTGCCGGATCGGCATCACGGCTCAAAGACCACTTGTTCAACAGCGTGATCACCACCCCGAGGAAACCAAAGGTCACCAGGTATTCCACCACGGCGCTCGTCGGGCTGAGCATCACGTGCTTGAGGTTGATGCAGACCTGTTGCTCTTTGCTGATCAATCCCTGCTGCAGCGCGGACAGTGTCTCTGCGGGGGTGTTGTACAACGCCCAGAGATAGAGCCGCTTCATCAGCAGCAGGATCGGCACAAACAGCAGCGCGACAAACCACCACGTCCGCGTCATGGCCTCCAGCGGCCGCCGCAGGATCAGGCCCCACTTACCGCCGGAGAGATACTGAACCAGCAGAAAGGCCAGCGCGCCACCCATAAAGTTGAAGGCGGACATCGACCCCATCAGATACGAACGCAGTAGGTGGGCGCGACCCTCGGGGCTGCCGACGAAGACCAGCGACACCAGGGCAAAAACGGCACCGAGGATCAAAGCACGCTGTCGCCAGACGCCTACAAAATCAGGCACCACCAGGACCGAAGGCAACGCCTTCGGTCCATGGGCGTGGTGCCCGTCGTGATGTTCGTGTTCCAATGCCATTTCGTTGCCCTTACTCCTGGGTTTGCTGAATTAGTGCGTCTCTCCGGCGAGGCTGCCGGGGCTCTGTGCGTCGCTTGCCGGACGAGGTCCGCCGGAGTTCCGCGTACCGGAATTGCTCGTGGCGGCAGCTGAGCCGTGGGCGAACGCCCCCGCGGGAGCGTTATTGCCCATGCCCGGAATTCCGTTGTCCTGGTTATTCGGTGTCCCGTACACAGCCGTTGCCGGCAGGGCCCACGGATCGGCAAAGCCGGGCGGCATGCCTTGCTGCGAGGCGATCTCATG
>CAXTGE010000055.1:2753-18615 GCA_964243645.1 uncultured Acidobacteriaceae bacterium | reverse complement strand
ACCGACTTACCAGGATGGGAAAAGACCAGGAGAACGCAGCGGATAGAGTCAACGGGGAACTGTGCGGTTGGAGTCGCCACCGTCAGGAGAAGGCCGGATGCGGCCTACGTTGATTAGTGGAGGCAACGGTTACAGACGACTTCTTGGGACGCAAGATAAGTGATTGATCGCTCCAATGTGCGGAGGCGGTAAGGGGTACATCCACATGCAGAGTCCCTCTGACTGCATCTTCAAAAGGGCAAATGGAGAGAGTAAAACAAGAAATGGTCGGGACGACTAGATTCGAACTAGCGACCTCACCCACCCCAAGGGTGCGCTCTACCAGGCTGAGCCACGTCCCGACTTTGTGTATTGAGCGCCGACCTTTGGCCCGCGCAGGGTGTCTGTAGTGTACACGGGGTGGTAGACGACTTCCACCCGGAAGGTCTGATTTGTATCGAGAGGCGGAGTGCTGGACGATCGAACCAAAAGGGCCCGTCAGGCAATCCCGTGCTTTCGGCCAGGGTGACTTAATGCGTGGGAGCCACGAACTCTTTGGGCAACTCACCGCCGCTGCCGAAGAAGAAGTCGTTCATCTGCTCGACCAGAAACTCCTGCGCTTCACGGGTCCAGGGCTGCAAGCGGTACTCATTTAACAGCATCTTCTGCCGTTCCAGCCACTCGTTCCATGCCTTCTGGGAGACGTTCTTGTAGATCTTCTGTCCGAAATCCGAGTCGAACGGCGGCTCATCCAGCCCCTCCATCTCAGCCTTGTTTCTCGTGCAGAAAACGGTATGCGCCATGGAGCAGATCTCCTCCCATTCAGTGTAACGCGATGCATCGTGAGCCCCTGGAATCAACTAGGAGAGGCGCATCGAACTGCCTATAATCACAGCCGATGCCCGCCGCGAAATCCCTCTCGCCCGACCAGCAGATTGACTCGCTTCGCGAGCAACTTCGCCATCATGAGCACCTGTATTACGTTTTGGACACCCCGGAGTGGACGGACGCGCAGTACGACGCGCGCATGAATGAGCTAAGGCTCCTGGAGGCCGAGCACCCCGATCTGCTTACGCCGGATTCTCCCACGCAGCGGGTTGGCGGCAAGCCCAAGGAGGGCTTTGCGAAGGTGCGCCACTCGCGCCCCATGCTGTCGCTAGATAATGCCTATGACGAAGGCGAACTGCGTGCCTGGGCTGACCGAGTGACCGGCATTCTGGGATCCGCTGAGGCGGTGCGCTATGTCTGCGAACTCAAGCTCGACGGACTGTCCCTGGCGCTCCAGTACGAGGCAGGGAAGCGGGGCGAGGCCGTCCTGAAATCCGGCCTTACCCGAGGGGACGGCACCACGGGGGAGGATGTTACGACCAATGTCCGCACTATCCGCTCCGTGCCCCTGCACATATCTGCCGCGCGGCTTGCGGATGCCGGGCTGCCGCAGGCCTTTGAGGTCAGGGGAGAGGTGGTGCTGCCGCAAAAGGCCTTCCAAAAGATGAACGCCGAACGCGAGGCAGCCGGGCAGGCGCCCGCGGCCAATCCTCGCAATGCTGCGGCTGGAACCATACGAACGCTGGAGCCCAACACCGTCGCACAACGGCGGCTGGAGCTGTTCGGCTACTTTCTGCTTCGCGATGGCGAGATGTTTCTTCGAGAGCAGTCCGGAGCTCTCGAGGCCCTGCGCCGGGCGGGCTTTCTGGTCAACAAGCACGCACGCACCGCAGCGAATATCGACGACGCCCTCGCGTTCATCCGTGAAGTGGAGTTGCTGCGTGGAGATCTGGCCTACGAGATCGATGGGGTTGTGCTCAAGGTCGACTCGGTCGTGCAACAGCGTCGCCTGGGCTTTACCGGGAAGGCACCGCGCTGGGCGATTGCGTACAAGTTTGCAGCGCGTGGCGGGGTGACCCAGCTTGTCGACGTGCTGTTTCAGGTGGGTCGTACAGGTAAAGTCACACCCGTCGCGGCCCTCGCTCCTATCTTGATTGGCGGCATCACGGTGACACGCGCCACACTGCATAATCCGGATGAGATTGCGCGGTTGGGGGTGCGGATAGGAGACTCAGTCGCTGTGGAGCGGGGCGGCGATGTGATTCCCAAGATTACCGAGGTGGTGGAGGATGCGCAGCACCCGCGCGGCACACGGGAGATCGTCTTTCCCACCCTCTGCCCCATTTGCTCGACAGACTTGGTACGCGCGGAGGGCGAGGTGGACCTGCGATGCATCAACGCGCGCTGCCCTGCCCGTGTACGGGAGGAATTGCTGCACTGGGCGGCTCGCGGCGTGATGAACATAGAAGGCCTGGGTGAGGCCATGGTCGTGCAACTGCTGGGGCAGAATGCAGGGGGAGAGGAACTGGAAGACGGGGGACCTGTCCAGGCACGGGAGCCGATGGTACGCTCGGTGGCGGATCTGTACCGCCTGACGAAGTCGCAGCTTGTCTCACTGGAGCGCGTAGGCGCGAAGACTGCGGAGGCGCTGCTGTCAGAGATCGAGCGATCCAAGGAGGCACCGTTGCAGCGCGTTCTGTTCGGGCTGGGCATTCGCTATGTGGGGGAGCGGACGGCCGGTCTGCTGGCGGAGCATTTCGGTTCGGTGATCGCGTTGGAAGCGGCAACGGCCGATGCGTTGGAAGCGGTGAATGAAGTCGGTCCGCGCGTTGCCCAGGCCATCGTTGAGTTCTTTGCAGAGGAGCGAAACCGCTCGCTGGTGCGCGAGTTGCAGGAGGTTGGCCTGACTATGCCTGCACCACAGCGGCGTGTCGGAGGCGTTCTGGAGGGCAGGGTGGTCGTGCTGACAGGAACCTTGCCCAGCCTGTCACGCGAAGAAGCCAAGGAGAGGGTCGAGCGAGCCGGGGCCAAGGTCTCGGGGTCCGTTTCCAAGAAGACCAGCTTTGTGGTGGCCGGTGAGGATGCCGGCTCCAAACTGGATAAGGCACGTGGGCTGGGCGTCGAAGTAATCGATGAAGCTGAACTGTTGAAGCGTTTAGAGTGAGGTAAGCCCGCCTCACAGCAGCACAAGAGCAGCGCAGGTGGGGCTTGCCATTCGTGCATCCCAGAGGATATACAGCAAAAGATTGTCTAGATAAACGATTCACCAATACAAAATGCTTCGGAGTTTTCATGTCTTGCAAGACCCTTGCTGCCTTCCCCTTGTTGGCTGTAACGTTTGCCGTTGGAGCGGGCATAGCTGTTGCGCAATCCCATGATTCCGCATCGTCGCGCGCGTCGCGCTCTTGGATGAACGCTTCTCTTTCGCCGGACCAACGTGCGGACCTGGTGATGAAGGAAATGACGCTCTCTGAGAAGATCCAGTTGGTTCATGGCATTGGCTGGGGCCCGCTCCGCGACGGAGATCCCGTTCCGCCGGATAATAACGGCGGAGCAGGTGAGGTGTTGGGGATTCCGCGGTTGGGCATCCCTTCGCTGCAGCAGGCGGATTCTGCCGTGGGAGCCCGCATGGCGGCCAAGGAGAGCCGCTATGCCACACTACTGCCCAGCGTGTTGGGGGCTGCGGCGAGTTGGGATCCGGAAGCCGCGCACCTGTACGGCGACGTGATCGGGCGGGAACTGCGGGCGGAAGGCTACAACCAGTCGATCGGTGGAGGGGTCGATCTGGCACGTGACCCTCGCAACGGCCGTCTCTTTGAATACCCCGGTGAGGACCCTGTGCTTGCGGGCACGACCGTCGGCAACCTGATCGCAGGCCTTGAGAGCAACCAGATCATGGGCGACATCAAGCATTACGCCATGAACGATCAGGAGACCGGACGCACGGTGGTGGACGTCCAGCTTGACCATAAGGCCATGCATGAGAGCGATCTGCTGGCCTTTGAGATCGGCATTCGCATTGGTCATCCCTCGTCCGTTATGTGCTCGTACAACAAGGTCAACGGCGATTGGAGCTGCGAGAACGATTACCTGTTGAATAAGGTTTTAAAGGGGGAGTGGAAATTTCCCGGTTTCGTTGTTTCGGACTGGGAGGCGACGCACACCACGGTCAAAGCCGCCATGGCCGGGCTTGATCAGCAACAGCCCGGAGACGAGTACTTCGGTAAGCCGCTGATGGATGCAGTGCAGGCTGGGCAGGTGCCCATGAGTCGCCTGGATGACATGGTGCACCGGCTGCTGCGGTCCATGTTTGCGGCCGGCGTGATCGACCACCAACCCGAGCCGCGCGTTGTGGTTGACCCTTTTAAAGGGCGTGATGATGCACAGCACATCGCCGAGGAGAGCCTTGTTCTGTTGCGGAACGAACGCGGTACCCTACCTCTGAATGCGGCCAGTCTGCGCTCGATCGCCGTGATCGGTGCACACGCTGATGTTGGGGTGATGTCGGGTGGCGGCTCTGCGCAGGTCGACGCGCCGGGCGGCAATGCGATCTCCCCGAACAAGCCCACCAAGTGGGGCGAGGCCGTCTACTTTCCGTCCGCTCCGCTGAGGTACATCCAGGAGCACGCACCGAACGCGCAGGTAAGCTTTGACCCCGGTACCGATTTCTCCGCCGCAGCGGCGCTGGCGGCCAAGAGTGATGTCGCTATCGTCTTTGCCGACCAGTACATGAGCGAGGGTGGCGACGCGCCAACGCTGGCACTGCCCGGCACGCAGGATGCCCTGATTGCGGCTGTCGCAAAGGCCAACCCGCGTACGGTTGTGGTGCTGATTACGGGCAATCCGGTAAGCATGCCCTGGTTGAACAACGTGGCCGGCTTGATGGAGGCCTGGTACCCGGGCATTGCCGGGGGACAGGCAATCGCCAACCTGCTGTTCGGTAGCGTGAACCCATCAGGCAAGTTACCGATCACCTTTGCCAAGACAGAGGCCGACCTGCCGCACGCGCGCATCTTCGGCATGACCTACAACAACACCAACGGCGGTCTGCCGGAACACTGGATTGCTGAAGAGAAGACATCCACGTTTCCCGCTGCGCTTACCGAAGGTGTTCGCTTCGGGTACAAGTGGTTCGACTCGGAAGGCAAACAGCCGCTGTTTCCCTTCGGGTTCGGTCTCTCCTACACGACCTACACCTACTCCGATCTGCATGTGGACGGAGCATCCAAAACGGCCTCCGTAACGATCCGGAATACGGGGCAACGCGCCGGTTCGGAGACTGCCGAAGTGTATGTGCAGCTGCCCAAGGCTTCAGGCGAGGCCTTTCGCCGGTTGGCTGGCTGGAAGCGTGTTGAACTTGCTCCCGGGGAGCGCAAGATTGTCAGCATACCCATGGAAGCTCTGGCATTGGCGAGCTGGGATGAGCCGACCGAGAGCTGGAAATGGTTGCCGGGAACGTACACAGTCTCGGCTGGAAGTTCCTCGCGCGACCTGCCGCTGACGCAGTCTGTCTCGCTACCCTAGGAACGTACTCCCGAGTTCATAGACGGTCTCAACCTTCATCGGGGTGATTTTATTGCGTCGAAAGCACCAACGCCTCTGTAGGCGTAGAGACAGGTTCTCTGAGGTGCTTGAGGAGCAGTTCTGCGGGGATGGGCAGAGCACGCAGTAAATGCCGCAGCGTCTCATTTCTCGCGAGCACGATGTCTTCTACAGGCAGCTGCTCTGCGAGACATCCTTCCGCAAGTATTGCCACGTCCGAACACAGTCTGAGCACGGACAAGAGATCGTGCGAGACAAACATTAACGCGGCACCCTGTTCCTCGCTTGTCTCCCTTAATAGATCGAGCACTTCGGTCTGGCTCACAGGATCGAGTGAACTTGTAGGCTCATCCGCAATGATCACCGCGGGTCGGTGCAGCAGGGCCAGCGCCAGGGTGCAACGTTGCGCCTGGCCAACGCTGATCTGACCGGATTTGCGCTGCAAGAAGTCGTCCGTAGCTGGTACCTGCACTCGGCGAAGCAGCTCCTGGACACGGATTTTCAACTTGGTCCGGTCTGGAGGGCAATGCGCCTTCCAACACTGTTCAAAATGGGTCTGCAGGCTGAGAGCCGGATTTAACGCGGAGAGTGGGCTCTGCGGAACCAGAGCAAAGGCGCGACCCCGCATCGAACGCGCTTCGCGCTTTCGGAGAGCGAGGACATTCTTGCCTTCCAGAAGTACCTCGCCGCGCGCCCACCCCCCACGTTGTGGAAGAAGACCAAGCATGGCGAGCAGCAAGGTACTCTTGCCCGAGCCGCTTGGCCCAAGCAGGCCGAGGCGCTCGCCGGGTCGAAGCTCGAAGGACAGATCCTTCAGCACCTCATATTTCGGATACCCGGCAGTGAGTCGAACGGTGAGTACGGGGTCAATCAATGGCGATCTCCCTTCCAGCGAACGGCCTGAATCTCAGAGACGACGTCCGGCTGCAGGACCGAGAAGCGTACTCCCTCGAGTGCGGGCGATACGGCACAAAGGGTGTTCGGATAGACAAGGTAGATGAAGGGCAGCTGCTCCGCGACGATCGTCTGCACCCTGTCCACTGCCGTCTTTCTCACGTGCATGTCGCTGGCCTCCGCCTGCCCGCGCATGGCTTTGTCGATCTCAGCCTCCCAGGGCGTGGCAGGGCTGCGCTCACTCGGATTCCATTGGTGATTGGGTGAGTCACTCAGCCAGACATTCATCATGGAGCTGGGGTCGGGCTGCACATTGCTCAGCCCTAGCAATGCTGCCTCGTAATCACCCGTATGCATGAGCCGTTCAATCAGCGCAGGAAAGTCAAGGGTGACGACATTTACCTGAATCCCGAGAGCACCCAGGTCCTGCTGAATGAGAGCCGCCATCCGCTGGCGTGCACGGTTGCCCGCGTTTGTGACCAGCGAGAACTTCACTGGGTGATTGTCGCGATCGTAGAGCTGCGAGCCACGCTTCCCGAAACCATCATGCGCGAGCAACTCGAGCGCTGCAGTTTCATTTTCCTGGACCGGGGCGAGTGTCTTGTTGTACCAGGTTGTGTTCGCCGGCGAGATGAAGCCGTTGGCGGGAGTGGCATGCCCATCAAAAGCAATCCTTGCCATATCCGCTCGGTGCAGCGATCGGGAGATGGCGGCACGGAAATTCTTGTTGGCAAACCACTGCTTCACATAGGCAGGTAACGGCGCCGTCGCCGTCTGGTTAAACCACATCTGCTCCGTATTTAATGAAGGGCCGAGATCGTGAGCCGCGTTCGGAAACTTGCGGTTGACTGCTGCAAACGTCTCTGGCGGAAGCCTGTCCAGAAACGCATACTGACCTCGCAGAAATCGCAATTCTTCCGTGTCCGGATTGCCCAGTACATCGAGTCTGAGGCTCGGCAGGTAGGGCAGGCTGGTACCGTTGACGTCCTTTCTCCAGTAGTACGGGTTGCGAAGGAGGCGTAGGTATTGACCGGGATGGTACTCGGCGACGGTGAAGGGTCCCGAGGTAATTTTCGATTCGGTCCAGCGGTTTGCAGGCTCGATCGCAATCTCGTCGAGAATGGCGGCTGCCTGCACAACACGTACCGGCAAGCGGAGACGGATGGTCCATGGGGTTGGCGCGTCCACGACCACCTTGGCCGGTGCGATAAATTGTTCTGCGGCAGGGGCGGCCGTTCCCGGCGCGAGGACGTGTTGTAAAGAACTGACCACGTCCGGCGCGCCCAACGGTGTGCCATCAGAGAAGCGCAGGCCTTTGCGCAGCTGCAGGTTGATGGTCTTGCCATCCGGGCTTACCGTCCAGCTCTCTGCTAGCTCTGGTTCAAGCGCCATGGTGCTGCGGTTCAGTCGGACAAGGACCCCCGCAGTAACGTACCGCACCAGCTCTGACGCCTGATCATCGACCTTTGCCGGATCCAGTGTTTTTGGGTTGTAGTGCAGAGCCCAGGAGAGTTCGCCATGGGCGTTGCCCTTTGCATGTGTATCGTCCCCAGGCACGATGCCCAGGGTAGACAGGAAGCAGATAAGGGACAGCCTAAGAGGTGTCATGGCTCAGCTCCGAAGATGGTCAGCTCGAGGGCGACAAGGGCAAGGATGAGAAGGGCCACCGGCAGAAAGACCAGATAAGTGGTGCCAAGCAGAGCTTCACTCTGCAGATTGGCCAGAAAGGTGCCAAGGGAGGGCAAGGGTTCGCTCAGGCCCAGTCCCATGGTTCCAAGATTGGCTTCGGCGATGACGCATGCCGGCACGTAGAGCAGGAATTGCGTCCATAGCAGGGGCCGGAGGTGCGGCCAGACCTGCCAAGCGATCTGATGTGGCTTCAATCCCCAAGCCTGTGCCTGCAACATCCAGTCCGCGCGTATTAGGCTGGCCGTCGTCTGGTGGTTCACGCGTAAGAAGACCGGCACACCGAGCAATGCAAGCAGGAGAAACGTCACCACTTCGGACTGCGCCGGCGGCAGATTGAGAGGCAAGGTGGACCGCACCAGCATCAGCAGAAAAAGCCAGGGCAGCACAAGAAAGAGATCCGCGATGTAGAGCAATGACCAGCTCACCCATCGAGGAGAGAAGGCTGATAAGCCACCCAGCGCGAGCGCCACCGTGCTTGAGACTGCGCTGGCGCAACAGGCTCCGCCCAAACTCAAGAGGATCGCCAATGAGATGCGTGCTGCCCTGTCCCGGCCAAGCTCATCGGTGCCTACGACGTGTCCGGCACTGGTCCCGGCCGCGATGTTATCTCGTTCTTGGGTGGCGTACAGATTCGGTCGACACATCGTTCTGCATGTGGCGAGCAGAAGCAGCGCCCCCAGGAACCAGAGACTTGCCGTGCGTAAGCTCACGCCTCGGCCGTCCGCACTGGCTTCATAAAGAGACTCGCTACGCCCACGCAAGCGGCCATCAAGGCCGTCACGGCGACCAGAACCGGAAGATCGCGGTTCGTTGCCGCGGTCCAGGCCAGCTGGCCAAGGCCTGGACGATCAAAGACCACCTCAACCGGCACGAGTGCGCTGAGAGCCAGGGTGAAAGACATGATAGTTAGGCTAAGCAGTTCATGACGCATGGACGGCAGAACATGGGCGAAGAGGATCTGCGGCGTAGTCAATCCCTGCGCTCGTGCGTAGAGCAGGTGTGGGGCCTGCCATACCGCTCGTAGACTCCGGTGAAGCACCTTGAAATCGCGAACGGCGATCACCAGAGCCAGCACCAGAGTGGGTCCTTCCACGTTCGCCAACAAGCAGAGCGTGGCGAGGGCGCCTACAGGCACCGCGAGAAGAGCCGCGCAGATCGCGACGACTGCAACATCCGTAAGTGCATGCTTTCTCAGGCTTAGCGGAACTGCCAGCAGGAGCGCTGCGGACCAGCCCGCACAGACCGAGGTGAAGAGTAGCTTTCCCGAAAGCCAGGAGCGTTCCCGCAGTAGAGTGACGACGGGTGTTCCAAATTGCCGCGACCGGCCGAGATCCCCATGCAGCCACTGCCGGAGTTCACCCTGCATCAATGCCGCAACGGAGCCCTGTTCCGCCCGGAGATGATTCAGGTCGGCCCGCGCCGTCTCGGAATGTAGAGCATCCATCTCCCTTGCGTCAGAAAAGTAGCCGGGAGCACAGAACATCGAGAGGGAGGTCCCGAGGACGGCCAGCAAGATGAGCGATAAGACACGCCCTAGCCGATAGATCCCAGGCACGATCACCGGATGTAGGAGACCATGGCACCTGGCTGCCGATTGACCGATAGCGCGGCGTTGTTGCTGCCGTGGAACTGCTTCTCCAAGTAGATCCGAGGATCGATCACCACAAGAAAGCCTTTCTCGCCAAAACCACGGGCGGCGAAATAGGCTGCACCGAGGCTGACCAGCAATAGCCAGGAGGGTAAGCAGACCTGCGGGCCGGAACATGCTGCCAAGGCGGCCGCGCCGGCGGTCGCCAGCAGGGTGAACGCAATCTGGATTTTCGTGCGCAGTGGCATAGCGTCCTAGCTTGGCCGTTTCGGCACAGCCCGCGAAAGGGTTATGTACTCTCTGGAACCTAGTCGTCCCTGCAAATGTCGGTAAATCGTGCAAAAGTTGTAAGGCTCCGCAAAGGAGTAAGTTGTTCGCACAAAAAAGACCTCGCACAAGGGACTGGAAGTCACCCTTATGCGAGGTCGTAAACTGTCCGCCGTGCCAGCGGCTCCCGGAAATCAGGTTTTTTGCTTAAAGGACGAGGGACGGCGGAAGCTGAGCTGCAGAAGAACCGAAATGGAGGTTGGGCTCCGGTCCCATCTCAAAAAGCAGGCGACCACCCATTGCAATCTCCGAGTGATGGAACCAGGCACGTTCCTGCGGCTGATCGTTCAAGCTGAATCGCTGCACATAGACGTCTTTGGGACTGCGGCGCTTTACCTCGATCTCGAGTTGTTTGCCTTTTCCGAGCTTCACCGTGGCACGCTCCACGAGCGGACAGCCGAGCACATAATTCCCACTCACAGGATCGACAGGATAAAAGCCCAACGCTGAAAGGAGGAACCAGGCCGACATCTGACCGACATCTTCGTTGCCCTCCATGCCGTTTGGGTCGGCGTGGTACATCGTGTCCATCAGTGAGCGGACGCGCGCCTGTGTCTTGTGCGGCGCACCCGCATAAACATAGAGATAGGCGATATGGTGCGAAGGCTCATTGCCGTGCGCGTACTGGCCGACCATGCCGGCGATGTCCGGCGGCGCATCCGGCGGAAGGGTCGAAGGCACGGTGAAGAGCATGTCTAACCGTTTCAGGAACGGCTCACGGCCGCCGTACAGCTCGATCAGACCTGCCGGGTCATGCTGGATGCCGAAGCTGGTCTGCCATGCGTTCGATTCAGTGTAATCGCGCCAGCGCTTGCTATGGCCCATCTCGATAGGATCGAAGGGTTGAGCCCATTGCCCATTTTCAAGCTTGGGCTCCATGAACTGGCTGGCGTGATTGAAGTAATGCCGGTAGTTCATAGACCGCACTCGCAGGCGCTCTGCTTCCTCCTGCTTGCCGATTTTCTTTGCGACATGGGCTACAGCCCAATCGTTGTAGCAGTACTCGAAGCTCTTGGAGACGGACTCCCCTTCACGGTCAGCAGGGATATACCCCATCTCGCGGTAGTACCCGAGACCTTCAAAGTTTTCCACCAAGGCCCGTTCCGCCATCACTTGATAGGCAGCTGCTGTGTCGATGCCGTCGAAGCCTTTGTTGATGGCTTCCGCGATCACGCTTGCAGAATGGTATCCGGTCATCGTGCCGGTTTCGCAGCCCTGTAGAGGCCACACGGGCATGCCGTCTTCGCTCTGCTGCGCCATGCGGATCAGCGTGTTTACGAAATCCGGTACGCGTTCGCTCTGAATCAGCGTGTAGGCCGGGTGTGCCGCCCGGAAAGTATCCCACAGCGAAAATGTTGTGTAGTTGTGCTGTCCGGCAGGCAAGGTATAGAGGCGTTTGTCCATGCCGCGGTACTGCCCATCGACGTCATCGAACAGCTGCGGTCCAAGCGACATGTGATAAAGCGCGGTGTAGAAAATGCGCTTCTGCTCGGGATTCGCGATCTCCGCATTGACGCGGCCCATCTGCTCCCGCCACTTCCCTTGCGCGGCCGTGCGCGTCTTCTCGAAGTTCCAATCCGGCTGTTCGGCTTGCAGATTCCTGGCCGCTCCCTCCGCACTGACGCCGGAGATGCCTGTCCGCACATGGATGACCTCATCGGCATGGGTGCGGAAGTGTAGGACCGCTTTCAGATTGTCGCCTTTCAACTCGTTCGGCGACGTAACCGGCTTGTCGTCGGAGTACAGCACGATCTGCGTAGGCTCCCTGGAGACTTGAAGCGTGAAGTAGCAGTGACGGTCATGACCCCAGGCGCGCGTGACGTGACCGCCTGCAAGCGTATCGGACGCCGTCTTCGCGAGCTGCGCGGAGTAGACTGACGAACTACCGTTGGTCAGATAGCTGTGGGAGAGATCCACGATCAGCCACGCGTCTTCGCTCTTGGGAAAGGTGTACCGGTGTAGGCCGGTCCGTTCGGTGGAGGTGAGTTCCACACGAACCTTGGGGTCCTCCAGCGTGACCGCGTAGTAACCGGGCCTGATCTGTTCGGTGGCATGGGAGAAGCGCGAACGGTAGCCCTCGTCCGGGTTTTTTCGTGAGCCGGGCACAAGTTTTACGGGACCGGTACCGGCCATTACGAGAAAATCCAGCAGATCGCCGCAGCCGGTGCCGCTCAGGTGCGTGTGGCTGAAGCCCATGATGGACGTGTCGGAGATGTGGTACCCCGAGCACCAATCCCAATTGTCATTGAACGTGTCCGGGCTCAGTTGTACGGCAGCAAACGGCACACTGGCACCGGGAAAGCAATGTCCGTGGCCGCCTGTGCCGATGCGCGGGTCGACCCAGCGAAGTGGATCCTTGGCATCTTCACCCTGGGGTGCGGCAAACGTCGGCAAGGGGAGGGCAGCGGACGCACAGGCGGCGCCTGCGGTTTGAAGAAAGCTCCGGCGAGAAATCACGTGAAACACTCCATAGCCCCCCACAAATAGGGTTCGGGCGAACGTTCTGCTATTCAGTTTGAATGAAGCGAAGGAGAATGAGCAAGGCTTGTTCGGGTAGACGAGCAGACCCCGTTAAAAGTGGTCTTCTCATCCATTGGTCTGGGTTGAAGTCCGTGCATGGAAGAGCTGGGGCTGGCTGTGCCATGGCCCCACTCGCGATTCAAAAGGTGTTCGTGCTGAAGTGGAGGATGACCCACAGCATTTTGCGTAGGTGCAATCGGCACTCCGGCAAGCAACACCGCAGCGAAGGAGAGGGCATCATCCCAAATCGTCTCCTGTTCATGGAGACTCCTGTAGGACGGTAACTTTCGTATGCAAGCGCAGACTTACTCAGCCAGAACCGCTTTACTGAGATTGCGGGGATGATCGACGTCGATGCCGTTGTTAATTGCCATGAAGTATGCAAACAATTGCAGCGGGATCACCTCGCAGATGGTCAGAAGCGGGTCGCTCGCCCCCTCCACTTCCACAACGTCACTTGCCAACGCCTGGACGATTTTGTCGCCTATGTTGGCGATTGCAATGATGCGGGCACCTTGTTCGCGCAGATCTCGCATGAGATGGACCACCCGCTCGTACCGCTCCACTGACTCCGCATCTGTTGGGTCGAAAGTGGCCAGCATGACCAGGGGCGTCTGATCACTGACCAGGGCGTTGGGGCCATGCTTCAGTTCGCCGCTGGGGTATCCCTCTGCATGTAAATAGGACGATTCCTTGAGCTTGAGTGCACCCTCGCGAGCGATCGGGTAGTGCACCCCACGGCCAAGAAACAGGAAGCTGGAGACAGTCCTGTATCGTTCGGCCACCTGGCGGAGCGTGTCCTCCCACCCTGTCAGCTGACGCCGCACTAGCTCCGGCAGCTGATTGATCTCCGCAAGAGACCTGGCCTGATCCGCCGGAGTCAGGGTACCGCGCACTTCGGCAGCAAGCAGCGAAAGTAGGGCGAGGTTTAAAAGCTGTGCGGTAAAGCTCTTTGTAGCCGGAACAGCACGCTCGCGCCCCGCCTCTGTGGGGAAGGACACGCTTGCCTCGCGCGCCATCGTGGACACCGCCACGTTTGTGATCGCCAGGGTTCGATGGCCAACGGCATTGGCTTTGCGCAACGCCGCAAGCGTGTCCGCCGTCTCTCCCGACTGCGAAATGACGAGTACCGACGCGTCTTTGAGTGCTGCCTCCGAGCGATAGATGTACTCGCTGGCATACTCCACATCGACCGCGATGCCGCTACGGTCCTCAATAAAGAGTTCGGCAACCTGGCCGGCGTGCCGGCTGGATCCACTAGCCGCGATCACGATCTCGGCTTCGGCGGCCCGCAACCACTCGCGGAGGGGATCGCAGACCTCCGCCCGAAAGACTTCCCCGTCCACGTAGCGGCGCAGCGTGGCGGCCAGGGTGTCAGGTTGTTCGTGGATCTCACGAAGCATCCAGTGTGCGTAAGGCGCTGGGTTTTGCGGGTCAGGCATAGAAGCATCCGATCTCTTGTTCTCTTGTGCAGTGAACGTTCAAGCTCAATTGAGCATAAACGTTGATTGGAACAGGTGCGAAAGTACTCAGAAGGCTCACATCTTGCAGGAATGCGCTAGACCCATGCGATGTCCGCGAAAACACATCAATCAGTGCCACGTTTCGACCTTGAGCGGGGTGTCACCACGATGGAAGTGGAGAGGCTGTCTGACTCCTTCTTCTCCGACAAAGAAGAAGAGACTGCTAGTCTGTAGCAGTTCCACGAACTGAGCGCAGGAGCCCCCAAGTGAGCAGTTGTTTGTGCATGTTCAAGGAGAACAACACAACGCTTGCCGACCGGCAATCTCGAGAGTTGCTGCATGTAGTTGTGCTTAGCCTGCTTAGACCAGCGAAAGCTGCGCTGCAGGTGTCATCCGCACATTAGGAAGATAGGATCACGTCATGCTGCAGACCATCACCGCGCGTACCCTTCATACCACTTCAGGAGAGCTGGAGGACGTAGCCCTCGTGGTCCAAGACGGGCACGTTGCTGAAGTGCGCACGGGTGTACCGAGTGGTGCAACAGAGATCCTCACATCTGCCTTCTTTGATGTCCACGTGCATGGTGCGATGGCGTACGACTTCATGTCGGCGGGCACGAACGAGATTGACACCGTAGGTTGTTTCCTTGCCACAAAGGGCGTCGCGCATTACCTGGCCACCACCGTTACGGGAGAGGTGGACGCAACACTTCGCAGCCTGAATCGGCTGGCTACATACATGCAGCGCAACGGGCACCAGGATGCAGCGGACATGGTGGGCATCAATCTCGAAGGACCGTTCCTCTGCCCGGCAAAGCGCGGCGTGCACCCGATGGATCGTATCCTTGCACCCAACGTGGACGTCTTTCGACGATTTCAGGAAGCTGCGCAGGGTCACATCCACTTAATGACCATTGCGCCGGAGATGCCGGGAGCCCCGGAGCTCATCGAGTACGCAACACTGAATGGTGTGCAGGTCAGCATGGGGCACAGCAATGCGACCTCTGCCGAAACGCTGGCGGGCATACGGGCGGGAGCCCGCAGTGCAACCCATACGTTCAACGCCATGCGGGCGATCGACCATCGCGAGCCTGGCATCGCGATCACCGTGCTGGACTCCGATGACCTCTTCGCCGAGCTGATCGCTGACGGCGTGCACGTGCACCCAGCCATGGTGCGCCTCTGGTTCAAGGCTAAAGGCGCGGACCGTGGCGTACTCGTGACGGACGGCATGTCAGCGACGGGCATGCCCGATGGAGTTTACCGTCTTGGTGATCTGGTGGTGAACGTGCGGGATGGCGTCTGCTTGTCGGACGGGCTCCTGGCCGGCAGTGTGCTCACCATGGATCGAGCGGTCAGCAATGTGCGCGAGATGACCGGGGCGTCACTCGCCACAGCCGTCCGCTTGGCTTCACATAACCCTGCCAGGTTGCTTGGCCTGGAACGCCTTTGCGAGGCGGATGTGGGAGCCGTGGCAAACTTCAACATCTATGACGAGCGCGGTCGGCGTCTGGGCATGTGGCTGAAGGGTCGTCGTATCCCGGCCTGAAGCTTCAACTGCTCAGCGGAAGCTCAGTTCCTACACAATGGGCGCAGGTACCGGTAATTCCTCGGGATCATAGGCAGGGCGGTGTCCGTATAGCGCGAAGAACAGGATATAGAAATAGCAGGCCAGGACGATGAGGAAGCTGGACTGGTACCCGAATCGATCGGCGAGGAGGCCCTGCAGTTCGGGGACGATTGCGCCGCCAACTACCATCGTGACCAGGATGCCGGAGGCTTGACTCGTGTGGCGTCCAACCCCTTCCAGAGACATCGGGAAGATGCAGGGCCACATGACAGAGTTGAACAAGCCGCACGAAACAAGCGTCCAGAGTGCCAGCGGCCCGTGGCCGAAGATCGCGGTCGCGATAAAGAGTACGGCCATGACGGACACAAAGGCCAGAGCTTTGGCCTGCCGCACACGGCGTAGGGCCACAAAGCCGATAAAGCGCCCAACCATCGCGCCACCCCAGTAAAGAGAGACATACCG
>CAXTGE010000055.1:1412-2653 GCA_964243645.1 uncultured Acidobacteriaceae bacterium | reverse complement strand
CGGCTGACAATCCAGCCCGAAGGTAGCGACAGCAGGAAGTAGGCGCCAAAGAAGGCAAACTGCACCAGCAACGCCCGAACATTGGTCAGGTGAAACAGGTCCTTGAAGTGAGGAACGAGAACATCATTCAGGGCCGTGATGAAACCTATGCCGAAGTAGAGCGCCAGCATCAGCACAAGTGGAACCGTGTAGTTGGTGTTGTCCTGTGCTGCGGAGGTTGCCGTGCTTCCCACTCCTGCAATGGCCATTGTGGTTTCAAGCCTTTCTGGTCTGCGATGTCCATCTTCCGCTTCATTGAATATAGGTGGCGTGGCCCCTCACCCGTGACGTCAGGCCGGCGACACCGCGGAGATCGTATTTTCACATGAATATGACCCCTTCTGGTGAGCCGGCGAGAAAGGGGTCGTGCGCCCACTCTGTGTTCCACTGAATAGGAGAAAAATAGATATCCGATCCTGCCACCCATTGTTGAGAAACAGAAGACAACGTATCCCCCAAAGCGCGTCGAGCAGTCCGGTCGATCGGGCACAGCTCCGCGTTGGAGTGCCAGCAATAAGACCGCCGTCGGAGCCGCCGCCTGCATGGATAGCCGCGTCTCTTTACCCTGCGCGCCGGGAGTATCGACGAAATCTACTACCCGGACGTGGATCAGGCCAACACGCGGTCCGTACGTTTCCTCATCACCGATGGAGACAGGTATTTCTCGGACGAGAGTGGTGCCGTAGAGCACGCGGTGGAGTACCTCACCGAAGGTGTTCCGGCCTATCGCATCATCTCTACCTGTCCCACCGGGCGCTACCGTCTGACGAAACAGGTCTGTTGCGATCCAGCGCGCAATGCCGTGCTGGTGCGTGTGCAACTGGAGGATCTCGCACCGACCAAGAAACAGTTGAGGCTCTATCTGCTTGTGGATCCCCAGATCAGCGACGAGGGAAAGCACAACACGCTCTGGGTCGGCAGTTACAAGGGTCTTCCCATGTTGTGTGCGGCGAATGGCGGTTCCAATCTTGCCGCAGTAGCCGAGGTCGGCTTTCTGCACGCCACCTGCACTTACCATGGTCGTCGGGATGCAGTGGAGGAGTTGCGCAAACACGGCCGTCTGCGGCACGAATACAACTATGCCGAGGGCAATGCCATGCTGTGCGGGGAGCTGGACTGGAAGGATCGCATCGGAGGTTTCCTTGTCGTGGTGGCTTTCGGGCAGTCCGATGCGGAGGCCTGTCTGCACGCGCGATCGGGAG
>CAXTGE010000055.1:0-1312 GCA_964243645.1 uncultured Acidobacteriaceae bacterium | reverse complement strand
ATAGACGCGTACCTCTGGACCGAAGACACAGCCCTGGGACGCAAGCACGGGGTAAAGGGGTACTATCAACGGCTTGCTCCCCCGGACATCATCAAGAATAAGGCGCCGGGGGCTCTCCGCACGACGGACCCCAATCATTCTTTCGGCTTCCGCTCCCACGTCGCGCAGGAGATCGTATGCGTCGACGCCCTGGCTCTTGTTCGCTACGGACTTCGCCATCCTCAGGACCCGCGCATTCTTTCAACACTGGAGCTGATCGATAAGGTGCTCTCTGTCGATCTCTCCACCGGCAAAGGATGGCGCCGTTATCACTTCGACAGCTACGGGGAGCATGCTGATGGCAAGCCGTTCAACGGGAAAGGACAAGGTCATTGCTGGCCACTTCTAGCCGGCGAGAGGGCACATTATGAGCTTGCCGCCGGCAATCGCGAGAGGGCCGAGGAGCTTTGTCGAACAATCGGCAGGCAGACCAGCAGCTGTGGCATGATTCCCGAGCAGGTGTGGGACGGCAAAGACATCCCAAAGCATGGACTTGTGAATGGAAGACCCTCCGGTTCGGGTATGCCGTTGGCCTGGGCACACTCAGAGTATGTGCGTCTCCTGTGTTCGCTCCAGAAGAATTCTGTATGGGATCGACCTGAACCTCTTTGGGAATCGCTACGTTCGCGATGGCGTCAGGTCCGATCTGCAAATCTGGACCGAAGCGGAGCCACGCGAGTGGAGCACCCAGGGATCTCGACTGCGCTTCGACCTCTCATACAAGGCGCTTGTCTCCTGGCAGAGTGGCAATCAGGATGGGGTCGAGCAACCGACCACGGACTCAGGGGTGGGAGTACAAACAGCGACCCTCGATCTCCGAAGCTTGGCCGCCGGCGCAAAAGTTTTGGTGGTAATCAAAGCGTCGGACAGCCGAAAGCAGGAGCGGCAAAAGCTGGTGGTGCGGTAAGAACCTTTGGCTAACTCATCCTTGAAGCTGACTGAATAATGAAGCTGATTGGAATATCAGTACCCAACGCCTGAGCCGACTTCGGCGACAGCTTACTTGTTGCTCTATCGCCTCATTGCGGGCAGAAAAGCACAGCAGCAATCGTTGACTTATCTTCCATTCTTCACCCCGGGCCTTGATGCCGCAGCCTTCATGGGTCACTCCCGAAGGGAACTGCCGCTCTCTGTACATAAGCTTCGTACAGAGAGCAGAAGTTTTCCCATCGGGAGCGGCCCGCGCTAGAACGAGTACTTCAGACTGAACTGCAACGCTCTTGAATCCACTGTGAAGTTCTGAAACGTCTTTGTGCCTGTGATTTGGCCGGCG
>CAXTGE010000054.1:14773-18977 GCA_964243645.1 uncultured Acidobacteriaceae bacterium | reverse complement strand
CCTATGAGGAAAACACAGCGAACCGCCTCTTTCAGCCCACGGGCACCTGGTTCGGAGAATGAAAGTCATCATGCGCCTGTGCCGGGACTGGCCCGCAACCTGGAGGATCTGCGAAAAAGCGAGCTGGCCTGTGCATTGTGAGCCGAAGCCGGCTGAGCATGAGGTCGAGTAGGCACTTCTAGTACTGGACACTTCTTTGCGTTGGTCCAGAAGTCCCGCTGTAGATTCAGCCGGGGGCTCTGAAGTGCGCTCGGAACAGCCCCACCATCCGATACCGGGGCTGGCAGAGAGCGAGAACCCAGCCCGGGGAGCTAACGCATCACGGTACCGGGAGGGTGTGCTTCGCTCGTTTTGTACAGATATTTCACGGCACTTTTGTAAATCATCACGCGGTGACGCCCGGAGCGTATCTTGATCGCGCAACGGTCGTACCATTCCAGTACGCCGTGCAGCTCCTCACCGTCTTCCAGCACCACGGTCATCTCCGTCCCCTGCTGAATCTGCTTTTGGAAATAGAATGCTTCGGCGTGGGAGGCCGAGGGCACGCCATGGCTGTCGGAGACGAGCGCATGGGTTAGCGGGTCGGCGGTCTGCGAGGGGAAGCGACGGCGTGCCACGGCAGAGAGCAGAGGCCGGATCAACTTGCGGGCGCCGCCGAACGATTCATTCTCGTTGCGTCCGTTGCCAGAGTTCACAGAAGCTCCAATCCCACAGTGCGCTCAGCACCGTGGCTTCACGGCGGTTGAGCCTCGGCGCGGGCCCGGGTCATCAAGGGATACCCGCTTGGATGCAGGACGGGCTCCGGCGGCTGTGAATCTCTCGCCTACGTCAGATCTGCATGGCACGCCCTGGCGCTTTCAGGCTCGTGCCGGAAAGGTTTCACGTGAGACTCATGGCAAAGGCATCCAGACTCAGGGAGCGGAGCAGGTTGCGTCGCATGCCCGTGTAGACTTCATCGAGACCCCGCAAGGCACGCTCCACGGCAGCAAAATCCAGGGCGTCGGCGAGCCGCTCGAGATCGGCCCGGCGATCGATGTTGCGCACGCGCTCGGGCGTGTTGTGCTGCAGCATGAGGATGTCCTCCAGCAGGCCCGAGGCAGCGCGAAGTAGGGCAAGGGTCTTTTCCTGTCCCTCGGCCCCGGCCCGGTATGTCTCCGTTGTGCGAAACAGCGCCGAGTGATCGTTCGTCAGTTCAGCCGAGGCGAGCAGGGTGAGCGCATCGTTGCGGGCGGCAAGATAAGCGGGCAGGTCCAGCGAGAGCGCACGACCGGCGGCCCCTTCGGCAAGCCTGGCAAGGAGTTCGGCCTCCCCCGGCCGTAGTTCAGGGCGACGCTCCGCCAGCAGGCTGACGATCTGTTCCGCAGGCAGGGTGCCCAGCCTAACGACCGCGCAGCGCGAGCGGATCGTGGGCAGGAGCTCGCCTGTGTTTTCGGCCAGCAGTATCAGGTGAACGCGATCCGGTGGCTCTTCCAGGAGTTTCAGGAGAGAGTTGGCGGCCTCTTTCATCAGCGCGGCCGAAGTCAGGATGAAGACGCGCGCCGGAGCCTCCGACGGGCTGTAGTGGGCGCGGTGGATGACCGTGCGAATCTGTCCGACCTTGATGAGGTTCTGCGGCGGGTCAGGGGGAACGATCAGGACGTCAGGGTGGGTCTGAACGAGCACCCGGGTGTCTTTCTTGTCGGTGTCCCGCATCTCCTCCCGTGCGGCGACGGCCTCCGCGACACGGGCCGCGAGATCGGCAGAGGCGGCAATCCGGGTGCAGTTGCCGCACACCCCACAGAAGCCGGCCAGTGCCCGCCCGGTTTCGTCGGTCTCGCGGGGCTGGCGCTCGCATTGCACGGAAAGCGTAAGGAGCAGAGCCAGCGTGTATTTGCCAGCACCGCGTGGGCCGGTGAGAATCAGCGAGTGTGGCAGCCGGCCTGCAGCAATCGCCGCCCGCAGGTCGTTTACAACGCGAGCGTTGCCATGAAAGCCGCCAAAGTTGGGAGAGAAGGCCACACCCCTAGCCTAGCCGAGGACACGCGGGCATGGGTGTCCTATTGCAGGGCAGCCTGCCCACGGGTCTATCGAGCCACCAGTCGCATCTGCATGGGATACTTCGGCCGGATGGTGATTTTTGCCTGGGGCACGATGGTCTGGCCGGGAATCAACTGCAAACGCCACCGCTGCGCGACTGTGGCCAGTGAGAGAACCCCTTCCATCCAGGCAAAGCTTTCGCCGATGCACTGACGACGCCCCGCTCCGAAAGGGAAGTACGTGAAGCGGTGGCGGCTTGCCTTATTTTCGGGCGTGTGGCGTTCCGGACGGAAGACCTCCGGCTCGTCCCAGAACTCCGGGGAGCGCTGGATCACGTACTGGCTGAAGAAGAAGCTCGCGCCGGCGGGAATGCGGTACTCGCCAAGCTGCACGGGCGCTGTCGACTTGCGGCCCATCGCCCATGCCGGCGGATAGAGGCGCATGGATTCCGCCAGCACCATCTCCGTGTAGCGAAGGTTAGGGATGTCCGCGAGATTGGCCGTGCGCGTGCCCAAGACCTCATCGATCTCGGCGTACATCCGTTCGGCGGCTTGCGGATTTTCGCTGAGCAGGTACCAGGTCCAGGTCAGGGCGTTGGCGACCGTCTCGTAGCCGGCTAGAAAGATGGTGAGGATCTCGTCCCGCACCTGGGTGTCGGTCATGCTTGTGCCGCTCGCTGTCGCCGCAGGGTGAACGGCACCAGCCTCGGCTTCGTCGGCCTCGTAATGCGCGGCCACAAGCATGGACAGCAGATCACCCTTGGTCTCGAGCACGTCCAGGGGCATGGCACGGCGCGTGGCAATCATCTTGGAAACGACACCGTCCAGGCGTTTGCGTGCGTTGCGAAAGGTGCTGATGCCGGGCAGCGGCAAGTGCAGCACGTGCTCAATGCCGGGAAAGACGACCAGGAAGTTGTACATGCCCATGATCGTGTTCACCTCGTCGACCACCGACAGGACATCGGGGGTGACCTCCTGGTCAAAGAGCGTGCGCGCGACGATGCGCAATGAAAGGCGCATCATCTCATCGCCGATATCGACCACCGATTCGTTCTTCCAGGTGGCGATCTGCTCCTCGGCGCTGGTCACGATCTCGTCGGCATATCCTGCGATACGTTGCCGGTGAAAGGCCGGGGCGACCAGCTTGCGTTGACGCATGTGAATGGGGTCGTCAGAGGTAATAAGACCCTCGCCGAGCAGGATCTTCATTCGCTGCAGCGTGCGCTCCTTGACGAAGCTCCCCGCCTGATTGATCAGGATTTCGCCGATCCAGTCAGGGTCATTGACGAACACGATGAGCATACCCATGAACCGGTAGTGGGAGATGCGTCCCAGGGTTCTATGGAGATGGGTAAACAGCGGGATGGGGTCGCCGAAGTTCAGCCAGCGGCGGCCCATATACCAGTACAGAGGACGGCGCAAGCCGGGTGGCAGACGAAATTCGCCTTTGGAAAGGGGACCGATGTAATCAGGGGAACCGGCGTACATGCAGGCTTTTAGATGACCGTTGGCCCGGTCGTGACGGGCAAGGGAGTGACGGGAGCGGGGAGTCGCTGCAGTACCGCGGAAAGGATCTCCTCGGCTATGCGCTCAATGGAATCGTCATCCTGAAAGACGAGCACGCGTTGCCGGTCGCGGGCCGCAATGCGCTCGTACTGGGCGTGGATGCGGACGTAAAAGGCATCATTCTCCCGTTCGAAGCGGTTTTCGTCGGTGCCTCCTGTGCGCAGGTGGCGCTGGTTCCGGCGACGTGCCCGTAAAAGTGAGACCTCCAGCGGCGGCAGCAATAGGACTGTGAGATCGGGCTGCTGATTCGCACAGACCACCCGGTGCATGGCCAGAATCCGCTCGGGGCCAAGCTCGCGGCCGGCTCCCTGATAGGCCTCTGACGAGTCCGTGTAGCGGTCGCAGAGGACGACCGAACCGGCTGCCAGGGCCGGGCGAATGACTTGCTGCAGCGACTGGGCGCGGTCCGCAAACATGAGCGCCATCTCGGTCTCGGGTGCCATCCCGCCTACGGCATCGTCGGTGCGGGAGTCGAGCAGGAGAGTGCGGATGCGGTCCCCGAGAACCGTCCCCCCCGGATTGCGGGTCGTCACAACCGGGTATCCATGCCCGATGAGGGCTGCTGCCAGCCGTCGCAGCTGCGTGGACTTGCCGGAGCCGTCAAGCCCCTCAAAGGTGATGAA
>CAXTGE010000054.1:7351-14673 GCA_964243645.1 uncultured Acidobacteriaceae bacterium | reverse complement strand
GCCGAGTGGCAGCCCGTCATGGATGTGGCAGCCAGACACAGCAGAGCCGAGGTCAACCAGGGCGGGGCGATGGATCCACGGCGAACAGTCATTGCGGTCCCTCCGCGCGCAGACGACGCAGCAGGTCCGGCACGCGCTGTAATGCAACCACCATGCGCAGCCAGGCGCGATTCTCCATAGCGGGGTAGCCGCTCACGATAGCTCCCGGAGCGACATCGGAGGGAATACCCGTCTGTGCGGTCGCGATCGCTCCGTCGCCGATGGTCAGGTGACCGGCGACGCCGACCTGGCCCGCCAGGGTGACGCGATTGCCCACACGAGTCGAACCCGCCAGACCTACCTGCGCACAAAGGAGGGTATCTTCGCCAATGGTCGAGGCATGCCCCACCTGTACGAGGTTATCGACCTTCGTCCCGCGACCGATGCGGGTCTCCCCGACAATCGCGCGGTCGACGCAGCTGTTGGCCTGAATTTCGACGTTGTTTTCAAGAACGGCGGGTCCAGGATGGAGCGTTTTGATCCAGCGGCCCCCCGCATCACGTGCAAACCCGAAGCCGTCGCAGCCGACAATGGCGCCGTTCTGCAAGGTAACGTCATCGCCAAGCCGGCAACCCTCCCGTACTACCGCGTGGGCGTGCAGAAAGAGACGATGTCCGGCCTGCACGCCCGGATAGAGCACCGCGTGCGCCAGCAGCACGGCGTCTTCTCCCAAAAGGCAGCCCTCGCCCACCACGACATAGGGGCCGATGTGGGCACGAGGACCGATGTGCGCCGTCGGCGCGATGACCGCGGTGGCATGGACGCCGGGAGGGTACACGGGGGCCTGGTGAAAGGCGGCAACGGCCAGGGTAAAGGCATACTTGGGGTCGTGCACCCGGAGCGTGGGTCGCGGCTGCTCAGGAAAGGCGCGATCGACGATGAGGGCCGCGGCCTCCGTGTCGCGGGCGGCAACAGCGTACTTCGGGTTGGCGATAAAGGCCACCTCTGAAGCGCTTGCGGAGCCGATCCCGGCGACCCCGGTCACCAACTGTCCCGCAGCGCTGGCGGGTTGCAGCTCCCCCTCGATCGACGTCGCCAGTTCTCCGAGGGTCATCAAATTGGATTGTAGCGGAGCCACCGAAGCCTGCGTCGCGGCCGATCCGGAACAGGCCTGCCACGGTAGCAACAAATATTGTGCAGGACACGGTCAGGAAGGGGCCAGGCGGTGTAAAATCGGGTGTCGGCCCGGGCCAGGGCGAAAACGTAAACGATTGATTCTGAGGCGTTTCTGCTCCTGGTGCAGGCCACCCCGTCCTTATGGCTGATTATATCTATCTTCTGCAGAACCGTCTGACGCCAGCCCAATGGCGTGCGCTTCAAGCGGTACGCGAGGCTGCGCGCGCCCAAAGCATGCCGGTATTTCTGGTCGGGGGCGCTGTGCGCGACCTCACAACCGGCTCGCCCGTGCGCGATCTTGATTTCGCAGTCCAGGGAGACGCCCGGGCGTTGCTCGGCGATCTCGAGACGAAGGGTGCCGCCGTCGTGGGCGAGCATCCCGTGCTGGCGTCCCTTCACCTGACGTTTCGAGGTGGCGTGCGTGCCGAAATCGGGCCGACTTTGAGCGTGACCTACCCCAAGCCAGGAAAAGCGGAGACGCAGCCTGCCGTAATTCTGGACGACCTGCGTCGGCGCGATTTCACTGCCAACGCCATGGCCGTCTCGCTCAACGAGGGGTCCTACGGGTTGCTGCTCGATCCCCTGAACGGCACCGCCGACATCGAAAACCGCGAGCTGCGGCTCGTCTCGGCCTATGGCTTCATCGAGCAGCCCGCCCTTTTGCTGCGGGCGGCACGTCTGGGTGAACGTCTGGGCTGGTCCTTGGAGGCGCGGACCCAGAGCCGCTACGAGACCAGCAAGGAAGAGGGTCATATCGAGGCGCTGCCCGAGGCCGATCGCGGATATGAGCTCGAGGAGATCTTCCATGAAGATGACCCCCTGACCATCCTCGAACACCTCACGACGGAGGGCTGGCGGGATGTCCTGCTCCCGACGCTGCGCGCCGCGGATGGCGATCGTGCGGCTCTGGACGAGGTGCGTGATCTGGCGAGTCAGTTGGAGGGCCAGGGCCTGCACCCGGACCCCTCGGCGGTCTTTTTTCCGCTCGTCACGGCCAGGATGAGCGAGGACAACCGAACGGCGCTGAAGGCATTGTTTCTCCGCAAGGGCTTTGTCGGTCAGATCGAAAGCCTGGAGACCCGCGCCAAGGAGTTCGCCGGGCAGCTTACCTCCAAGGCGGCCGCGCTGCCTTCCGATACATGGCGGCTGATCATGCAGGCCGATCCGGAGGTTGTTCTCTATCTCTCCTACCACTCACGCAGCTCGGCGGTGCAGGCCAAGATCAAGGCGTTCCTGAAGGAATGGCCGCAGATGCGGGGGAAGATTCCGTACACCCTGATGCAGGAGATGCGGATCACGCCGGATCTGCCCATCTACGACAAGCTGCTGGAGGATCTGTTTTTTGCGCTGATGGATGGAAAACTGGACACCGTGGAGGCAACAAAGGCCTTTCTGGAGCCGTTTTCTCCGCCCGCTCCCCCGCAGGTCAGCGTGCGGCGGCGTCCCGCAAAGGCCGCCCGCACACGTGGCAAGCGCGCAGCCGGTGCGGCCGCAAGTGAAAAGGTTGTGCGTGCTGATGTGGCAGAGGAGGACGACTCCGACAACGGCAGTCCCGATGACGAAGAAGAAAAGGACAACATCAGCGCCGATCTCGATGTCGAGGAAGACGCCGCCGAGGAACCAGCGAATGAGCCCGATCCTGAGCTGGCAACAGCGCCTGAACCCGATCGGTCCAAGGCTGTCCCTCAGCCCGGGGCGGAAGCCGCTGCAAAGAAGCGAAGTGTAGCCGAAAAGCTTACAAAGTCCGCCAAAGCCGCACCAGCAGCCAAGGAACCAGCAGCCAAGTTAAACGCCAAGACGCCGGCCAAGTTGGCGGATAAGACAGTGGCGAAATCTGCCGCCACGGCCGTGGCCGCGCCTCCGACGGCTAAGAAGGCCGCGAAGGGAGCTGCGCCTGCGCCCGTGGTTCCCGCCGCCAAAGCCAAAGCGGCTCCGGTCCCAGCCAAGGCATCAGCAAAGAAGACGGTTCCGGTAAAGGTCGCCGCGAAGGCTGAAGCGCCGGCCAAGGTCACAGCCAAGCAGCCCGCAAAGACTGCGGCGACTTCCGCTGCCAAAAAGACGGTCATTGTCATTAAGCAGGCTGGAGGAAAGGCTGCGGCGAAGAAGCAGCCCGAAAAGGCAAACGGGAAAAAGGCGGTCAAGCAGGTGGCGCCCGTAAAAGGTGTCAAAGGCGCAACGACCGCCAAGAAGGTTGCTGCCAAAGGGCGAAGCGGGCGCTAGGGCCGGTCATCAGGTGCCGCCTCTACTCGCGATGGCGTCGCCGAACCTCGATACTGAGCCGTTTGATCTTCTGATTCAGGGTGGAGAGCGGGATGCGGAAGTATTCCGCGGCCTCCGTCTGATTCCAATTACAGCGCTCCAGCCGATCCGCGATGATGCGGCGCTCAATGTCCTCCATGACATCGAAGAGCGACGCTTGGTGGTTCTCTTCCAGCAGAGCCGTCGAATAGCTTTGCCCGCGCAGTTGTGTCGGCAGCAGGTCTGAGGTGACATCCTTGCTGCGGGAGAGCACCACGGCGCGCTCCATGGCGTTTTCAAGCTCGCGGACGTTGCCCGGCCACTCATAATCCAGCATGACCCGCAGCGCATCGGGGGCAAGCTCCCGGGTCGGCATGCCGTTTTCCTCGGAGTAACGCTGCAGATAATGCGCCGCAAGCAGGGGGATATCCGTGCGTCGCTGGCGAAGCGGAGGCAGCTCGACCGTGATGACGTTCAGCCGATAGAAGAGATCTTCACGGAACCGGCCCTCTTTTACAGCCTGCCGCAGGTTGACGTTGGTCGCCGCGATGATGCGAACATCGACCTGTATCTCCTGCGTACCGCCCACGTGCATGAAGCGGCGATCCTGGAGAACACGGAGCACCTTGGCCTGCATCTCCATGCTCATGGTGCCGATCTCGTCGAGGAACAGCGTGCCCCCATCGGCGACCTCGAAGAGGCCTTTTTTCGCGGAGACCGCCGAGGTGAACGCGCCGCGTTCATGGCCGAACAGCGTGGACTCCAGAAGCTCCGACGGGACCGCGCCTGTGTTTACCGGGATAAACGGGCGATCGCGGCGCGGGGAGTTGGCATGGGTCGCCTTCGCGACAAGCTCCTTGCCTGTGCCGCTTTCGCCCTGAATCAGTACGGTGGAACGGCTCGGCGCTACCTGCTCGATCAGCTGAAATAACTCCAGCATCGGGTCACTCTTGCCCACGATGTTTTCAAAGGAGTAGCGCTGCTTGAGCACGCGCTTGAGCTGCTGTACCTCCTGCTCCGCACGGCTGCGGCCAATAGCGGCACGGATGTCCGCGAGTAATTTTTCATTGTCCCAGGGCTTCTGAACGAAGTTGGAGGCGCCTGCCTGGATCGCATCGACGACATTGTTTACCGTGCCGTACGCCGTGATCATGATGACGGGCAGGGTGGGCACCAGGCTCTTGATGCGCGGCAGCAGATCGATACCGGACTCCCCCGGTAGAGCAAGGTCGAGCAACAGCAGGTCGTATGTGCTGCTTGTCAGTGCATCGAGCCCGGATCTGCCGTCAACGGCCAAATCCACCTGGAAGCCTTCCAGGGTAAGCAGGGTCTCCAGGGAGTCGCGGATGCCGGCCTCGTCATCGATGATCAGAATGCGCGAGCCAGGTCCGGTCAATCGAACGGGCGAAGGGGCAGCCAGGCTTGCGGCGAGAGCGGTATCAGGCATGTACTACGGTTCCTCTGTGGTTGGGCTCTGCGGATGAGGTGACGCTGCGGGGAGCCCCATTCGATGCTGGTGGGTTCGACTCCCCCACGGATGGAAAAAGAAGGCGGAAGGTGGTCCCATGGCCCACTTCACTGGCCACGTCGATATGGCCGCTGTGTTCCTGAACAATGCCATACGACACGGCGAGTCCGAGCCCCGTACCCTTGCGCTGGCCATCCTTGGATTGAAACTTCGTGGTGAAGAATGGGTCGTAGATCTTGCGCAGGACCTCGGGCGGCATGCCGCATCCGTTGTCGGCAACGCTCAGCTCCACCTCGGTGCCGAGCTGCCGAGTGCTGAGCGTGATCTGCGGACCGGCGCATTCGGTAAGCGCATCGCGCGCGTTCAGGATTAGATTGACCAGGATCTGCTGCAGTTTGCCGCGGTTGCCGGCGATGAGGGGCAGATGCGGGGCAAGATCCGTCTGAACGGCAACGCCTGAGCCCCGCATCTGGTGTTCGAGCAGCAGAACCGTCTCCGTGGCGACCTGGTTCAGGTCCACCGGACCGAGCTCCACGGTGCCCATGCGCGAGAAGTTCAACAGGCCGTTCACGATTTCGGAGGCGCGAAAGGTCTGCTGCGTGATCTTCTCAATGACCGGACCAAGACGCGCCTGCGCCGCTTCGTCCATGCGAATCTGTTTGCCGAGCATCTGTGTGTAGCTGGAAATCACCGCGAGCGGCGTGTTGACCTCGTGCGCGACACCCGCGGCAAGCAGGCCAATCGAGGAGAGTTTGTCTGCCTGCGTGAGCTGGGCCTCCATGCTGACGCGCTCCGAGATGTCGTCCACGATCACGATGCGACCGACCGTCTCCATCTCGCGATTCAGCAGCGGCGCCATCGTGATATTGGCCGTCCGCGCATCGCCGTTGGGAAGAACAAGCCGGTATTTGTACAGCGTGTGTACGCTGTGCTGACCTTCCAGGAGTTCCAGTTGCTCGTTGAACTGGGGCGAGAAGACGTCGCGCGCCGGACGGCGCAGCACCTCGGCGCGGGGCTTGCCCTCCATGACCTCCATCTGGGCGTTCCAGCTCTCGATACGGTTTTCGAGGTCGAGCGCAAAGACGCCGACATTAATGGATTCCACGATGTTCTCGTTGAAATCGCGCAGGCGTTCGAACTCAAGGATTTTTTGCTCAAGGCGTGAGGTTAATTGCGCGTTCTGGATGGCGATCCCGATATAACCGGCCAGTGACTCGAGCAACTCCATATCCTCGCTGGAGAGGAAGTCGCCCTTGCCGGTGCGGCCCAGGCCCAGCACCGCGATGGTGCTCTGGCCACCCCCGGCATGCCGGGCCGCGCGGCACGGGACGTAGTAGTTGAGGTCAAGTGCCGCCGCGCTGGCGCGCTGTGACTCCGGCAGGCGGAGAACGTTGTCGGGTGTCTCGAAGAAGAGGTGATTTTCTTCGTCGAAGCGACCAAAGGTGAAGAAGCCGAGATCGAGGTCAGTTGTCTTCAGCCCTGCGGAGAGACCGTGTGAGGCGACCATGGCGAAGCGGGGCTGGCGCACGCTGTAACCCTCATCGGCCAGAAACACGGCCACGCGCGTGACCAGCAGTGTCTGATTGAGGCGTTCGACCACGGAGCCCACCAGGGCCGCCAGGTCGGTCTGCGCGTTGAGCCGGCGGCCGAACTCGATGAGCGTCTCGCGGTAGTCAAATCGTTTAGGGTCGAAGACCCGGTCCACGCGGCCCTGGATGGCACGTTTGAGTGGATCGAAGACAAGGCCCGTTACGATCACGGCGCCGATCAGCCCCCATTCGCCAAGATGCTGCCAGCGATTGTGGATGACCTCTGCCGCCAGCGCCACCACCCCGAAGTAGATCCCCACCAGGGCGGCAGTGGCCAGCGTGTAGGAAACGCCGCGCTTGAAGATGAGATCGACGTCCATTAGCCGGAAGCGGACGATTGCCCAGCTGAAGGTGAGCGGCAGAAGCAGCAAAAATAGCAGTGCAATCTTGCTCAGAACGCCGGGGACGTTGACGTCGACGAGGAAGGGTACGACGTAAATGGCAGTAAACGGCACAACGGCCAGCAGGGTGCCGCGCGAGAGCCACTTGAGCTGCTGTCGTTGCAGTGGCTGCACCGCGCCCCGGTAACGGAACCAGAAGACTGTGGCCGCGAGCAGGTAACACACGGCAAGGTAGCTGAACTCGACCTGATCGAGCCTGTGCTGCAACCGCGCGGTCGGCGCCCAGTGAAAGAGCGACATGTAGCGGAGCCACACAAGCACCGCGCCCGGCAGGTAGAGCAGGGTGTAAAACGATCGCCACAAGGCCATGCGGCGGCGGAGGCCGGAGAAGCTGAGCGCAAAGTGCAGAAACATCGCGGGCTGCAGGGCGACGGCCAGCACATTGCCGATCAGAATGGTCAAATCCAGGGCATCCAGAACGCCGGTGTACTTGAAGCTGTACAGCACAAACGACGTCAGGCAGAAGACGAA
>CAXTGE010000054.1:0-7251 GCA_964243645.1 uncultured Acidobacteriaceae bacterium | reverse complement strand
ATCGCGGTAAGGAGATCTCCCTTGCGGATGCCGGCCAGATCGCCAGGGGTCCCCGACGGGACACGGTAGGCTCGTAGGCCACCGGGCACCTCGGTCCAGGAGACCCCGTCGGTCGGCGCGTCGTACCCATTCTCCTGCACAAAGTTACCGACCGCTAGGCCCATCCCGGCAAGCGTCAGCACCGCCAGCAGGACGGCAAAGAGTCGGGTTTGGAACAGGCGTTTCATCGACCGAAGGTGAGACTAGTAGGAGATATGCAAGCGAAGGGCCAAATGACTCTTGCGAGCGGGTCAGGTATCAGGAGCCTCACGGGTCCCCTGTGTCCTCCGTTCCATACCGCCCTACCATTTTCCGTAGACGGCACAATCCCACCAGGGGGGAGGAGTGTGACCCATAGCAGATACGACGCACACCTTGACCCGGTTCAACATCTCCTGTGAACTGGGACGATGACGGAGACATTTCGGCAGAACGCCGAGGCGCTTGCGATCCTTGCGCATGATGCCGAGGTGCTGGTGCCAGTGTACGCCCGCTTCCCGGTGGTGATGGAGCGCGGCGAGGGCGTGTACCTGTGGGACACCTCGGGGAATCGCTACCTGGACATGATGGCCGGTTTGGGTGTCAACGCTCTGGGGCACGCACATCCGCGGCTGCTGGCGGCAATGAACGCGCAGGCCACGCAGCTGGTGCATCTCTCGCCGCAGTACGCGAACCGTTACCCGGGCGAGCTTGCGGAGAGGTTGTGCGACCTGGCAGGCATGCGCGGTGCTTTTTTCTCAACCGGCGGCACCGAGGCGGTAGAGGGTGCGCTCAAGCTGGCGCACACGCACGCCCGTCAGAACTACGGTCCGGACAAGCGAGAGATCGTGGCCCTGCGACAGTCGTACCACGGGCGCAGCTACGGAGCGCTTTCCGTCACAGGACAGGAGAAATACCGCGTCGATTTCGGACCCGGCATACCGCACGTCACGTTCGTGGAGCGGAACGACCCGGCGCGGCTGCGGGCCGCAGTGGGGGCCCACACGGCGGCCATCCTGCTGGAGCCGGTGCTGGGCGAGGGCGGTGTCCATGTCCTCACACCGGAGTACCTGCGTCTGGCCAGGCAGCTCGCCGACGAGCACGACGCGCTGTTGATCTTCGACGAGATCCAGTGCGGTCTGGGTCGAACGGGCGAGTGGTTTGCCTGCGAGCAGAGCGGCGTGAAGCCGGATATGCTGCTGCTGGGCAAGCCACTCGGTGGAGGTCTGCCATTGAGTGCGCTCCTCGTCGATGACGACCTCTTTCATTCCTTTGGCCTGGCAAAACATGGAAGTACGCTGGGCGGCAGCCCTTTTCTCTGCCGGCTTGGCCTGGAGTTTCTGCGCGTCGTCGAAGACGAGCAACTGCTGGCGAAGGTGCAGGACACGGGCGGATACCTGATGTCCAGGCTGGGGAAGCTGGTGAACGGGAGCAGCCGAGCCGTCGAGGTTCGAGGGCGCGGTCTTCTGGTGGGGGTACAGCTGAACGAGCCGGCACGGCCTATCGCCGAGGCGGGCCTGGACCGTGGATTTCTGCTGAACTTTGTGCAGGGCAATATCCTGCGGTTTTTGCCCTCGTTTCTGATCGAGCGAAGCCATGTGGACCAGGTGTGCACTCTGTTGTCCGACCTGCTGGAGGACGAGGCCTCGGTGAGGGCTTCCGTGCAGGATAGGCAACTTGTGACCGCGATCGCGTAAGGAATCGGCGTGATAGCGCGGCACGAGCTGGCTTCGTCGCAATGGCGAATCTCCTGCCTGGAGCAGGGCAAGCCGCGTCCGGACCGGCCGTCGCTGGTGCTGGTGCATGGACTGATGGGCTCCGCGGCCACGTTTGGGCCGTTGCTGGAGGCGCTGCCGTCCGATCGGCACGCCGTAGCCATCGATCTGCCGGGAGCGGGCCGCTCAGAGCGAAACTCTCGCTTGAGTGCGACGCTGGCCTCGGCATCCCGCTGCGTGGGAGAGATCTTGGGCGCGATGAGGCTGGACCGGCCGGTGCTGGTGGGGCATTCCCATGGCGGTGCTGTGGGGCTGCACCTGGCGGCGTCGGAGCCGGGGATCCTGCGGTCGCTGGTGCTGCTGGCGCCGGCGCACCCGTACTTCGGCCATGCGGATCAGATCATCCGGTTCTATCTGTCGCCGGTGGGCATGGCGTTTGCGCACACGATGCCGTGGTACCCGCAGCGGCTGCAGATGTTCGGGTTGCGGCGGATGGCCGGGCCGCAGAGCTGGGACTCGCCGGAACGCCTGCTGCCCTATCGCGAAAACCTCAGAACTCGCGGAACCATCGGCCATCTGCTGCGGTTGTTGGGGACCTGGCATACGGACATGCGGGAGCTGCGGCACCTGCTGGAGGCGCCATTCCGGTTGCCGACGCTGCTGCTGTGGGGTGACCACGACCGGGCCGTGCCCGTGCAGACGTGCTATCGCCTGCAGCGGAGGTTGCGACGGTCGGAGTTGCATGTGCTTGCCGGGGTAGGACACCGGCCAGCGGAGGAGCGGCCGGAGGTCTGCGCCGCGCTGATCGAGGATTGGTGCGAACGGCTGCCGGGCATGGGACGCAACGTGCCGCTCAGCGCGGCAGATTGAAGGTGGCAGCGAGCCAGGTGCGGAGTTCGGCGCTGAAGAGCTCGAGCTTGGAGCCAGGGGAGTCGGGCGTGCCGGCGAAGAAGTGGTCGGCGCCGGGGATCCAGACGAGGCGTTTGGGCTCGGGTGCGGCGACGAGGTAGCTTTCCAGGATGCCTCGGGGGGAGAACTCGTCGGTGTCGCCGGAGAGGAAGAGCTTGGGGACGGAGCCGCAGCCGGCCAGGAACTCGTAGCTGTAGTTGCGGCCTGCGGCGCGAACGGGAAGGCCGATGCCGACCAGGCCCGCGATGCGGGGGGCGCCGCAGCAGGCGCGCAGGCCGACGTTGGAGCCGAAGCTGAAACCGGCGAAGAGCAGGGGTTTGTCTGAATACTGCTTTGCGAGCCAGTCAAGGGCTGAGCGGACGTCGTCCACCTCACCCTTGCCGTCGTCGTGAGCGCCCTCGCTGAGGCCGGTGCCGCGGAAGTTGAAGCGAAGGACAGGCAAGCCGAAGGAGGAGAATGCCTTGGTCGTGCCATAGACGACCTTGTTGTGCATCGTGCCGCCGCCGAGGGGATGAGGGTGGGCTACCAGGGCGGCGAAGGGTGCGTCGAGTGTGCCGGTGTTGAGCAGGGCTTCGAGGCGGCCGGCTGGGCCGCGGAGGTCGTCTACCGTCTGGACATGGGAGGCGGTGGTTGTCATGTTGTGTGTGGGTACCCCCCCTCCCCCTGTTTTATCTCAGGATCTTCAAAAGAAAGTACTTAGGTCTGGACCGAGAGGGTGTGATCCGCAGCTCGTTGATCGACTTTTCTTGGGTGTTGGAGGAGAGGTTTACCTCCTTATTGTAGTGAAGTTAAGTGAAAACTACGCAGAGCCCCGATTCTTTGGCCGCTTGAGGGGTGTGCGGAATACAGGGGTCTCTCCACTGCGCTGACGGGTGTCAGCGTCGGTCGAGATGACGGGAGCTCAGGACTCAGCGTGGGGCGTGATGACCGACGGTATGCTGGAGGGGCATGCCTGTCGATCCGATTGAACTTACGAAGCAGCTGGTGGCGATTGACTCCACGACGTATCACGAGGGCACGTGTGGGGTGTTTTTGCACGAATACCTGGTCACTCAGGGGTGGGCCGTGGAGCGGATGGCGGTGGAGCAGCCTGCGCTGGCCCGGACGCCGGGTGGGGGGACGGGTGAGCGCTTCAATGTGTACGCGACCGTGCCGGGGCAGGTCGCGGAGCTGGTGCTTTCGACGCATATGGATACCGTGCCGCCGTTTCTGGGGCCTGCGCGGGATGACGGCCATGTTCTGTATGGCCGAGGGGTGTGCGATGCGAAGGGGATTGTCGCCGCACAGATTGCCGCCGCGGAGCAGCTGCGAGACGAGGGATTGTCGGTGGGGCTGCTGTTTCTCGTGGGGGAGGAGCGGGATTCGGCGGGAGCGGCAGTGGCCAATCGGCAGACGCGGGGATCGCGGTTTCTGATCAACGGCGAGCCGACCGACAACCGGCTGGCGCTGGCGTCCAAGGGGGCGCTGCGGGTGGAGTTGCGGGCGCACGGAAAGATGGCGCACTCGGCGTATCCGGAGCTGGGTGAGTCGGCGATTGACAAGCTGCTGGCCGCGCTTGCGGACGTGCAGGCGTCCGAATTGCCGGTCGTTGACGGCATTGGCGACTCGACCCTGAATGTGGGATTGATTTCGGGCGGGCGCGCCCCGAATGTGATTGCAGATGCCGCGGAGGCGCACCTGCTGGTACGGCTGGTGGGGCCTGCCGAGGGCATACGGGCTGCGATTGTGAAGGCCGTGGCGGGGCGCTGTGAGGTGGAGTTCTCGCTGGAGCTGCCGTTTGTGCAGATGCGGGCTGTGGATGGTTTTGCGACGATGGTAGCGAAGTTTACGACCGATATTCCGAGTCTTACGAACTGGGGCGAGCCGTTTCTGCTGGGACCGGGCAGTATCCACACGGCCCACACACCGGACGAGCGGATCGCGAAGGCGGAGCTGCTCGAGGCGGTGGGGCTGTATGTGCGGCTTGCCAGACAGTTGCTGGGGAGCTAGCCGTGCCGGCCGTGATGGAGAGAGTTGACGTGCAGCGATCGCGTACATCGCGACGTAGGCTGGCGATGGGTGTGGGGGCTTTGCTTCTGCTGGGCGCGACGAGTATCGAGCTGCTGTACGTGACCGTGCCGCGGGGCAACGAGGGCACGGGACCCGTGGATGCGCTGGTTGTGTTGGGTACGCCCGCCGATCTGCATGGTGAGCTGACCCAGATGGAGCAATGGCGCACCGACGAAGCGATCCGGGAGTTTCGGGCGGGAAAGGCGCCGCGGATCATCTTCACGGGGGGACCGACGTCGCGTCAGTATGTCGAGGCCGATGTAATGGCCGCGTATGCGAGGACGCAGGGCGTACCGGCTAAGGACATCTTTGAGGAGTGCCGGGCCATGACGACGATCCAGAATGTGGCGAACACAGAGGCGCTGCTGAAGCGGCATGGATGGCACAGTGTGGAGGTCGTCAGCACATCGGAGCACCTGCGGCGCGCGGCGGTTCTGCTGGAGAAGACAGACCTGGCATGGCGACTGCATGTTGCGCCTACACCGGGCCGGGGTCGGCTTGGGTATGCGGTGGGGTATGCCGAAGAGGCGTTTGGGACGGCGGTGCTGCGCGTTTTTGGGACGCGGGCCGAGCCTGTGCTGCACCTGCTGGCACGGGTGCAGCACAGGCTTGCCTGGTGTTTCCGGTGGGTAACGTACTGGATAGAGGGTCGGCTGGGGCGCTGAGAGTTCTAGCAGTTATAACGTTGTTATAATATTTGACTATGGAACTCAAAGTTCGCAAGATCGGGAATGGATACGGGGTGATTCTGCCCAAGGCCTTAATGGATGACCTGGCCGTCAGTGAGGGATCGCTTCTGAGGGCGGAGAAGCATGACGGCGTGTTGCAGATGACGCCGGTGGATGCTGATTTCACGCGCCAGGTGGAAGCCTTTCTGCAGACCGAAGGGCAGCATCGGCGCAGCTACCGTGAACTGGCCAAGTGAGCGTCACCTATGTGCGTGGCGATGTTCTACGGAACGTACACACTCGATTGATTCAAACCTATGGCGGCCTCGGGGGCATTCGCGATGAGAACGCGCTCGAGTCCGCCGTGGCACGTCCGCAGCAAATGGGCAACTATACCGGGGAGATCCGCATTGGGGCGGTTGCCGCCTCGTTGTCCTGGGCGATCTTGCGGAGTCACCCTTTTGCGGATGGCAACAAGCGTGTGGCGCTTGCGGCACTGGTGATGTCGGCGCAGCTGAACGGCCATCGGTTGACGTGTAGCGAATCTGAGGAGACTGCGATGGTGATCCAGGCAGCCGCAGCCAGCATCTCGGAGGAGGAGTGGATGGCATGGGCGTTGCGCGTTGTTGTGCCGATGTAGGTGGCCTTTGCAAGTGTGTTTGTCAGCACCAAGTCTTTGCAAAGCGGATCGCGTCGCGGTGCTCTCCCGGGCTGACCTTAGGGGCTGAAGCCCCGGATTTCCTCAGGAAGGCGGCACGGCTGGATCCGTGCCGTTCTCGTGAGGTGGCACGACCTACTTCTTGTTGGCGCCGCGTTGTTTGGCTGCTTCGTTGCGTTGTTCGTAGAGTTCGTCGTATTTGCCTTCGCGTTCCGCGAAGCGCTGGGGGTAGACGCGCTTTACGAGGATCTCGCCGTTGGGAGGTGGGGATTTGAGGAGTTCCATGGTTTCGGCGAGGTAGTCGGCGAGCGGCATGGCGTTGGGGTCGGTGGCCTGGTGGGCGCCGGTGAGCTCGGTCTGGACGTAGGGCGGGACGATCTCGAGGACCTCTACGGAGGTGCCGCGGAGCTGGAAGCGGAGGGATTGCGTCCAGGAGTGGATGGCGGCCTTGGTGGCGCAGTAGGTGGGGTTGGTGGCGATGGGGTTGAACGCCAGGCCGGAGGTGACGGTCATGACGGTGGCCCGGGGCTGGGCCATGAGGCCGGGCAGGAGGGCGGCGGTGAGGCGCAGGGGGCCGAGGAGGTTGGTGGAGATAGTGGCCTCGGCGGTGGTGAGGCTGTCTACGCCAGATTTGAGGTCTTCGGCCTGCATAATACCGGCGTTGTTGATGAGGATGTTGAGGGCGGGGAGCTCGGCCTTGACCCGGTCGACGAACTGTTGGAGGTCGTCGAGGTTGTCGATGTCGAGGGGCATGGCCTCCATGCCGGGGTTGGCTTGGGTGACCTCCTCGAGGACGGACTTGCGGCGGCCGGTGATGATGACCTGATTGCCGGCCTTGTGGAAGGCTTCGGCGAGGCCGCGGCCGATGCCGGAGCCGCCGCCGGTGATGAGGATGGTGTTGCCGGTGGGGTTCATAAATCTCCTGGAACAGGAGATGGTGACTGGCGAGGGTGGGTTGCAGCAGAAGATCAAGGAGCCGGTGCTGTGCCTGCCACTGACCTTGATATGCTTGTCCCTGATTGGTGTACCGGTTTTCCTCCCTTTTTGCCCCGGTTACTGGGCAGTAAACTAGGGGTATGGCCGCCGCTGAGTTTACGCATCTGCATCTGCACACCGATTATTCGCTTCTGGACGGGGCTTGTGACGTCGACAAGCTGGCCAAGCACCTGAAGAAGATCGGGCAGGGGTCGGCGGCAATGACCGACCACGGGAACATCTTTGGGGCGGTGCACTT
>CAXTGE010000053.1:12925-19068 GCA_964243645.1 uncultured Acidobacteriaceae bacterium | reverse complement strand
TACCAAAGACATGTAGGACATCAGCGGTCGTTGGTTCAGTCTTTGGCCATTATGACGACGGAGGCGAACACTGCCATGAGCCGATTCATCCGCCCATGCCGGTGATCTGCAACCGCGAAACTAGGATTCGTGGCTGGACAGGGCAGAACAGAGCGGCTGCCCGTCCATCTACTGCGTCATGGGCTCGTTCACCGCAGCTTCAGTGGAAGTCATGGGACACCATGGGAGCGGTCGTTACATCAAGTTCCTCGATGTGCTTCGCCCGGATGTGGATGACCTTGTCGGTGTTTTGGAGCGAGCCCTCGATCAGCAGGAACTTGGCATAGATGACGAGCGAACGATTGGTCTCATAGAGATCTGGATCGACGATGGCGTTGGTGATGCCGGTCTCGTCCTCGATTGAAAGAAAGATGAAGCCGTGGGCGGTGCCGGGCCGCTGCCGGGCAATGACCTGGCCGGCGATACGGGCCTTGACGCCGTGCCGTACCAGCTTGAGGTCCCTGGCGCTGAAGACGTTCATGCCGCGAAGCTGCATGCGGCAGTGCGCCATCGGGTGACGGCCAACGGTGACGCCGGTCCCGGCGTAATCAGCGACCATGCGCTCCGCCGGACTCATCGACTGTAGCGGCGAAGTCTGCTCTTCATCGCCGTCCAGTTCGGATAGCAGGGGGCCCGCCTGACGACCGGCGCGTTCCACCTGCCAGAGTGCATCGCGGCGATGCACTTTCTCGCCGAGCGAGTTGAGGGCGCCGGTCTCGGCAAGGGTGGCAAGGTCGGCTTGCGACAGCGAGGGCACCCGCCGGGCAAGTTCCTCAATGGAGCCGAAGGGCTGCATGCCCCGAACCCGCTCGATCTCCGCCGCAACGGTGGAGCACAGGCCCCGCACATAACGCAATCCCAGCCGGAGTGACCAGGAGCCGTTCTCCTCGCGTTCCAAGATGCAATTCCAGTCGGAGCGCAAAATGTCGACAGGCTTGATACGGAGCCCATGCCGTTGCGCGTCCTTGACCAACACCGCAGCCGAGTAGAAGCCCATCGGCTGATTGTTAAGGATCGCCGCGGTGAAGGCGGGCAGATAGTGAAACTTCAGCCACGCGGAGATGTAGGCAAGCAGTGCGAAGCTGGCGGCGTGCGATTCGGGAAAGCCGTAGAGCGCAAACGAACTGATACCGAGGATGATCTCTTCCTGTGCTTTGCCGCTGACCCCATTGGCGTCCATGCCGGCACGGAGTTTGATCTCCAAAGCCTTCATCTTGTCCGCGGAACGCCGGCTGCCCAAAGCGCGACGCAGCTCCTCGGCCTCGCCGCCGGTGAAGTTGGCGATCACCATGGCGATACGCAGCAACTGCTCCTGGAAGAGCGGCACGCCCAGGGTACGGTACAGCACCGGTTTGAGCAGCGGGTGTGGGTATTGGACCTCCTGCCGCCTCTGACGGCGCTCCATGTAGGGGTTCATCATCTGACCCACAATGGGGCCGGGGCGGATGATGGCGACCTGCACGACAAGGTCGTAGAATCTCGTCGGATGATTACGCGGCAGCGACACCATCTGGGCCCGGCTTTCTATCTGGAAGAGCCCGATCGTATCGGCCTTTTGGAGCGACTCATAGACCCTTGGATCTTTGTGCGGGATCTGGGCAAGGTCCACCTGTTTGCCATAGTAGCGCGGGATCAGTTCCAGGCAATCCTTGAGCACGGCCATCATGCCTAGGCCGAGCAGATCAACTTTTACGAGACCCATGTCGGCGCAGTCTTCCTTATCCCACTGCACGACGTTGCGACCGGGCATCGACGCCGGTTCAATGGGCACCACGGAGGCAAGCTGGTTCTGCGCGATGACCATGCCGCCCGAGTGCTGGCCCAGGTGCCGGGGCAGGTCGAGCAGGCGGATGGACAGTTCCAGGTATTTGGCGATACGTGGGTGGTGTAGATCAAAGCCGGCTTGGCGGAAGTGATGTTCCATGCTGTCAGTCGGACCCTTCCACTCCCAGGAGCCTAGCAGCCGTGTAAGCCGGGTCTGCATGTCGGCGTCGAAGCCGAGCGACTTGCCGACCTCCCGTGCTGCCGACCGGCCGCGGTAGGTGATGACGTTGGCGCACATGGCAGCGCCGAGCTTGCCGTAGCACGTGTAAACGTATTGGATCGCACGCTCTCGGTCGTCGCCGGAGGGCAGATCGAGATCGATGTCGGGCCACTCGCCGCGTACCTCCGAGAGGAAGCGCTCGAACAGTAGACCCATGCCGACCGGGTCGATCGCCGTAATGCCGAGCGAGTAGCAAACGGCAGAGTTGGCTGCTGACCCGCGACCCTGCACGAGAATGCCGTTTCTCCTGCAGAAATCCACGATGTCCCAGACGATGAGGAAGTAACCTGCGAGCCCGAGCTTGGCGATCAACGCGAGCTCCTTGGCGACCTGCCTTTTAGCTTTGGCCTGGAGCTTACGGCTGGTCTTTACGCCATAGCGCCGCGCCACGCCCTCATAGGTGCGCTTGCGCAGAAAGCTGTCCATGGTCTCGCCTTCGGGAACGGGGTAGCGGGGGAACTCGTAACCCATGTCCTTCATTTGGAAGGTGAGTCGGTCGCTCAGCTCGCCCGTCGCGGCGATCGCCTCGGGAACGTCTTGGAAGAGGGTGCCCATCTCCCTCACGGAGCGCAGGTACCGTTTGCTGTTCTGTTGTAGCAGCAGGCCGGCCTCATCGAGCGAGCAGCCGTGCCGGATGCTCGTGAGCACGTCGAGGATCTCGCGCTCGAACTCGGTGGCCATACTGACGCCATTGGTGGCCAGCAGAGGAAGGTGCAGCTCGCGAGCGAGCGAGATCGCGGCGCGGTTGCGCACCTCCTGCTCACGGATGCCGTGCCGCTGGAGCTCGACGAAGACGCTCTGCGGTCCAAAGGTCTGGACCAGTTGCGTCAGCGCCTTCCGGCCCTCGTCCATGCCGCCCCGTTGCAGTGCTGCCGCCAGCGGACCTTCGTCGCCGCCTGTCAGGCAGACGAGGCCCTCCGCGTGTTCTTTGACCTTGCGGAACGCAGCGACCCCATCGCCCTTGGTCCGCTGCGCGAGCTTGTAGCCGGAGATGAGCAGGGAAAGGTTGCGGTAGCCGACCTGCGATTCGCAGAGCAGCGAAAGTCGCACCGGACGGCTTGGAATCGTGTGCGGCTGCCATGCCGGTGGTTGCGCCTGATGGCCGAAAGCATCGACCGACACCTCGGCCCCGATGTGCGAACGCAAGCCCAGCTTCTTCGCCGTTGTATACAGCCGGGGAGCGCCGTACAGACCATCGCGGTCGAGGATAGCGAGGCCGGGCAGCTCGAGGTTCGCGGCCTGCTGGGTCATGGCTTCGGGCATGGACGCGCCTTCAAGAAAGGAGAAAGCAGACCGGGCGTGCAGCTCGACGTAGCGCTCAGTCATAGAGCCCCACCACAAACCAAGCCTTCGAGGCATGTTCTTGGCGTAGTTGCAACGCATGCACGGGCTCTGCGGTGACCACGTCCCAGAGGTCGTGATGCCACGGGGTGCAGCTCCACCACGCACCACTTGCATGCCAAGGGCCGGCACACGACGCGATGGTGAAACGGGAACCCTGCCAGAAGAGGGTGCGTGGCTGACAGCCCCAGCAAGCCACCCGCACAGGCTGCGGCGGCCGGAAGACGCGAACCGCGAGCGAGGGAGAGGCCTGGTTGCCTGAGGCGCTTTGCGGACTTGGCCGGAACGGGGCCATGGCAAAGGCCTCATCGTTGAAGCTGTTTTGTAGCTGCGGCGAGCCGACCTCGCCATCCTTGACGAGGGTGCGCAGCCGGGCCAGCAGCAGTTCCAGCCTGTCCGGATCCGGGAACTGTGCCTGAAACAGACCGCGTTGCGCGGTTTGCGGCTGCGCGGGTTCGGCCTCAAGCGTGAGGCCCACAACGCCTGCCTTGGGAGGGTTGGCTTGCAGCTCCAGATGAAGCAGCTTCAGCAATACCTCCCGGTTCTGGGTCGGTGTGGCCGGGCGTACCTGAACCGAGTGCGGCTGTCCGCGCTCCAGGGCAAGGGTAAGCCGCACGGAACGCAGCGCGTACGCGCTGCCCACCGCCTTACGCATCAGCATCTCCAGTATGGGCGAGAGCACGAAGAGCAGGGAATCGAGCAGCTCGATAGGTGATTCGAGGGCTGTGGTCTCGGCGAGCGTGAAGGCCGGCTCTTCGGGCACAAGCAGGTGCTCGGCCTCGCCCCGTGCGAGCCGTTGCAGCCTTCGGCCCTGCTGACCGAGACGGCTGATGAGCGCGGTCTCGGGCAGAGATGCCAGTTCGCCCAACGTGCGAATCCCCCAGCGCGAGAGCACGGCCAGAGTCTTTGCTTCGCAGGGCAGCAACGAGACAGAGAGCCTCGCAACCTTACCTCGCACACTGTCCCGGTCGGCGCAGACGACCTTGTGTCCGCTGCGCGCCAGCATGAGCGCGGCTTCGGCGTTCGGTGCGGCTCCAATGTCGGCTGGAAAGCCGGCAGATCGAAGCTCCTGGTAGAGCCTGCGCGCGTAACTCTCGGACGAACCGAAGAGCGTACCGGTCCCTGAGCTGTCGATTAACAGCACAACAGCCAGACGGTGGGCTTCCGCGTATGCGTTGAAGGGGGAAGCTATAGCTTCAACGCGCGGAGAAAAACGTTCCACGATCTCTACCGCAAGCAGGTAAGCTGCCTTCTCTTCTTCCATCTTCCGTGAGCGAAAAACGGCCATGCCTCCTGCCTCCGCCTGCACCTTGCTCATGCCGTGCTCGATACCGGCGGCTCTTGCCCTGGCGCATAGCGAGACGACCTTCTCCTGTGGCGGGACACCTTCCAGCAGGACACAGGCCTGCGAACGAAGAGCAGGTGTACCGCGCTGCCATGCAACGACAGGAAACTCTGGGATGTGGACCGCGGCAAAGGACATGTCATCTCCCCACCGCATGCATCCACGCCGGTGCTGCATCCCAGCTCGTTGCCCAACCCGGCGCCTTCCTGCCGACTGCGGGTCCGGTTCGTTGCCGGGCGAGCTCCGCATTGCGGGGTGCGGTTGCAAGGAAGCCCTGGATCTTCGGCGGCTCGCCTGCGGAGCACTCGAAAACGCAAGCCGCGCTTGATCGGGCGCATGACTCTCTAGTCAGCAGCAGTAGGATGGCGTCGCTCTCCTGCGCGGCACGACGGTAGCGGAACCAGGTCGCCGAGGGTATGCGCAGCGCCTGTTTGGATTCGACAGAGGCAAGGTCAAGAATGACGACGCGGAAGCCTCCCGACTGCAGCACTTGGTCTGTAACCCGCAGCGCACGACTTAGCCGATCCCATGGCTTTTGTTCCTGTGCACGAGCCGTGATCGCTGAAGAGTTTGAAGCCGCCCGTACCCGTGCCGCTTCCGCCGCCCGCCGGTCCATCTGTCGCAAGGGGTCGGTCTCGTCCACCCTGCGCAGGTTCCATCGCTCCCAATCTACCTGCTCCTGCGAAGCCGTGTGCAGGCCAAGCGGCTGGTTGGGATGGCCGGGTGTTCCCTCCATCTTCCGTTTGCGCCACTCTTCCTTGTAGAACAGCATCTGCTCCAGTGCCGGAGCCAGACCTTTTGTCTCACCGCGTGGGTGCGAACTGCCGCAGCCGCTATGGATCGGCCGGTGGCTTTCAGCGTCCGCCTCGAATGGTTCGGACGCTGGGGAAACAGGGGGAGTAGCTTGGAGCTGTGTCGCGGCCGCGAACCGCACCCAAAGCAGGTTGGCGAGCTCGACGCCCGCAGAAGCCGCGCTCTGTGGCGAGAGCATATCGCTCACGTCGATGTACGCGCACGCTGCTTCGGTGGACGCGATTGCCAGCAGCGAAAGCGCAATCGAAGATCGGCCCGAGCCCTCCGGGCCTGTTAGCTCGCACACCGAGCCGAGCGGCAGGCCACCGCCAAGCAGGCTATCGAGCTTGGCATTGCCGATTGGGTGCAGTCGAGGTGCTTGCTGGGCGACCGGCGACAGCGCCGCTGGGATCCGGTGGGCCAGCTTCGCCTCGATCTCGCGCTTCAGAAGTGCTGCCTGCCCATGCATTTGTTTTCGCCTTTCATTCGCTTCTTGGAAGCTAGCTTAGCGCATGTCAGGGTGGAAAGGCGAGCTTGCACACGTCTGTGTGCACACGGTTGGAAAGGCAACATGCACGCAGT
>CAXTGE010000053.1:0-12825 GCA_964243645.1 uncultured Acidobacteriaceae bacterium | reverse complement strand
ATTCGTATACGATACGTACCACATTCCACCATGAGGCTTTGCCCGATGCAGTCGAGACTGCCACTCATCTTACTTTTGTGTTCTCTTCTCCGCATCTCCAGCGGTTCAGCCCAGATCGCGGCCAAACCACCGATGGGCTGGAACAGCTGGAACCACTTTGCGGAAAAGGTGGACGACAAAACGATACGCGAAACGGCGGATCTGATGGTGAGCTCCGGCATGCGCGATGCGGGTTACGTGTACGTCAATATCGACGACACGTGGCAAGGCAAGCGTGACGCCCAGGGGCGCATCGAGCCGAACGAGAAATTTCCGGACATGAAGGCCTTGGCGGCATATGTGCACTCCAGAGGGCTGAAGCTGGGGATCTACTCTTCGCCTGGTGCAAAGACATGTGCCGGGTACGAGGGATCGCTGGGTCACGAGCAACAGGACGCCGACACGTATGCCACGTGGGGAATCGATTATCTAAAGTACGACCTGTGCTCTTATAGGGAGAACCTGAAGCAGCAGGCCGGCAACGACCACGACAAAGCGCGCACCGTGATGATCGGCGTGTATGCGCAGATGCACGCGGCAATCACGAAGACCGGACGACCCATGGTGCTGAGCCTTTGCCAGTACGGATGGGAGGCGGTATGGCGATGGGGTGCGCAGACGGGCGGCAATCTTTGGCGCACCACGGGAGACATTGAGGACAACTACGACTCGATGTCGAGGATCGGGTTTGGGCAGGCAGGTCTGGCGACATTTGCCGGAGCCGGACATTGGAACGATCCGGACATGCTGGAAGTAGGCAACGGCGGCATGAAGGCTGCCGAATACCAGACGCATATGAGCCTGTGGTCGATGTTGAGCGCACCGCTGCTGGCCGGCAATGACCTGACCAACATGACACCGGAGACGCGCTCCATCCTGCTGAACAGAGAGGTAATTGCGCTGGACCAGGATGCGACGGCGCAGGGTGATCGGGTCTACACGCAAGGGCCGCTGGAGGTGTGGTCCAAGCCACTTACCGATGGAAGTAAAGCGATCGCAGTCTTCAACCGTTGGACCATGCCGTTAGTGCTGGATGTGCCGCTAAGCCGTCTGGGTCTGCCGGAGAGCGTGCAGGCACGCGATCTGTGGAGCCACACCGATCTTCAACCACTGCACGGCACATGGCACGCCAGTGTGGGACCGCATGGTGTGGTTCTGCTCCGTGTCCGGCAGTAAAGCTTGGGAAGAATGCCTTCTCAGCTGCAGACGCGCTTGGGCGTCACCCCGATCGTCGCTTACAGCTGTTTTCTACAGTTGTAAGCCAGTGCTAAAAGCAGATCCTCCGCTTCGCTACGAAAATGACAAAGGTTTCAGTCGTTCTTGTTGTCATCCCGTAGCGCAGCGAAGGATCTGCTGTCCGAGCGCCACTACCTCTCCAGGAGAATAGCTCTAGCTTGTATACCCATTCATTGGCCCGAGTCCTGCAAGGTATATCTGCTGGTGTTCTGTTGTTGTCTCATGTTCTCGCTGCGAGCTTCTTTCAAACGCGTGGTCAGCAGACGGATCCGGGCAGCATCAGCTGTGCCTCGGCTGGCCATCAGCTCCTGATAGAGCGCGGTCTGATCGTAGGGGTCCTGGGCCAGGGCCAGCTCTGCTTGCTGAATCGCCCGTTGCGGTTGTTTCGTACGGACGTATAAGGTGGCGAGCAGGTCGTGCGCCGCGGTGTAGCCAGGATCCAGTGCGACCGCGCGCTCCGCCGCGGCGATCGCGGTCGTCAGATTCAGGTTGCGGTCCTCGCCACCGGTCGCTTCGGAGAGCTGCTCCGCGAGCAGGTATTGCAGCAGCGGATCGTCCGGGTGTTCTTTGGCCTGTTTCGCAAAAAGTGCCAGCGATTCTGTGCTTTGGTGCTGCTGACTTTGCAGGATGCCGACCGCATCGACCGCAAAGGACAGCTTCGGTTCAAGTCGATGCGCCTGCTCGAAGTCGGCGATGGCGGCCTCGCTTCTGGAGACCTGGGCTTCGAGTACGCCGCGCGCCACATAGAGCCGCGCTGCTTTGGGCAGGTGCTGCAGGCCAGCGTTAAGCATGTCGATGCCGACCTGGAACGAGTTGTGGTTGAAGGCCAATGCGGCGAAGTCGACGTAGTTGTCCACGTCGTCGGGTGATTGCACGATGGCATCGCGCAAAAGGGCCACGGCCTCCGGTGTTTCCCCCTTTTCCTCGCGGAGCTTCGAAGCAAGCGCAAGAGCGGCGACCGGGGGCGTCGCGGTCAATAGCGGAGCTAGAGTCGCTAGCGCGTCGTCGTTGGCGTGTGTCTTCCACTGCAGAAGGGCAACGTCATACCGTACGGCAGTATCCGGCGAGTTAGTCAGGAGCTGCTGATATATCACCAGGGCGGACGCAGGATCACCGGTTTCGGCCAGGCAAAAGCCGTAGCTCTGCAGCAGATCGGGGCGGCTCGCCAGTAGCGGCTTTGTGGCCTCGAAATGAGGAAGCGCCTCCTTGCACCGGTGTTCGGTGCGCAGTGCTGAAGCCAGCATGGCGTGCGCGGTGGGATTGTCCGGCTGCACGGCAAGAGTCCGTTGCAGCAAGGGCACTGCCTCCGGGCTATGTTGGGCATATTCAATCTGTGCCGCGCCCTCCAGTGCCGCGAGATAAGTAGGGCAGTAGGAGAGCGCCTTCTGAAAGGACTGGATCGCCGGCTGGGATTGACGGAGGGTGTTGTAGGCGACCCCTCTCAGGGAGAGCAGAGCGCAGTCCCGGGGAGCCGACGTCAGCGCCGCATTCAGAAGGGAAAGTGCACCCTGCGGATCGCCCCGCTGTAATGCCTGAATGACCTCGGCCCGGCCAGGCTGTTTGGTTTGCGCTCTGCCGAAGGAGCACAGGCCGAGCGTGCCAAGCCAGACACCTGCGAAAACAGATCGGGCCATGCGTCTGGAAGCCATGCGGTCAGGAGCCATAAGCCAAGTTTAGAGCGGGTCTGCTCAAGTTTGCAGGCATCGCGAAGCGAGCACCATTCGTGAGAGCGAAAGCAGAAATGGGGGGAGACGGAAACCGTCTCCCCCCACCTGCTTCCGAAGCCAGCAATTTGCTAGAAGTTAAGGCGCGCGCCCACCAGCATGTTGCGTGCTGCATTGGCCACGCCGGTGCTCTGGCCGAAGTTGCCGTCCTGAACATTGGTGTCGACGTTGCCGTAATTCACGCGATTGATGGCGTTGAAGGTGTCAAGCCGCAGTTCAAGATTGATCCGCTCATGGATGGTTGTGACCTTCTTGAGTGTGGCGTCGATATCGAAGTAGCCGGGATTGCGAAACTGGTTGGGAGTTTCATTGCCGAGCGCGCCGAGAGCCGGCTGCACAAAGTTCCCGCAGGGCAACACACCGCCCGGACAGGGAGCGAAGATGCCGCGGCCACTGTGGTAGTCGGCTCGGGTATGGCTCTGCTTATAAGAAGTAACGCTGGGGAAGTCGTTGTTATTGCCATCGGCATTGAAGTCGCCACTGTTAGGGGCAAAGCGCAGATTGCTTGCGGTCACCGGGCCGTTGATGTCGATCAGCTCGGCACTGAACGCCGCTCCGGTGTATACGGAGAACGGAGTACCCGTCTGCGCCACACCGGTACCGGCCAACGTCCAGCCCCCTAGAACGGTGCGCTCCAGATGATTGGTCAGCTTGGATCCGGGAAGCTCATACGAGGCACCGATGGAGATGCGGTGCCGCACATCATAGGGCGAGTTGGCATAAAACTGGTTGGTGGGATTACCGATAGGGTAGTTCTGCCAGTCGTCCAGTGAGTGCCCGAGGGTATAGGAAGCGGTGATAAATCCACGGCGGGTAAGCCGGCCCCGGCCCGAGGCGATGAACCCGTCATAATTGGCCACCGCGGTGTTATAGGCATAAGCGATGCTTCCGAAGCTCGTGTTCAACCGGGTCTGCACGCCGCTGCAGGAGCTTGTGGCGGGAGTCGTCGGCGTGGCGGGCGTGATCTTGCAGCTGGCGTGCTGGATCAGGTCGCCGGCAAAGGTGTTGATATCGTTGCCGTAGGAGGTGGCGCCGGTATTGCCGCCACCGGCCACGAGGCTTCCGGAGTGAGAACCGACATAGCCCAGGCTGACCACGAAACCGTTCGTAAGCTGCCGGTCGACGCCGAGATTGAAGTTGATCGTGAAGGGGCTGCGCAGGTTGCTATCCACGCCGGAGATCCCGATCTGCTGCCCGACGATGCCTCCTTTGGCGTCAAGCTGCTGGCCGCCAAACGCTGGATACGGGAAGCCCAGCGGATAGGTGTCCTGGGTGCCGTAGCCGAAGATGGGCCTCGCCGTGGAGCCGTCGTTCTTAAAGGTTGGGCGGGCGAAGTTCGGGGGATTGCCGCTGAGGCCGTTTTCACCGTTGCCGAGCGTGAAGTAGTCATGGAATGCGCCGATGCCGCCATGCACCAGCCACTTGCCGGTGTCACCCGGCGAAAAGGCGAAGCCGCCGCGGGGGCTGAAGATGTAGTTCAGATCCTTCGCAAAGGTGTGGCTCTGCACCGTGAGGGAACCCGCGGCGACCTGCTGCGCAAACGTCGACTCCGCTCCCAGATGGAAGTCTGAAAGGCCCGTGCCCGCGAGCGAGGGATAGGCATTGCCGAAGTTATCGTAGCGGATGCCGTAATTGACGGTCAGCTCTTTGGACACCTTCCAGGTGTCCTCAACGAACGCTCCGCCGGTGGTCTGCGCATAGCCGTAGTTGTTGGCCTTGGGCTTGCCGGTGAGCGGGTCATAGGTGAGGCCGCTCTCGGAGTAGGGATTGTTGTTGATGAGATCGATGAGGCTGTTGAACTGAAAGGTGGGCTGGGAGTAAGCCGCGGCAAACAGCGCGATATCGTCGCCGTGCCAACCCTCGTATCCACCCCTGACGCTGTGCGAGCCATGAACATAGGTGAGGACATCGCGCCAATGGTAGCTGTGCTGGATGTAGTCCCCGAGCGCAAACCCGGCACCGAAGCTGGTGCCCAGCGCGCTTACATTCACGACCGGCACAGTGAAATCGCCGGTTGCGGGCGAGAAGCCCTCAATGCGGTTATACCCGACATAAGCCTCGTTCAGCAGGTTGGAGCTGAAGGTATGCGTTTCGCTGCCCTGAAGGGAGAACACGAAATACTTGCTGGTGGTGGCAAAGGCCGGTCGCGCTGAGGGGCCGCCATTGTCGATGGTGTTGCGATAGAACAGGCCGTAGACCCGGTCCTTCTTGAAGTACTTGTCCACACGGACGTTGTACTGATTTGCATTGTTGAACGTGCTCGAGTTGAAGACACCGTTGTCGACCACCGGCGTGCTGCAGGGGATGTTGTCGGCGGCCGGTGTACCGCACGTGGCGCCAAAGAGCTGCTGTGCCGTGCTCTGGACACCGGTGAAGGTGAGATTGGTGGCCTTGTACTTATTCAGCAACTGCACTTCGGGGCTGTTGGGCTGGGCGGCGTTGGCAAAGGCGACAAAGGCCGGATCTTCAAACGTCTGGATGGAGCTGCCATTGGAGGCAAGCGCACGAAAGGGTTCAAATCCGGCAAAGAAGAAGAACTCATGGTGCGGGATAATGGGCCCGCCCACGCCGAAAGACAGGTTGTTGGTGTGGTAGGGAGCGATGCTGGTGTTCTTTGGAAAGAATTCGGGCTTGGCCGTGAGCCCCTGGTAGGTGTAGTACTCGCTGAGAAATCCGTGGAAGGCGTTGGTTCCGGACTTGGTGGTGATCACCGTCTGAATGGAGCTGGCTCGCCCAAAGTCCACCGTGTACACGTTGGTCTGGACCGCGGCTTCCTGGACGGTGTCGGCGTTGGGCGTGAGATTGACCACGCCGGGCCGGATACTGCTGGTAACGTCGAGACCGTCGACGATGTACTGATTGCCGTTCTGTCCACGTCCGTTGGCGCTGGCATCGACAGAGTTTTCCGGGTTGAAGTTGGTGGACGTGCCCGCGCCGAGACCGGTAACCCCGGGCGCGAGCGTGATCAGTGCGAGCGGGTTGCGGGCGGCGAGCGGCAGCTGCTCCAACGCCGCGGTATCCAGGGTGAGCTGGTTGCGGCTGTCCGACGTATCGAGCAGCGGCTGCTGGGTGGTCACGTCCACCTGGGTCGAAACGCCGCCGATCGCAAGCGTCACGGGAACGTTGCGCGTCTCATTGGCGCTCAGCGTAAAGGCGAGCTTGCCGGAGGAAAAGCCCGGTGCCGTGGCGGAGAGCTGGTAATTGCCGGGGGCCAGGCTGGAGAAGCGGAACACACCGGCCTGATTCGAGGTCGCGGTCTGGCTCACCTTGTTGTCGGCGTTCACGAGCGTGATCGTTGCGGATACAACACTTCCGCCCGCGCTGTCCTGCACGCTACCCTGCACGCCGCTGGTGAACTGCGCGAGGGCTGGGTAGGCGCTCGCCAGCAGCAGGAGCAGAACAAGAAGGCGCAGGGCGGCAGCGGAAGGTACGGAGGAAACGCGGGAACTGTCGCACAATGGGGAGGCAAAGCGGCATCTTGCAAACGATCGAATCATGGAGCCTCATCGGGCGCGCTGTCATGGGTGTCGGGAGAGAGTGAAAGCGGTACACTCAATCCCGCTCGGGAAACTTCGCGAGCCGTGGCTCGAGGAGTTTCACAACACAAGACTTAGGGCGTCAAGGAACGAAGCAACTGTAGTGATGGGGAGAGTACTTAGGCAAGTTGCATACCGCTTAGAGGAACGTAGTCTAAATGAACTATGGCGAGATCATGACAGTCTGGATCGGTGCACATGCAGCCCAGGCGCGTGCTTGAGACGACTTGTTCACGGAGAGCATCGCTCGATCCAGATCGCTTGGGCATCGATTCTGTGTCTTGCCCTGCCTTGCCTCACCTCGTGCACGCCACGGACTCACGCAAGCATCGCCGTCATCCCGCGCACTACAGGAAGCATTCTTTGGGAGCCGGAGGATGTGGGCGCGCAACAGGCTGCCGCAGAGCTGGGCGAGCGAATTTACTGGAACGCGTCGTCGCGGGAGGACGACGTGGATGGTCAGATCGCCTTGGTTGAACGTGTGGCGAAGGGGAATTACAAAGGTCTGGTTCTTGCTCCGGATCACGCCTTGGCCTTGATCACTCCGGTTCGCCGGGCTTTAGCAAGCGGCCTGCCTATTATCATCGTGGGCTCGCCACTGCCCATCCCGGCCAGCGACGATCTGGGCTACGTCTTGAACGACGAGGAGGAAGCCGGCCGTCTGGCTGCTTGGCGCGTCGCTACCCTGATGCATGGGCAGGGAGAGGTGGCGCTGACCGGCATCGATCCTGATATAGCAGGCATCCTGACGCGCGCTCACAGCCTGGAGGAGTCGCTTGCTCAGCACTATCCAGGCATTCACATCGTCGCACGGACGATGGGGACCTTCAACTTCGCACATGAGCAGGAGCGGGCCGAGGATTTGCTGGGGGAACATCCAAAGGTGAACGCAGTGATTGCGCTGACGGCGAGTGCCATGCGCGGAGCCGTGTCAGCCATCGAAAGCAGGCGTGAAGGGCAAAAGGTGAAGGTCATAGGATTCGATCCGGACTCATTGCCGTTTGAGAATGCCAGCCTCGATTCGCTCATTGTGCAGGACATGCGCGGCATGGGGGAGCGCGCCGTCCGGCTGCTGCACGACCGAGCGGAGGGCAAGCCCCTCCCCGCGCGTGTGATCTCCCGGCCGCTCCTGATCACCCGCGAGAATCGCAGCAGCCGTGCCGTCCAGGAGATGCTGTATGCGCGCTGGCAACCGGAGTCCACCCATCTGACATGGAGTGTCGCCCCATGACAGGGGGCCGTCATTTCTTGCGCGGGAGAACGTTTGCGATCACGGCAGTCGTCGGTGTCATGGTGGCCCTGCTCGGTCTCCTCGTGTACGTACACAGTCGTGCACACGGTTTGCCTTACCACGACGCCTTTGCGGCGGGAAAAGCCGATGAGTGGAAGGCGTTCGGGGGCACCTGGGAGCTGGCGGGCGGCTCCATGCGGAATGACTCGGCGGAGCGTGGCGCCAAGCTGCTGACCGGATCGCCGCGCTGGACCGACTACTCGGTCGAGGCGGACGTGATGCTGCTCGGACCGGGCGGCGATGCCGGCCTGATGCTGCGATCCAGCGGCGAGGAACAGGGGGTAGACGCCTACACCGGCTACTACGCCGGCCTGCGCACCCTGGACGATGTCCTGCTCCTCGGCCGTGCGGGGCATGGCTGGGTGGAGATGACCCAACCGCTTGCGCTGGCGCAGCCGGGGGTCCACGCCATGCAGTGGTATCACTTGAAATTGCTCGCCTACGGCTGCCATCTAGCCGTGACGGCAAGCCTGGCGGGCATGCCCGTCCCGGCCCCGGCTCCGGCCCCCGCCCCGGCTCCGAAGACGGCCCCGGAGCATACTCCGGCCCAGACCACCCTGGCGATCACCGACGAGACCTGCATCCGCTCGGGCCGGTCCGGTCTACGCTCGTATGCGTCCGGCGGTGTGTGGCGCAACGTGGCTATTCGTCCCGCCAAGGAAGCGGACTGGCTGGCCATGCAGGCGATGGCGGGTAAGAGCGGGAGCGGGTTGGCCGGTACGGCCCCGGCGCCGGGGCCTTTGGACGTGTACGAGGCAGCCTCCGTCGTGCCCCCGGGGGCAAGCTTGCCCAGCCCGGACACCCAGCTCATCAGCAGCCTGCGTCTGGCTCCGTCCTCGCAACCCGTGGTGGCCACGGTGCGGGGCGCGGTCGTGATCGCCTCCCCGGCGCTGTTTGTCCAGGATGCGACCGGAGGTGTGGCCGTGCAGCAGATATCCGCGCAGGCGCTTAAGGTGGGCGACGAGGTGGAGGTTACGGGCCGGGTCCATGCGCGTGCTTTCAGCCCGTCGCTCGAGCAGGCCACCGTTCGCCTGCTCTGGGAGAACTCGCCCATGCCGCCGGTCTCCGTCACGGCATCGCAGGTCGCGACGGGAGCCTTCGATGCCACCTTCGTCGAGGTCGAAGGCCGTCTCACCGGCAAGCAGCGCGGGCCCGACGATAGCCTGCTGTTTCACTTCGACGCGGGTCCTCAGTCCTTTGAAGCCGTGATGAATCGGGGTCGTGGCGACACGCTCTATAGCGAGCTCAAACCGGGCAGCATGCTGCGGCTGCGCGGGGTCGCCGTGTCGGATTCCGTCTACACGAGCGACCTCGTGCCGTTTGCAATACTCTTACGTTCGAGCGATGACGCCGTCGTGATGACCGGACCGCCCTGGTGGAGCGCGAGCCATCTGCTCGCGATCGCGGCCACCGTGCTGCTGTTGGCTGTCTTGGCGAACTTCGTCTATCACCGCGTGGAAAGCTGGCGTCTTCGCGCCGTGCTGGAGGAACGCGAGCGCATGGCATTCGAAATGCACGATACCTTATCGCAAAGCTTCGCCGGCATCGGCTTTCAACTCAAGGCGATTCGTGAAGGCATGCCCGAGCAGTTTCCGCAGTTGCAGCAGCAGCTGGAACTTGCCAGCGAGCTGGTGCGGCATAGCCACGAAGAAACCCGCCGCAGCATCGCCGTGTTACGGCCGGAGCAGCCCGGAGCCGCAGACCTGCTGACCGCGCTGCATGAATGCGCCCATCGCCTCGTGGAAGGCGGTTCGGTCAAAATCGTCGCCAGCTCCACCGGCGACATGGCGAAGACGCCGTTACGCATTGCCGATACTCTGTATCACATCGGCCAGGAGGCGCTTGCCAATGCGGTTCGCCACGGCCAGCCGTCTACCTTGAGCCTTCGTCTGATCTGTGAGAAGGAAAGAGTCGACCTGAAAATTCAGGATGACGGATGCGGCTTCACGCCGATGGACGACCTGCCCGGGTTTGGACTGCGCAGCATGCGCAAGCGCGCCGGGAGCATCGGCGCCACGCTTGTGATCCGCAGCACGCCGGGTGCCGGTACGGAAGTGTCGGTCGGGTCCCGTTTCCGGGTTCCGGGGATGTTCACGTCGCAGCCGGTTGTGGCGGTGAAAGAACTTTGGAGGCAGGTACGGTATGGCGCAAACAGGACCGATCCGAATACTCATCGTGGATGATCATCCCGTCGTGCGCGCCGGACTGGCCAGCATGCTGGGAACGCGCGCTGAGCTGGAGCTGATCGGCGCCGCGCCCAGTGGGGAGGACGGTCTGCGCATGGTAAAGGAACATCGCCCCGACGTTCTGCTCCTGGATCTGCGCATGCCGGACATGAACGGCGTAAGCGCATTGCTGGCGTTAAAAGCTGCCGGTGCCACCGTGCGCGTCATCATCCTGACCAACTACGAGACCGATGAGGATATTTATCGGGCCGTGCAGGCCGGGGCTCAGGGGTACCTGCTCAAGAACGCCTCGCTGCGGGAGATGCTCGAAGCCATTCGGGCGGTGCACGCCGGCCAACGTTACATCCCGCGTCACATTGCCTCGCGTCTCGCCGAACGTATGGTGCGTACGAATCTGACGGCACGCGAACTCGAAATCCTGAAGCTGCTTGCCAAGGGGCCGACCAACAAGCAGATCGGCCACGCGCTGGGCATCAGCGACAATACGGTGCGCAATCACGTGCTTAAGATTCTCGAAAAACTCGAGGTCGCCGACCGGACTGAGGCCGCGACCATCGCGATCCAGCGGGGTCTAATCACCGTGGAAGGTTAGGGCCAGCATTTGCTTCAAGCCGAGTAAGCTGCCGTAGGCCGAACCAACCGCCTAGGCTGAGTGAACTATAGACCTGCAACGAGGCGCGGGGCGACACTGTGCAGGGAATCTGGGGATGCACCGCACGCCTTTGCCGCGATATCGCGATGTATGGCTCCACCCAGGCCGGAGAATATATGACTTTGCTGGAACGTCGGGATCTCTTGAAATTGCTTGCTGGCGCTGCCACGGGCTTGGCAGTGGATGCCCGTGTAGCCTTTGGAGCCGAGCCGAAACATCCGTCTTCACGTTCCGTTGCGAAGACGAACGCCCCGCAGGCAAAGCCGAGCGCGGCGATCCCGAATCGCGCGCCGCTTGCACCTAATGCGTTCAATCTCCTACCTCTGGGGGCAGTTCGGCCTACGGGCTGGCTGCGGCGGCAGTTGGAGATCCAGGCCACCGGTCTGGGTGGCCATCTGGACGAGACCTGGGCTGATGTGGGGAGTGAGAGCGGCTGGCTCGGCGGCAAAGGCGAATCCTGGGAGCGTGGACCTTACTTCCTCGATGGGCTGATCCCTCTGGCCTATCTGCTGGACGATGACCGCCTGAAGGACAAGGCGCAAAAATACATCGATTGGACGCTCACCCATCAGGCAGACAACGGCATGATCGGGCCGGCGAGCAACGACGATTGGTGGCCGCGCATGGTGATGCTCAAAGTGCTTGCGCAGTACGAGGAAGCCACCGGTGATCCGCGCGTCATCCCTGTTCTATCGCGCTATTTTGCACACCAATTCGAGGCGCTCCCTGGTCGCCCCCTTCGCGACTGGGGCAAGTTTCGCTGGCAGGACAACGCGCTGGTGGTGATCTGGCTGTACAACCGCACCGGCGACCCGAAGCTGGTCGACCTTGCACGGCTGCTGCACAAGCAGGGATTCGATTGGCAGGCGAACTTCGCCGACTTCAAGTACACCGAGCCCGTGACGCCGGAGAAGATCAAACTGGGCGAAAACGGGCTCAATGACATCGCCCTTGCAACCCATGGCGTCAACAACGGGCAGGCCTTGAAGGCGGCACCAGTGTGGTCTGTGATCTCGGGCAACGCGGCCGACCGGCACGGGTATACCCAGATGCTGGCCGCGCTGGACGCCTACCACGGTCTGCCGAACGGGATGTTCTCCTGCGACGAACACCTCGCCGGTCGCAATCCCTCGCAGGGCTCAGAGCTCTGCACAGTCGTGGAGATGATGTTCTCGCTTGAACAGTCGCTGGCCATCCTTGGCGATGCGGCGATCGGCGACCGCCTGGAGCGGCTCGCCTTCAACGCGCTGCCCGGCACCTTCACTGACGATATGTGGGCGCATCAGTACAACCAGGAGCCGAATCAAGTGGAGGTCAGCCTCCATCGCAAGCCCTGGACCACCGATGGCCCGGAATCGAACATTTATGGCCTGGAGCCGAACTTCGGCTGCTGCGCGGCGAACTTTCATCAGGGCTGGCCGAAGTTCGCTGCGAGTCTATGGATGGCCTCAGCCGACGAGGGCCTCGTGGCGGCCGCGTATTCGCCCTGCGAGGTGCGAACCACCCTCCGCGGCAATGCGGTGCACTTGGTCGAGGAGACGGACTACCCATTTCGCGGAACCGTTCGCATCACGGTGAATCCTGTGGCACCCGCTGTGTTTCCCATCCGGCTGCGCATACCAGCCTGGGCGGACACCTCAACAATTCATGTGAATGGGGAAGAGCAGACGGCTGTGCCGGTAGACGGCTTCAGCAAGCTCGACCGCACGTGGAAGGCGGGAGATCGCATCGAGATCGTCTTCCCCATGACACCGCGGCTCGCGCGCGGCTATCGCGAGTCCGTTTCGGTCGATCGCGGGCCGCTCGTGTTCTCCTACCCCATCGGCGAAAACTGGGTGAAGCTGCGTACCCATGGCATGACGACGGATTGGCAGGTGTTTCCCTCCTCCGAATGGAACTACGGTCTGGCCGTCGACGAGGCGAATGCGAAATCCCTACTGACAGAAGAGCATCCTCTGGGTGGAACTCCGTTTGCCCTGAACGGTGCGCCGGTCTCCCTCCAGGTGCCGGCACGCAAGATACCCGCATGGCGGGCCGAAGACGGTGTCGCTAACCTCCTGCCACAAAGCCCGGTGGCCAGCAACGAAGCCGAAGAAACCATCACATTGGTTCCGTACGCCGCCGCGAAGTTGCGCATTACCTCCTTCCCGCAACTCAAAAC
>CAXTGE010000052.1:10911-19211 GCA_964243645.1 uncultured Acidobacteriaceae bacterium | reverse complement strand
GGCTCGGTTGAGCTGATCTCCCGCATGCTGACAGGAAAGGTTCCCGCTCTTCCAAGGATCGGGTTCAGCGTTGTCGATGTGCGCGATCTCGCTGCGCTGCACATACAAGCCATGCGTGCTCCCGAGGCTGCAGGGCAGCGTTTTCTCGGAGTGGGCGACTTTCTCTGGATGGCGGAGATGGCAAAGCTTCTACGCGACAACCTTGGCCAGGTGGCCTCGAAGGTGCCTACCCGCCGTCTTCCGGACTTCGTTCTTCGTACTGCGGCCCTTTTTCAGTACGAAGCCCGCTTTATGGCTCCGATGCTTGGGCAACGGACACAGTTCGACGTGAGCAAAGCGGCCATGCTTCTTGACTGGCATCCCCGACCAGCATCGGAGGTGGTGCTTGCATGTGCGAGCGACCTCATCCGGCAGCACCTCGTTTAGAACCGCGACAAGGACGTTCCCCCTGGTTGAAAGATCCCGATGGAACCGCTTACATTCTCCAGTGATCGGGAAGAACGGACTTTGTTTTTTACAATCGCAAAGAGGATGTCGTGGGGGGAGATGACATGGCCTCGTGGATGAAAATTGCTTCAATCGGCATCGTCAGCATAGCTTTCGCACTCGCCCTCGTCCGCCTCAGCGTGTTGATCGTTGGAGGCAGACGCCCACCCAAGCGCACTGCCCAGTACGTCGCTTTGGGAAGTTCCTTTGCTGCGGGGTTCGGTCTTGGGCCTCGGCTGGAGGGTAGTCCCTACCCTTGCCAGAGAAGCAGCAACGGTTACCCGCAGCAGCTGGCAAAGATGCTGAATTTGTCCTTAGAAGATATGACCTGCTCCGGGGCAACGACCACCCAGGTACTCCGTGGTGGTCAGTACTTCGGAGGTCCACAAATCGATGCCGTGAGCGAAAACACACAACTGGTCACGCTTACGACGGGCGGCAATGACGTCTCCTACGTTGGCGACCTCACCTCCCTGGCTGCGCGTTCCCGGAGAGGCGTGGTTGATTCGTTGCTGCGCGTTCGGCCTAAGCATCTGAAGCCGGCTCAGGATCGGGCTTTCCCTAAGCTGCACAGCGAGCTGCTGGCCACTCTGCGTGAAATACGTCGTCGAGCTCCCCATGCACGCATCCTTGTCGTTACCTATCCAGCGATCCTGCCGCCATCGGGTACCTGTCCCAAGCTGGGGATCAACGCTACCGAGGCCGTCGTCATGCGGCAGGTCGGCGATCTCTTGGCAGAGGTAACACGCACCAGCGCACAAGAGGCAGCGGTCAGCGTAATCGACATGGCGAAGCTGTCGCAAGGCCACGACGCCTGCTCCGCCACCCCCTGGGTAAACGGCGCAACGCCGGCGCAAGGGGCAAAATTTCACCCCACATTAGCCGGTGCGTCAGCCACAGCAGCAGAGATTCGGAATGCCTTACGGACTTATCGCTAGAGTGATCGCGTAGACACATGCCACCTTAAAGTATTCGATGTGTGATTCGTCCTTACATGTCGCATGAGCGGAAGTTGTCGCTGCTCTTCTCTGCCGACGGAGTCATTGATTTGGCATAGGAGACGATTGGCGCATTAGAGCTGTTCTCCTGTAGCTATGGCTCTGGTTGACACGCTCAGGCCAGTTTTCTTACGGCAAACTGCCTCAGCTCAGAACTACACCTGTAAAAGAACAGCACTATCCGTGGACATTGAGGAGCAGCATGGCTGTGGCGGGTGGGATGTGGTTGGCTTCTGTGTTGGCCTGGGGTTCGGAGAGGCTGACCACGCGGCTGTCCAGCGTTGAGGCGGTGAGGACGAGCGCGGGGCTGAAGCCGGCGAGGTTCAGGGGCAGCGGCTGGGTCGCGTCCTTGTTGATGATGGCGACCATGAGTTGTCCGGTGGGTAGCTTCGCGGCGTACGCCGTGGCATTGACCGGACCGGGATCGAAACTGAGCGGGATCATGGTCGCGCCGGCGAAGCGGCCGGCGAACTGGAGACCGCGGAAGTCGGGCTCGGCGACGTAGGTGCCGTTCATGTCGGCGACGGGCGTGTAGAAGGGACGGGGATGCGGGGCCTCACCGGGCTTGAGCAACGCCTCGCCGGGCATGCGGCTGCCGAGCGAGTTGCCCACGGCCTTGCCGCCGCCGCCGTGCAGGTTGATGCCGGCGTACCCGAAACCCGCGAGCGAAAGCGCGTAGTCCGCCGCCCAGAGCGCGGCCGCGAGGACATCCGAGACGTCCGGTTTGCCGCCCTGGTAGCAGGTGTTGCCCTCGGACATGCGGTACACGCAGCCGAGCTTTTCGGCGGCGTCGCGCGTCGTGGCGGCAACCTTGCCGACCTTGGGGTCGGTCTTGAGGAGGCGCGGGATGCTGACGTCGGGGTTGGTGGGCGGGCCACCGAAGTAGTAGTGGTGCGTGACCGCGGCGATGTTGGGCCGGCTCCCCCCACCGTTAGGCTGGCCGGTGCCGGCAGGCGGCATGGCGCTGAGGCGCTCGGCAATGCGTGAGCTCCAGGTGGGGTCGCCGGCGGTATCCGGCAGGCCGAAGCGCGCCTTGGGCACGCGAGAGCGGATGCCGTTGGCCATGGCCAGCCAGTCTTCGAGGTAGCGATCAACGTTCCAGGTCCCCGGATCGCGAAAGCGCTGCTGAAAGAGGTCGGGCTCGTTGCCGAGTTGGAAGTACTCGAGCTTGGCGCCGAGCGTGGCGAAGACAAAGGCCGCCTCTTCGGCACCGCGTTCGGGGGTATTCGTAGCTAGATTGATGCCGTATAGGCAGGTCCAGCCGGTGGCGTCGAGAAAGGCGCGGAGATTCTTGATGGCCTCCGGCGTGACCGCGTAGGCGAGTTGCTGAAAGGGCTTGGTGCCGGGCTCCACGGAGGCGACGATGTTGGAGGGCAGGGGCGGCTGGGTGCCCGCGGCGGTAGCCTTCCACCAGCCAACGTCCGAGGTATTGCCGCCGAGGCGCAGGACGCCGTTCGGGGTGAGCTCGCGGAAGCGGGCGATGAGGCCGGTGTTGGCGGCGGCGAAGAAGCTGGGATCGGCGAGCTGCTCGACTTCATAGCTGAGGCCGATGAAGCTGGCGGGGACCTCCGGGCCGTTGCGCTCCGGGTGCAGCGTGAGCGGGGCGGCATTTGGACGGGCCTGCGCGAGCATGCGGAGGGACGGGGAGGTGAGAGCGGCGGCAGCGGCAGAGGTCTTGAGGAAGCGACGGCGATCGAGCGAGCTCATGGACTAACAGCGTATGCCGCGTGACGGGGCGATGTCACGCGGGGTCCAGGCGTGATGCCACACCGAAGCCGCGGCAGTACGCGATCAGCCGAGGCACGACCTCAGTCGCGGGGCCGAGCAGAATCTCATCGAAGGCTTTGGCATTGAGGGGCTCCTCCGGGCCGACATAGATCGTGCGCATGCCGCGCTTACGGGCAATCTGCACAAAGGCAGCCGCAGGATAGACCGCGCCCGAGGTGCCAATGACGAGCAGCACCGTGGCCTGCGTGAGCTGCGCGAAGATCCCGTCGAGATCGAGCGGTGTCTCCCCGAACCAGACGATGTGGGGGCGGATCGCTGCGCCGCAATTCTCACAGGCCGGCAGGTTGCCGGGGTCGAGGTGCAGAGCGGCCTCCTCGAACGGTGCGTCGCAGTCGACACAGCGGGATTGGGAGAGTGTGCCGTGCATGTGATGGACACGGTGGGAACCGGCGCGCTCATGCAGGTCATCGACATTTTGTGTGACGAGAAAGAAGCGGTCGCCCATTTGCCTCTCGATGGCTGCGAGCGCATGGTGCGCGTCGTTGGGCTCCGCGAGACGCGCTTCCCGGCGGCGATTGGAATAGAAGTTCCAGACGAGCGCAGGATCAGCGATCCAAGCGTCGGGCGTAGCTACCTGGTCGACGCTGTAGCCGTTCCATAGGCCGCCATTGCCGCGAAAGGTGGCAAGACCGCTTTCGACGGAGATACCCGCCCCGGTAAGGACCAGGAGGCGATCGTTAGGCGAGATCTGCATAGGAGCACGGATGCCCGCATGGAACTCAGGGTCGGTCCGTCTATGGCTTTGGTTTCGATAGCACGGCAGTTTGACCGCGCCGTGTTCTTGGGAGGTCGTCGCCGCCGACGACGATTTCCCGCGCGGCAAGATGCAAGGCAGCCTCGGTCACGGCAGCTCACAAGGGAGAGGACATGGCCTGTGCTGCTTGAGAACCGGTGGATTGGGGTGACGCGGTTGTTGTAGGTAACGCGGGTATCGCCGGCGTGATGGAGGCAGGTGTGGGGAAATCGTCCCGAATCTCCAGATCCTCGAACTCACCCGCTTTCTCCCCACTGGGCTGATAGGCGACCACCGCAGGACGGCCAACGACGTGATGGCAGAGGGAGAAGTGATCCGATCCCCACCAGAGCGTGTCGGACCAGCCGCTCCTGAAGCGCCCGGCACCGGCGAGGATCAATGGCTTGGCCCCCACGGGCGCCTCGGGCTGCAAGGTGACGGAGATCCTGCCTTCGGGATTTGTGGGGCAAGTCACATCCAGGAGGCGACCGCGAACGACCGTTGCCCCGGAAGGTACATCCAGGACCAGGGCTGCGCCCTCCCCGCGGTTGGCTGGAGGGACGGCGTTCCACAGGTCGACGGCCTCATCGTGATCCGGGCCGAACCAGTGCCCGGCTACGTAGCGAGCGTAGTCTGCTGCAAGTGCCGGCTTGCGACCGCGCAGGAGAATGCTTCCCGTCAGCGTCCGGTAGCCCGCGCGAGAAGGCTCCAGTGCCTCTGCCTTATGAGCGTCGGTAAAGGCCTGCTGCATGGAGCCGAGCCTCCACTCGATCAGCGCGAGTTGAACGTACGGAGGGGCAAACTTGGGAGCGAACTCCGTGATGTGCCGCAGCGTGGTCTGGGTGACGCGAAGCTCCTCAGGGGACCGTTGTGCCAGAGGCTTGCCGCTCATGGCAAGCGCGTAGGTGGAACGGGGGAGAGTGGGATCCAGAGAGACCGCCTGCTGCCACTCCTCGTGTGCTTCGGCGTCCTTGCCTTCTTCGAAATCAGCATAGGCAAGCTCCTCGTGAGCCCCGGCAAGTTTGGGGTCGAGCTGCAGTGCCTTCTGGATCATGGCTCGGCCCGCTACACGGTCATGCGCTCCGATGTGAAAGCAACCGAGCTGGTATGCCGTCTCCGCGGGGGAGAGCACGCGGGCGGAATAGGTCTTTGGATCAACCTTCGTATCGCCGGGAAGAACGCCCGCGAGGAAAGCGAACTGTGTTGTGTACGCCGAGAGCGCATCCTGAAAGGGCTTAAAGTCGCCAAAGACCTCGTGAAAAGCCTGCTCCTGGGACTCCCGATCCTCCAATTTGTTGATGAAGGTATCGAGCTTCGCGCCGTTGCCCATACCCGGGCCGAAGATCATGTAGTGCACCATGGCCCAGGACTGCGCGTAGAAGAGCTGCATTTGCAACTCGTCCCGATACTCAGGCGAGTGGCTGTTTACCGCAAAAACCTTTTGCACGGGCAGCAGTGCCTGCTGGCGAAGTAAGCGGGCACGAAGCGATGGTGCGCCGATGAAGGTGCGATTGCCTTGAAAGCGCGTATAGCTGTAAAACTCCGCGAGGCCCTCATCGAGCCACGTAGGGAGCCAGTGCGTGTTTGCATGCATCATGCTATGGGTGTACTCGTGGTAAACGACGACCTGATTCTGATCTCCCCAGGTATCGAGCCGGACAAGGGCAAACTGCTTTTCCCAGCCGCGATGAAACTCCCCGGCAATCTTCTCGCCCTGCGCCTTCCAAAGGGCGGGTTCGAGCTCGCGCAGCGTGGCGGCATCCCTCGCGGCCACGATGGTGAGGGGAGCCCCGGACTCAATCTCCTCACGGTGCAGCAGGACCGTGAAGACGTGGCGCATCTGCTCGAAGGCAACGGCGACATCGCGGCCCCGTCCTTCTGAGCTATTGGTCAACACGCGAAAATGAGGGCTGTCGATTGCCCGCCAAGTGTCCTCAGCGGAAGCGGAGGCCGGGGCGGACACAAGCAGAAAAAACAAAGCGAGCAGGATTCGCCGCATGACCGAAGGGAGCCTCGGAGCGATTCTGCCGTGCGGAGTATCTGGCGTCAAGGGAATATCCCTGATCCACCCGCGGCCCGGCAGCACGTCCGTAACGCTCGACGGTGCCGAAGCTCATGACCGTGGCGGCATGACCTGTCTGGCGAAGCGGGCCATCTCTTCGCGCTGTGGCGAGCTTTGCAGCAGAACCAGCGAGCAGCCGGCGCCCTCGAAGTCGGCGAGGCGCTGTCCGACCTGCTCGGGTGTGCCGACAAGGCCGCTGTGCAGGCCACGGTTACTGACGGAGTAGTCGCGCAGGCTGAGCTTCTTCTCAAGCTCCGAGCCGGAGGTCCATTGCTGGAAGTTGGCGAAGCCCGCCGGTGAGTGGGTGGCGTCGGGTTGCGCGGTGATGCGATCGACCTCCGCGTTGGCCTCGGCTGCGGAATCGCGCACGATGCAGTAACCGGTGACGCCGAAGATCATGGGCGGCAGGTGCGGATGGTGCGCGCGACGGGCCCTCATGTCTTCGACCTTGGCCGCGATGGTGCGGGGATCGTCGCCGTGCATAAGGTAGGCGTCGCACTTTTGCGCGATGAGACTTTTCGCGGTTTCGGACTCGCCCCCGGCGTAGAGCGTGGGACGGCCGGAGAGGTAGCTGCTTGGGGCAGCGGCGGCATGGGCTGGAATAGGGGATCCCTCCGCTTCGCTACGCGATGACAACAGAGGAGCATTCGCGCCGGAGTAGGTGCGCGCTGGGAAGGGTTTGGGGCTCAGGATGTTGCGATCGATCCTGTAAAAGCGGCCCTCGTGTGAGGCGTGCTGCCCGCGCCAGCAGCCGTCGAGGACGTCCAGCCACTCACCCGTGCGGGCGTAGCGATCATCATGCTCGTCGAAGGGGATGCCGTATTTGAGCGCTTCATCGCGCCACCAGGAGCTGACGACGTTGAGCGTGAGCCGGCCACCGCTGATCCGGTCGATGTTGGCGGCCTGTTTGGCGAGCAGCGCGGGGTTGTGGAAGGTAGGGCGCACGGCCACCATGAGCTCGAGCGTGCGCGTTACGGCCGCGAGCGAAGCGGCAGTGGTCCAGGCATCGAGTGAAGGAGCCTCAGGGCCCTTGATGTCGTTGAGGTTGAGCTCGGCGATGAGGGTGAGATCGTAGCCGAGATCTTCGGCCTGCGTGCACAGGTCGCGGACATACTCCCAGGTGGCGGGCATGCCCTCGTCGTCGACGTTGCGAAGCCAACCACCGAAGACAGGGAGCCAGAAGCCGTAGCGCATCTGCTTAGGGTACAGGGAGGACGCCCGGTCACAAGTGGATGTGACCGGGCGTGCCGAAGCGGCCGATCTCTCCGCTTCGCTAAGGGAGCTAAGGGATATCAGCTGCGGTCAGAGGCGGGGAGACGGGATGGGGTTAGTTGCGGCGGTGGACCGGGGGTGTCCAGACCTTGTCAGTGTCGATCTTGTCGAGAGCCGTGAGTACCTCCTGCGAGAGAGTCACGGTGGCGGAGGCGATGTTTTCCCGCAGATGACCGCGGGAGGAGGTGCCGGGAATGAGCAGCACGTTGGGAGAGCGCCCCAAGAGCCAGGCAAGAGCTACCTGCAGGGGCGAAGCGCCGGCGTCCGCGGCGATGTTGTCGAGTTCCGAGGTCTGCAGTCGAGTGAAGCCGCCGAGCGGGAAGTAGGGCACGTAGGCAACGCCCCCCTGCTTGAGTTCGTCGATGAAGGCCTCGTCCTTGCGATGGGCGACGTTGTACATGTTCTGCACGCAGACGACGGGCGCGATCTTCTTTGCAGCCGCATACTGCGCGGGGGTGACTTCGCTGACACCGAGGTGGGCGATGAGCCCCTGCTGCTGCAGTTCGGCGAGCACCGTGAACGTCTCTTCGATGTTGGCGGTGGGGCCCATCAACCGCAAGTTCACAATGGGTATACGGTCGAGACCGAGGTTGCGCAGGTTGTCGTGGACGGCGGAGGTCAGCTCTTCACGGCTGGTGGCAGGATGCCAGCCCTTGTCTTCGCTGCGCCGGGCACCGACCTTGGTGACGAGGACGAGATCGTCGGCATAGGGGTGCAGCGCTTCCTTGATGAGCTGATTGGTGAGGTGGGGGCCGTAGAAGTCCGAGGTGTCGATGTGGTTGACGCCGGTCTCGACGGCTTCGCGCAACACGGCAAGGGCTTCGTCCCTGTCGCGGGGCGGCCCGTAGACGCCGGGACCGGCCAATTGCATGGCGCCGTAGCCCATCCGGTTTACGGTGAGGTCGGTGCCGGGAAAGGTGAAGGTACCACCAAGAGTTCCAGTTGCTTGGTTTCCAGTCGC
>CAXTGE010000052.1:7921-10811 GCA_964243645.1 uncultured Acidobacteriaceae bacterium | reverse complement strand
TACCGCTCCTATGCCGTTCGTTGTTAGCCTCAGCGGGCCACGTTCGTATATTTAGATGAAGTGAGATCGCTCGAAGGAGTTCGCATTTGCCGCCGCTCGCCGCCACACCGCTCGAACCGCGAAAATCGCCCGTTCAGGCTCGTTCAGCCGCCAGTGTGGATGCCATTCTCGAAGCGACCGTTCAGGTTTTGGTGAGTACCGGCAAGGAACGGCTAACCACCACCCGGGTCGCTGAACGTGCCGGCGTGTCGGTGGGAACACTGTACCAGTACTTTCCCAACAAGAGCTCGTTGCTCCAGGCCGTGCTGAACCGGCACCTGGACAGCGTTGTCGCGGCGGTGGAGGCAGTCTGCGAAGCGCAAAAGGGCGCGGGCCTCGCCTCCATGGCCACGGCGCTTGTACATGCGTTTCTTGCGGCAAAAATGAAGGACCCACAGACGAGCGTGGCGTTGTATGCGGTGAGCTCGGACGTAGACGGGATCAGGCTTGCGCGGCAGGTCGGGATTCAGATCCACAAAGCGGTCGCGGCCATGCTGAGCACCGCGACGGATGCACGGCTGCGCGACCCCGATCTTGTGGCGAACGTCGTACAGGGAGCCTTGACCGGCATTAGCCGGAGACTGCTGGAGTCGGAGAACCCTGATCTGAATCTGCCGTCACTGCAGGCGGAACTCACGACGATGCTTTGCGCCTACCTGAAGCAGTGTGCTGCGCAACGGTAATCTCCTACTTACAGCGCGGAAACGGTGTCGTCGGCTGGCGAACAGCCTATCTGGCCGCGACCAGCTTGAAGCCGTTGGGCGCAACTCGGCAGGTGGACGCGGCGGAGCTATGCCAATGCGTGCCGTTCCTGTAGGTGACTTCGGTGATGTCAACGAACTCGATGCCGGTGAGCGTCTTCATGTAGACAACCGAGGTAAAGTGGTGGTTCCCGCCCGCGGTGGGGGAGACGGTGAAGGCCTCCATTGCCTCGGCAGCGGACCTCTCCCCGGCGTGGATCACGTGGGCACCGGCCATGCCGTGAACCGAGAGCTCCACCTGCGCGATGCCGTCGTCCTGGAGCGGGGTGAAGGAAAGCTTCAGAGCCTGGCGGTGGACAGGAGAGGAAGGTTTGACCTGTACCAGGCCACTGTCCGGGTTGCGCATAGCGTCCACGCCGATAGGGCAGTTCCCGCCCCCAACGACGACGAGGTTCGCCGACTGCACCGATGCCGTGCCGGACGAGGCACCGGGAACTGTCTGCGCGAACAGCAAAGCGGGCGTGAGAAGAAGGGTGCCGAACCGAAGGAACGTTCTCATGGGAGACCTCCTGTGATGACAGCTGATGGTGGGTACGCTCGTTGGACGGCAGCATAACGAAGCGGTGAGCCGCTTCATGGGAAGGTACGTATGCAGGAAGAGTTGCCGCGGCATTTTACGAGGGTAGCCCTTTCGGCATCCCACTGACTGCGTCGCAAGTTACGTTGACGTTCTGCCGCGCTTCCCTTCCGCGGCTCCCCTCCCCGCACGCTCAAGTTTTGCCTCCCATAGGTGACCCATGTTTTACCGCTCTGAAAAGCTGTTGATCCCCCTCGAAAAGCCATCCAGTCCAGACCCCAACGGGGCCGCCGCCATCCAGGAACTCCTGGGAGGCAAGTTCGGCGAGATGTCGACGTTGAACAACTATCTCCACCAATCGTTCGGGTTCAAGGAAAAGAAGAAGCTCAAGCCCTTCTATGACCTCGTTGCTTCGATTACAGCCGAAGAGCTGGGCCATGTGGAGCTGATCTCCCACGCGATCAACCTCATGCTTGAGGATTCGATTCCCGCAGGCGACCCGGTCGATGCTCCCATGAGCGACGCCAAGAACCTGCGCAACACGCACCACACAATCGTGGGCGGCGGTGGGCATCAGGTGATGGACTCGATGGGCCATTTCTGGTCGGGAGAGCATGTCTTCAGCTCCGGCAACCTGGTGGCGGACCTGCTGCACAACTTCTTTCTGGAAACGGGCGCTCGGATGCACAAGCACCGCTGCTACCAGATGACGACCAACGAGGCGGCTCGCAACGTAATCGGCTACCTGATGGTCCGTGGCGGCGTTCACCAGGCAGCCTATGCCTTGGCTCTGCGCAAGATCACCGGCGTGGAAGTAACCAAGATGCTGCCCACCCCGAACATCGACGATGCCAAGATCCCCGAGGCCCGCAAGTGGCAGGAGATCGGCAGCCATCGCAAGCTGTACACGTTCTCTGAGAAGGGCGAGTACGCCGATGTTGCCGGTGTGTGGTCCGGGCCTGCGGATTGGGCCGACGGCGAGGAGCTCGAAGTGATTGCCGGTGCGCCGGATTATGCCGCGGAAGGCCCGGTTGTCGGCGAGTGCCCCACCATCTTCTCGCCGGACTATGCGCCGGAAGAGATCTATGAGATCGCGGCGCAGCTGATGGCGAAGGGTGGCATCTCGCCGTTGCAGCCTGGCGACGGTCTGCACTCCCGCTTCCAGGGCAGCACACCGGACAGCCCCGGCGCCTCGGCACAGGATGGCCGCAGAACGACGGCGACCAAAACCACCATCAAGCCGAAGAGCAAGAAGTAACCGCTATCAAAGTAGAGACAGCAACGCCGTCCGAGACAGGACGGCGTTGCTGTTTGGTGGCCACCGTTGTAGCTCTTTTCTGAGATGTAGTCCAGAAATGAAAGCAGATTCCTCCGCTGCGCTACGGAATGACAAGGTTGAGGGCGTTCTTGTTGTCATCCCGTAGCGCAGTGAAGGGATCCGCTGTCCGAGCGCCACTACCTTAAGGAAAACAGCTCTAATTCCCGCTTAAGCCTCGCTCAACTCCGCAGCTAACGCCTGTTGCTCCTCCGGGGACTGGCCGGTGAAGACGGAAAGCTCCAGGCCGGCCTCCGC
>CAXTGE010000052.1:5031-7821 GCA_964243645.1 uncultured Acidobacteriaceae bacterium | reverse complement strand
GCGTCGATGGCGCAGGCGGCACGGTTGAGGTCGGTGCCGGAGGTCGTCCGGCAGATGTCGGCCGGGCACAGGTCAAACGTCTCTCCTGTGATGTGCACCTTGATGGCGTAGAGGAACTTGCCGTTAAGAACCTCGACGCGGACGATGTGAGCGTCCTGCGCGGGTATGAACTCCTGCACGAGCGCGGTGGAGTCCAGGCCAAACTGCAGGGCGTCGGGGGAGCCGGGCGCCGCCTCGACCGCATGCCGCAGCTGGGACTCGCCGTCAAAACGCTTGACGCCGGCACCGGAGCCGCCGATGTTGGGCTTGACCACAATCGGCCAGCGCAGACCCTCGGCGGCGGCGAGCGCCTGCTCCGGCCGATGAATGACACGAGCCTTCGGATAGGCCACGCCGAGCTTTTCCATGAGCACAAGCTGGCCGGCCTTCGACAGCTCGGAGCTGAAGGCCTTCATGCCGTTCAGGACCTTGACGCCGCGCGATTGCAAGTGTTCGAGAAAACCCAGAGTGTAGAAGATTTGGTCGCCGTGATCGCGATTCCAGGCGGAGGGCGACATGCGGTTGAAGACGCAGGAGTAGAGCTCTTCGGGGTGCTCGTCGGGCGAGTAGAAGTGCTCAGGAGCGAACAGCTTGACGTACGGCGTCCCGCGGCGGTCCAGCTCCGCGAAGAGCGGTTTAAACCAGTGGGGCTGCTCGTAATAGATGGCAAGGGGAAGCTGATGGGGCATGGTCATCCTCGGTTCCAAGTATGACGCCGAAGGCGGCGGCGAGGACGCGGGCGGGTGCCCGACGGCGTTCGCGTTCCCTGCCCCGCAGATTCTGCCTGCAGCCCTAGCTGCGCAGATGCTTGATCAGCTGCGTTGGATGAATCGGCTTGGGAAGCAGCTCGAACTCATGACCTCGCTGCCGCGCGCGCGACAGGATCTCCACCGTGGCGGCCTGTCCGCTGAACAGCACGATACGGGTATCGGGACAGTGCTCGCGGATGGCGATGGCCGCTTCGACGCCGTCGACGTGAGGCATCATGACATCGGAGAGGACCAGTTCCGGACAATATTGCTTGGAGAGCTCGATGGCCTGTGGACCGGAGTAGGTGGCTTCGGCAAGGAACCCGTTGCGGTTCAGGATCTCCACGATGGTGTCGGCAATCAGCCTCTCATCGTCCACGACGAGTATGCGGGGAGACCGCGTGGGATTCGCTAACCCTTTTCCGGAGATCTGCTCAGGAAACACGGAGGATGGAGCGCTTTCATGTAAAGACAGATAAGGCATCATGGTTGGGCCTGAACGAAGCGTCTACCTGGCCCGCAGGACCCGGAGCGCGGCTTGAGCAGGAACCGCCCGTGGTCGTCTGAGACGAGGCAACTCCCGAGGGCCAGTCTACGGGAGAACAGGGGAGCTTGGGAAAGCAAAAACTTTCCCTGCCCCACTTTCGGGCAAATAGACCCGGAAGACGGTTCCGGACGGCGTCCCGGTGCCCGAACGGAAACGGATGCTGCCGCCCTGCTTCTCCACCATGCCGCGCGTCACCCAAAGGCCGAGACCCGTTCCCCGCGATGCCTTGGTCGTCACAAACGGCGTGAAGAGCCTACCCTGCACATGGCTTGGGATGCCGCTTCCCCCGTCTGCAATGATCACGGAGACGCCGGCCTTTCCACTGCGCTGCCGGTGCCGCCCGCGGATGCGAATGGAGGCACCGCTTGCCGGGGAGGCATCGATCGCGTTCACCAGGAGGTTGGAGACGACCTGACGGATCTCGCCCTGCAATCCGACGATGGTGAGGCCAGGTTCGAGATCCAGTGAGACCCCGAGACGCTTGACGGCGAGCTTGCGATCGAACAGGTCAACCACCGCCCTGAGCAATTCATTCAGGTCAATGCTGACCGGCTTGGTGGTGTCGCGATAAAAGCCCAGGGTCTGCTGTGCGATCTGGGAGACCCTCGCCAGCTCGCTGTCGGCAGTCTCGAGCATGCGTTCCACCGCGACCGGTGTGCTGGGATCGGTCTTGGCCAGGTAAATGAGGTTGGTCACGGCCTCAAGCGGGTTGTTGATCTCGTGGGCGATGGTGGCGGCCAACCGGCCGGTAGCCGCGAGCTTCTCACTCTGGCGCAGCGACTCCTCCTGATTCTTGCGCACCGAGATGTCCTGCACGGTGCCGGTCATCCCGGTAACCTGCCCTGAGCCCTCGTCCATGGTGGGGATGCCGCTTGCGGCGATCCAGCGCAGGCTGCCATCCTCCAGCCGAATGCGGTACTCCGCAGCGTACGAGCCCCCCGCGTCAAGGAGGGACCGGAGATCCTCAGGACTCCCCAGGTTGTCGTCCGCCACCACCTTTTCTTTCCACAGGCGCTGGCGAGACGTGGGCACGTGCGGTGGGACGCAGAACAGTTCAGCCGCCCGTTCATCGAAGTCGATCAGACCCGAATCAGCATTCCAGATCCAGGTGCCCAGGTGGACGGCATCGAGCGCCTGACGGAGCCGGCGCTCCGCAGAGCGCTGCTCGGCACGGGCTGCCTCCGCCACGGCGACCTCAAGGGTAAGCTGCTCCGTGAGACGGTTGCCTTCGATCGCCACGGCGGCCTGGGCCGCGACGGTGGCGACCAACGATTCCGTCTCCTGGCCAAAGACGCCGCACTCCGGATGCCCATAGAGCAGAACACCCAGAACCTCGCCCGCACGGCTGCGCACGGGCACTGCAAGATGGCTGCGCACGGGGAGAGGACCGGTTGGCATGCCCCGCAAGGGCAGGTCGCGCCCATACCGGGGGTCGGCTGTGATGTCGTCCGAGCG
>CAXTGE010000052.1:3637-4931 GCA_964243645.1 uncultured Acidobacteriaceae bacterium | reverse complement strand
GCAAAGCCTGGCGTGAAGATTGCCGGGGGCTGCGGCATCGGAAGATTTGAGAGAGCGGCAGGGTCCGCGCCGGCGACCTTATACAGCTGGTACGGCTCTCCGTCGTCTTGCTGACTGTTGTAGAAAAAGGCACCAACGGCTGCACCGCAGAGGGCCAGCCCGGCGTCGAGCGCAGCTTGCACGACCACGTCCAGGCTCCGTTCGGAGCTGAGAAGCAGGCCTGTATCGACCAACAGACGCAATCGCTCTTCGGTACCCATAGCCGGTGCCCGTTCAGGTGCTTGAGGGCTGTTTCCTACTCCCATTCAGGCAGTAGGATGCGAGCGGCTGCGGTGGAGGACACAGGAGTCGCCCAGGCCGCGGCACAAGTTCGTCGGGGAACGCAGGCCTTGCAAGAGAGCTGCGCACGCTGACCGGCACAGCATAGAAGGCGGAGCTTGCAAGGCAGAGCTTGGCCGGCGAAGCGGTCTACAGGCCGAAGTGGAAGTTAATGCCTGTTCCGAGCCGGAGGCTGTTTTGCACGTTGGTTCCGCCATTCGGGAGCTGGTTCCGCACGTACTCGAGCTCGATCGCGCGCAGCTCGAATCGATCATATAGGTGGAGATTGACCCCAGCCCCGCCCAGGTAACTCAACGCGGACGCGTGATCGAAGATCTGACCGTTGATGGGGTAGGCCCCGGAGGTTGCGATGACGTACCCCACCTTGCCTTCCACAAACAGGCCGCCCTTGCGGCTGCTGGCCGTCGGCGTGATGTGGCCCAGGTTCCAGGTATAGCGGGGTCCCGCCATGAAGGAAATCTGCTCCACGTCCAGCGAGCCGCGTAGATTCACCGTGGACAATCCGGATCCGCTGACCACCAGGCCGACCCCGCGCGCCAAGCTGTAGGAAAAGTCCACCTTGGCGCCGCGCAGCATGAAGTAGGGGTTCGTGCCGGAGCCAACGAATTTAGTGCGCTCCTGAAGGTAGGTGACGCCCAGGTCGGCAGGGATCTGCGGCCCCTGTGCCATGGCCCGGCCGCCGGAGACCACCGCCAGGGCGAGTAGCCACTTCGCCAGACGGCGGATCCTGGCAGGACGCCTGCGGGCCACACGGCCGTTGGGGAGCGAGTTAAGGGGGAGAGCGTGCAAGGGCGGCATCTCGTTACGGCGCGGTAAGCGTCAGGGTGACCGCGTGAGCAAGTGTGCCGCCGGCAGTTGCGGTCACGGTGAGGGTGTAGGTTTGGTTCCCAGTGGTGCCCGTGCTGCCGGTCGTCCCCGTGCTGCCGGTAGAACCTGTTGAGCCGGTCGTGCCGGT
>CAXTGE010000052.1:0-3537 GCA_964243645.1 uncultured Acidobacteriaceae bacterium | reverse complement strand
CCGGTGGTGCCCGTCGTGCCTGTTGTCCCTGTCGACCCCGAGCTGCCGGTCGTTCCCGTTGTGCCGGTCGTTCCCGTTGTGCCGGTGGTACCCGTAGTCCCGGTGTTCCCGGTGCTGCCGGTAGAACCCGTCGTCCCCGTCGTTCCCGAGTTCCCCGTGCTGCCGGTCGTGCCCGTTGTCCCGGTGGTGCCGGAAGTTCCGGTGATCCCAGAAGAACCTGTACTGCCGGACACACCCGTGGTTCCGGTAGAGCCGGTAGTCCCTGTCGCGCCGGTGGTGCCCGTGGTCCCAGTGATTCCAGTTGTGCCCGTGGCACCCGTGGTTCCCGTTGCACCCGTGGTCCCAGTAGCGCCCGTGGTCCCGGTAGTCCCTGTCGTGCCCGTCGTTCCGGTGGTACCCGTAGACCCAGTTGAAGGATCGTAGTATCCGCTTGAGGCCGTTGCGAGGCAGCCGGTGAGCGCTGTCAGGCTGGCCAACGCGCCGACGACAAGGGTAAGGCTGAGGAGGCGCACGGAGCGACGCCGCCTGCGCAGGCACAGCGGACCGAGGAAGCCAAGGACCGCAAACGAGACGACGGAGCCGAGGGCCAGGGGCGTCCCCTTCAGGTCGTTCCGGCGAATCTCCGCGCTGGTTGTGCCCTCGGCGACAGTGAGGGTCAGGGGCGTGACCGCGGGTCCTGTGGCCAGCTGCGACGGCGTAAGGGTGTAGTTCGCCTGCGTGGGCAGGCCCGTCACGGTGAAGGTAACCGCGGCGGGCAGGGTCGAAGCCCCTACCGGTGTCAGCACCATGAAGTACGTAGCCGAGCCGACCCCCGTCGCAATCGCCCCCGTCGAGGGTGCCCCGGGAGCGATGGCCAGGGTGAAATCGACGACGTTGATCGAGGTATTCGCGGTGGCGCCAAGAAATCGGGCATCGCCGGAGTAAACGGCGGCGAGCTGGTGCTTGCCGGCCAGCGAGAAAAACGCAGAAAACGTCGCAGCGCCACTGCTGAGCGTCGTCTGCCCCAGGGAGGTGGTGCCGTCCATAAACTGCACGGTGCCCGTGGGCGCGGCCGAGGTCAGATTCGTGTTGCCTGAGGCGAAACTGACCGAGAGCGTGACGGGGGTTCCGGCGAGCGCGGGATTCGGCGTGGCCGTAAAGGTGGACGCCACGGCCTGTTGAATCACCTGCACTGGATTACTGGTGCCTGTGTAGGTATCGTCCGCAACGATGACGTAGAACGTGCCCAGGGAGCCGAACGACACTCCCGAACCCGGGGCGGGAAAGGTGTGCTTGCCCGCATCGGCTGCGGTAAACGTGTACGAGCCGCCGAAAAGGAACGACGCCAGGGGATCCGTGGCGGAGAAGACGATGTGTCCCACGTAGCTCGTGTACACCGCACCGTTGTTGTCGATGGCCGTTACCGTCAGCCCGACCGCGGTGCCGATGGTCGTGGTGGAGGGCGCGGCGGTGACGAGGAAGTGGTCGATGTGCGAGGTGCCGATGCCGTTCAGAGCCAGCGTCAGATTGGTCGGCAGCCCTCCACCGACAGCACTTCCGGCGATAGTGGCCACCGACGGGTTCTCCCCTGTATTCAGGGGTGTAAAGGAGAGCAGGTAGCTGCAGGTGGCATCCACGCCAAGCTGGTTGGCGGACGAAGGCGCGGCGCCCGCGCTGACAAGGGGGCAGGTGGTGCCGGTCGCCCCCAGGTTATAGGCTACGCCGCTCTGGCTGGGGTTCCCCCCGGCCGCTGGGATGGTGAACTGCAGCGGGGTGTCGCCGTCATCCGCGACCGTGATGGGGAGGTTGCCATCGGTGACGTCCAGTGATCCCACGGGCGTAGGCGTCGGGTAGGCGTAGCTGGAGCCGTTGCGATGCACGGTGATGAGCCCGGCGACCATGTCCGTAAGCAGGAGGTCGCCTGTGTCGGTGAGGGTGACGCCCGTGGGCTGGTTGATCACCACGCCCCCTAGATTCAGGGCCGTGCCGACGCCCCCTGAGGAGATACTGGCAAATCGCGCATTGCCCGCGTCGGCGACGGTCAGCGTACCGGAAGGGCTGACCGCGACGGCAACGGGATTCGACAGTGTTATCCCGGAGACCGCAACCGGAGTGGCTTGGCCGCTGATCAGCGAGAGCTGCACGATCTGGTTGTTGCCCGCGTCCGCGATATAGAGGTTGTGATCGAGGTCGACGGCCAGACCGCCGGGGTTGGCCAGCGGGGTGGGGAGGCCGCCGAGCGGCAGGGTCGTAGCGGAGGTCTGGTCCGGGGCCACCCGAACGATCGATCCGGCACCCGCGTCGGCAATGTACAGGTACCCGGTCCCGTCCACGGCCAGGCCGGTGGGTGTTATCAGGGTCACCCCGGGCGTCGCTACGGTCTGCAGCGTGCCGCCCGGCAGCAGGAAGTACACCGCGTGGTCGCCCGGAGAGGAGACAAAGAGGGTGCCCATGCCGTTGATGGCGAGCGAGGACTGGTTGGTTCCGGTGACGGTGCCCAGGACCGTCGTCGCCCCGCTGGGCGCGATCTCCAGCAGGCGGCTGTTCAGGATGTCATTGACGTATAGGTTGCCGCCCCCGTCCAGGACGGAGCCGGTGGGCAGAAAATTCGTGGGGGTAACGCCGGAGACGCTCGTCGTCGCGGTCGCGGAGAGCGGCGAGGTCAGCAGCATCAGCGGGCCCTGGCCGATGCCGCGCAGCGGGACATTGTTAACCACTGTGCCGGAGGTGTCCGTCAGCGAGAGCCAGCCCATGCGCAGACCCACCTGCGTGGGCGTGAACTGCAGCGTGATCAGGCAGCTGGACGGCGGTGCCTGCACACCCACGCAATCCTGGGTCAACAGGGTGAAGTCGAGCTGACTGGCACCTTCGGTCACTACGTTAACCGAGGAGATCTGCGTGCGCACCGTGGCGTTGAAGTTGAGGCTGATCTTGCCGGAGACCGTGCCGACCGGTGAGGGGCCGAAGTCGACCGGGCCACCCTGCGACAGGCCTTGCGCCGATGCAGGGAGCGGTGCCAGGAAAGGTAGGGTCAGGCAGGCGGCGAGTCCCAGCAAACGGAACAGAGAACCGAGCAGATACGTGAGCGGACGAAGCGTCGCCGTCAAACGGGGGCGGCGTTCTTCAGCGCACATCGACGTCATAGCTCTCCTCGGTCCGGCTTGCGCTGGAGTTCCCTGCGTTGCAGGGTTGGTTTCAGATAGGCACCGTGCCGGCGTGCAGCTCAGAGGCGCATCCCCGGACAAAAAGTGCCTGCATGAACTATGCGGCGGCCCGGGCTGGGAGGGGATACAACTTCGGGCACGTTGACCAGAACGACAGCGTTACTTTCGTCACGGGACTATCGATACACATTGGTCTGACCCATGGGCGCTCCAAGGGCGGCTCCAAGGGGCGGCCTACAGGGTGCTACCATGCCCCCAATGGTGTCCCGGGCGGCTGCTTTCCGCAGAAAATGCGCCCCTGTGGGTCCCGTGACGGTGTTGGAGGTCTAACCCATGGCAGAGCAGGATTGGTTGCGGCCCCAGGTGCCCGTGGAGGCCGCCGGAACGGCATGGC
>CAXTGE010000051.1:18090-19363 GCA_964243645.1 uncultured Acidobacteriaceae bacterium | reverse complement strand
ACCGCCGACGCCGGCCTTTTCAGGGCCGCGCTCTACCACTGAGCTATCTGGCCTTCCCGGGTTGGGGGAAGAAGATCCGGCAGACACGTTGGTGATGCCAGAACTCGCGTTCTGCGCGCCTGCCTTTCGGATGAGGAAGGTTTGCGGCCTCGCTGCACCCTGAAGGGCAGGGGCCTTCAAAACGACTCGCTCAGTATAGCAACCCAGCGCCGCAACGCAAACACGACCGGGCTCGCGAATCGATGCTGTTGGAAGCAAATGCGGGACAGGACGCCCCGACCCACCATGTTCAGCCGTGGGTCGGGTCCACAGTATGCTTTCGCTAGCGATCCCGTTCGTCCTATTGCTCCATTCCCATTGAGGGTGCCTGCCTATGCCTTTTCGTGTTGCCGTATCCATACTGGGGCTGCTGCTGCAGGCCGCGGCTGCCGTACCGGGGTCCCTTCCGCAGCCGGGCAGGCCGCCTGCCGTGCGCGGAGACAAGAACACCGCGCATGCGCCTGCGATGACGCCCGGCGAAGGCCGTGCGACCCGGGCGTTTAACGCGGCCAAGTCGCTCGGCGCGCCTGAGCTGTATGCCTTTCTAAGGCCGTTTCCGAAGGGCGGCGATCTCCATATGCACCTGTCCGGGGCGGTGTATGCGGAGACTCTTATCAAGGAAGCCGCCGAGCAGGGCATGTGCGTGGCCGCGGTGGATCCCGGCAAGCCTCCCGTGCCGGAAGAACAGAACGCGGTGAGGCTGGTGAAGCCGCTGGACGGCAAACCAAACGCCTGTGCGGAGGGCCAAACGTCGGTTGGGGAGGCGCTCAAGCGGCAACCACTCTATGACGATCTGATCGACAGCTTCAGCATGCGTGCGTTTGTGCCGACGGAGGGGATGGATGGACATGACCAGTTCTTTGCCACCTTTGATCGCTTTGGGGGGCTAAAGGCGTTTACGGGCGAGTGGTTGGATGAGGTGGCCACACGGGCAGCGGGGCAGAATGAGCAGTACCTGGAGATCATGGACACGCCGAGCTTTGGCAAAGCGGCGGCGTTGGGGTACAAGCTGGGTTGGAACTACGATCTCGATCACGACACCCACATGCAGTCTTTCGCCAGGCTGCGTGAGCAATTGCTGGCTGCAGGCTTGCGCGATGAGGTCTCTACCGATCGCAAGGAGTTTGCCGACGCGGTCGCGAAAAGGGGAATGGTCGAGGCGTGTGCTGAAGAGGCCGCAGCTCTGGACCATAAGGAGGGTCAGGCTGGTATGCACAATCAAGACCCAGCCTTG
>CAXTGE010000051.1:9222-17990 GCA_964243645.1 uncultured Acidobacteriaceae bacterium | reverse complement strand
CCGGTGGCGCTTTCAACCGACGACGAGGGCGTCAGCCGTATCGACCTGACGCATGAATACGTGAAGGCGGCCGAGGAGCAGAACCTTACCTACAGCGACCTGAAGCGGTCCGCGCGTACGTCGCTGGAGCACAGCTTTCTGCCGGGCGGCAGTCTGTGGTCTGCCCCGGACGACTTTGCGCACCCGGTTACGGCCTGCGCCGCCTCGATCACGGCGAAAAGCCAGCCGAATGCCGGCTGTGCGAGGTTTCTACTGGCGAACCGGCGCGCGCAGCTGCAATGGGAGCTGGAGCGTCGTTTTGCCGCATTTGAGGCCGCCACTCACTAATCGGACGCCGGCATCACGCATAGCAGCAAGCATGCATATGTGGGTCTGCGCACGGGCGGCATGCCCAGCGATACACTCAGCTCACTGTCCTCTTAGAAGGGAACTGCTCGCGGTGTTCAAGAAGGCCATTCTCGTGGTGCTGCAAACGCTGTTATTCCTGTTCCTGATGACGGCAGGCGCCTTTCTTCCGGCTTTACCCACGTTTCGGTCGTTTTACCGGCAGGTGCAGACCGCGCCGGGCCGCGTCTTTGTGCTGGACGGCCCCATTCTGACGTTGCTTGTCTACGGGATTCTTCTAGCGGTGGCGGCGGGCCGCAAGCGCCTGCGCGGCGCCGGCGGACTGACGACGCTGGCTCTGCTTCTGGCTTTGGTGCTCGCGCTGGCCATGAAGATCGGGTTCAAGAGCGTGTAACGCCCAAAGGCCGCTATACCCCGAAAGGCCAAGTGACGGTCTGCTGTTTGACGGTTTAGTTTCCATCAATGTTCCTGAGTGTCGCTTACGACCGACACATCCGCTTCCGTATTGACCCTTTGGTAAAATCGGCACAAGAAGACACCAGAGTCTCAGAGATTCGTGCATTGCCCGGCCGGGCTCTTCCGGCGGCAGTGTGAGGAAAGACCACCCCCGGCGATCGGACACGTCGTCGCACAAGGAATTCCCGCATGGCTCTCACCCGCACTTCCAGTATGACGACCCCCTCGATCGATCTTTCCGAACGCACGATCGCGTACTTTTCCATGGAGATTGCGCTCAGCAAGAGCCTGCCGACCTACTCCGGCGGGCTTGGTATGCTGGCCGGCGACACCCTGCGCTCTGCCGCCGACACCGGCGCTCCCATGATCGCCGTGTCCCTGGCCCACCGTTGCGGTTACTTTCGTCAGCACCTGAGCCCGGACGGGCAGCAGACCGAGTCCGACGTGCCGTGGCAACCCGAGGAGACCCTTCCGCAAGCCGGCGCTTCCGTGACGATCTCTCTTCAGGGTCGCGACATCACCATCCGTGCCTGGAGGTTCGATGTGGTCGGTGTGACCGGCCACATCCTGCCCGTTTATCTGCTCGATACCGACGTCGAGGGCAATGATCCGTGGGATCGCAAGCTGACCGATCATCTCTATGGCGGAGATAACTACTATCGCCTGTGCCAGGAGGCGGTGCTCGGCCTGGGCGGCATTCACCTGGTGCATGCGCTGGGCTGTCGTCCGCAGGTCCATCACATGAATGAGGGCCACGCCGCGCTGCTGACGATCGGCTTGATGGAAGAACACCTCAACGGCGTTCCCCTGCGGGATGCCACCGAGGCCGATGCCAGCTTTGTGCGCGAACACTGCGTCTTCACCACGCATACGCCCGTTCCTGCCGGGCACGATCAGTTCGGCCTGGACCACACGTATCGCGTGCTTGGGCATGAGCGTGCCTCGGCCATCGAGCGTTTTGGGGCCTTCCACAACGGTCTGCTCAACATGACCTACCTCGCGCTGCGCTTCAGCCGTTACGTGAACGGCGTCGCCCTGCAGCACGGCAAGGTCTCGCAGGGCATGTTCCCTGAATACAAGATCCACTCCATCACCAACGGGGTGCATGCGGCCACCTGGGTCTCGCCTGCGTTCCAGGAGCTCTTCGACAAGGAAATGCCGGCGTGGCGGCATGACAATCAGTACTTCCGCAACGCTTACGGCATCGAGCCTGCAGTCATCGAGGCGACGCACAAGAAGGGCCAGGCGCGCCTGTTCGCGACGGTGAAGGAGCGCACCGGCGTCACGTTGAACCCGGACGTGCTGACGCTTGGCTTTGCCCGGCGTGTCGCGACGTATAAGCGCGCCAGCCTGCTGTTCGCCAACCCGGAGCGGCTTCATGCGCTTGCCGAGAAACTCGGCGGCCTGCAGATTGTGTACGCCGGCAAGGCGCACCCGGCCGACAACGCCGGGAAAGCGCTGATTCGCGAGGTCTTTTCCGCCGCCGGACGCTTGAACGATTCGAAGCTGCGCATCCTGTATCTCGAGAACTACGATTGGGAGCTCGGCGAGCAGCTTACCGGCGGCGTCGACGTATGGCTGAACACGCCGCTGCGCCCGTATGAGGCCTCGGGCACCAGCGGCATGAAGGCTGCGCTGAACGGCGTACCCAGTCTCAGCGTGCTCGATGGCTGGTGGATCGAGGGCTGCGCGGAGAACATCACCGGCTGGGCCGTGGAGGACTTCAACGACGAGGCGCTCGAGGCGGAGGCGCTTTACAGCAAGCTGGAGAACGCCGTCGGCCCAATGTTCACCAATCAAAAGGCCTGGGCGCGCATGCGGCAGCATTGCATTGCCATGAACGGCACCTTCTTCAACACGCATCGTATGCTGGGCCAGTATGTCGCCAACTCCTACTTCCCGCAGGCCAGCTCCGTTGCTTCTACTGACCAGGAGGTCACGGACGAGATGCACCAGCCGATTCTGGTGTAATCAGGAGTGAGAGGACTCCCCGCAACATGCCCACACCCCAAGTCGGTGAACTCGTCGAGGACTTCACCTTGCCTGACCAGGACGGTTTGCCCGTCACGCTTTCCAGCTTCCTTGGCAAGCCGGTAGTTCTGTTCTTCTTTCCCAAAGCCGATACCCCCGGCTGCACCGTGGAAGCATGCGGGTTTCGCGACCAGTTTGCCCAGCTGGAGGCCTCAGGCGCAGCGGTGCTCGGCATCTCGCGCGACACGCCCCGCGCGCAAAAGAAGTTCAAAGACAAGTTCGACCTTCCCTACACGCTGCTCGCGGACAAGGAGCAGGAGCTCATCAAGCGCTTCGATCTGCTGAAGGGGAAGACCATGTACGGCAAGCCCGTCACGGGCGTCGAGCGCACGACTTATGTCCTCGGGTCCGATGGACGCCTGCTGCACACCTTCGCAAACGTCAAGCCGCAGGGTCACGCGGAAGAGGTGCTGGCGCTCCTGCAGGGGGCCAGCTAGGTTCCTCCCGCCTCTCCCTATGAAAAAGTCCGCTCGGATAGCAATCCACGCCGCTGCCGGCGTGGCAGTCACGGCTGTCGTCTCCAGTCTCATCCGGTCCGGCCTGCAGCCGGAGTCTCAGCTGTTCGGCCCCACCCTGATCGCAGGCAAAGATCCCGATGCGTGGGCGCTGACCTACGACGACGGTCCCAATCCCCGGTCCACGCCGGAGCTGCTGGATGTGCTGGCCCGGTTCAACGTCCGTGCGACCTTCTTTATGGTGGGCAAATTTGTCCATGAGCAGGCGAAACTGGTCCGCCGCGTACATGCTGCCGGTCACGTTGTCGGCAATCACACCATGTCGCACCCGTTTCTGGCGAACAAGCCGATGCCGTTCGTGCGACGTGAGGTCCTGGATTGCAATGCGCTGCTGGAAGACACGATCGGGGCCCCGGTGCGCTACTTCCGCGCTCCGTTCGGCGCACGCCGTCCCGGCATCCTGCGCTTCCTCCGTGCGGAAGGGCTTACCCCCGTGCAATGGAATGTGCAGGGCAACGACTGGGAGCCGTACGGTGCCGAAGCCATCCTCGCCCGGATCGCCCCCGGGCTCGCACGTGCCCGGGCAAAGGGGCGCGGCGCGAACATCCTTCTGCACGACGGCTTTGATGAGCAGCAGGGCTTCGATCGCACCGCTACCGTCCAGGCCACGGAAGCTCTGCTGAAAGACGCCGCGCGCAGGGGCATTCGCCTTGTCAGCGTGGACACCTGGGGAGGACACTTCTGATTGTCGGGGAGATGGTGCGCCCGAGACGATTCGAACGTCTGACCTACAGCTTCGGAGGCTGTTGCTCTATCCAGCTGAGCTACGGGCGCCCTTGAGGGAAGGGAACACCTTTAGCGTAGCATGGGATGGCGATGCCTCCCTTATATAGAGCCCTCTCCTCCGCCCTCGTGCTTACCGTAGCCAGCCTCTGTTCGGCTCACGCGCAGCCTTCGCCGGCCTGCCCTTCGGCCCCTGTCATGGACCATGGCCAGGCGGATGGGGGCAAGACCCTGGCGTCGCCTGCTGCAACGGCCGATGTCACCCTGAGCGGCAAGGCCGTTTCGATTCACTATAACGCGCCGTCGATCCGCTGCCGGACGATCATGGGCGACCTGGTGCCCTACGGCAAGGTATGGCGCACCGGAGCCAATCCCGCGACCAGTTTCAAGACGGGCACGGATCTGACCCTCGGTACACTGCATGTGCCTGCCGGCGAATACACGCTGTACACAATGCCGGCGGCCCCTGGCACACCGTGGCAGCTGATTGTCAGCAAGGAGACGGGGCAGTGGGGCACGGAGTACCACCCGGAGAAGGATCTCGGCCGTACGCCGATGCATGCGGGTACGCTCGCCTCACCGCAGGAGGTGATGAGCCTGTCGTTTGAGAAGACCGCCGGGAACAAGACGCAGCTGCACATCCGGTGGGAGAAGGTGGATGAGTGGGTTAAGGTGAAGGCGGCTAAATGAGGCATCTACCAACGCAAAGGGCGCAACGAGCGCCAAGGTACGCCACGAGACCCGTTGCGAAACTTGGCGCTCGTCGCGTTCTTTGCGTTGGTCTTAGAGCTTGTTCACTACGCGAGCTATGCCGTCCCTTAGAAGGACAACATTGAAATTCAGCAAAAGTCCTAAGCGTCGACCTGACAGTTTTAGGTAGGACAGGAGTTGGGCTTTGTGGACGGGTGCAATGGCCTCCGCTGCCTCGACTTCGATGATGAGCTCGCCAGCCACAAGGATGTCCAATCTGTACCCAACGTCTCCAAGCTTTTGTCCCTGATAGATGAGCGGGATTGGTACTTCCGTCTGCACGTTAAGCCCGGCTTGCGCCAGCTCGAAGGCGAGACAAGCTCGATAGGAACTCTCCAGCAGCCCTGGCCCAAGAGCTGAGTGGACGCGGAAAGCACAATCCAATACCTGCCTCGCTACCCCGTTGGGGTCCGTCGTGTTCACGTCGCCCTACCACTCCTTGGCGGCGGTGTCCGTCTGAACAGGTGTGCCGGCGGGTGGTGCTTTCCAGCGGAGTATCGGCTTGCGGGCGGCCGTGGTCTCGTCAAGGCGCTGCAACCGTGTCGTGTGCGGGGCTGTCGTGACGAGTTCGGGGTGTTCCTGGGCCTCGCGGGCGATCTGTTCCAGCGCATCGACCAGCAGATCGAGCTCTTCTTTACTCTCGCTCTCGGTGGGCTCAATCATCATCGCGCCCTGCACCACCAGCGGAAAGCTCACCGTGTAGGCATGGAAGCCGTAGTCGATGAGCCGCTTGCCCATGTCGCCGGTCTTGACGCCGGGCAGGCCGTCTTTTCTTTGCGACTGCAGCCTGTCCGAGAAGACGACCTCATGCATCGACGGCGATTTGAACGGCAGCTCAAAGGTGCCTTCGAGCTTCTTGCGCAGGTAATTGGCGTTTAGCACGGCATCTTCCGTGGTCTGGCGCAGGCCGTCCGGTCCGTTCGCGAGGATGTAGGCGAGCGCGCGGATGAACATGCCATAGTTGCCGTACCAGGCCTTCACGCGCCCCACGGTCTGCGGCCGGTTGTATTCGAAGCCGAGCGTGCCGTCAGCCCTGGTGGCGATCACCGGTGCGGGCAGGAAGGGCTCGAGGATCTTCTTGCAGGCCACCGGCCCGGACCCTGGACCACCGCCCCCGTGCGGGGTCGAGAAGGTCTTGTGCAGGTTCAGGTGCATGACGTCCACGCCGAAGTCCCCGGGGCGGGTTTTGCCGACCAGCGCATTCATATTCGCGCCGTCCATGTAAAGAAGAGCGCCCTTGGCATGCAGGATGTCGGCGATTTTGTGAATGTCGGACTCGAAGACGCCGATGGTGGACGGGTTCGTCAGCATCAGCGCGGCTACATCGTCATCGACCAGTTTTTCGAGCTCGGCAAGATCGACCATGCCCAGCGCGTTCGACTTGAGATTGGCGACCTGATAGCCGCAGATCGCGGCCGTGGCTGGATTGGTGCCGTGCGCGGAATCCGGGATAATGATTTTCTTGCGTGGATTGCCCCGGCTCTCGTGATAGGCGCGGGCGAGCAGGATGCCCGTAAATTCGCCATGCGCGCCGGCTGCGGGCTGCAGCGTAATGGCGTCCATACCGGTGATCTCGATGAGGCATTCGCTGAGCAGCTTCATCAGGCCCAGCGCGCCCTGGCTCAGAGACTCCGGTTGGTAAGGATGCGCCTCGGCCAGGCCTTCGAGGCGGGCAACGGCCTCGTTGACGCGCGGGTTGTACTTCATCGTGCAACTGCCCAGCGGGTACATGCCGAGATCGATCGCATAGTTCCACGTCGAGAGCCGCGTGAAGTGGCGGATGATCTCAATCTCGCTCAGCTCCGGCATGGCACCGAGATCGTCCGTGCGGATAGCCGCGCCAAGCAGGGCGGCAGGATCCACCGCGGGCACGTCGAGTTCGCTGAGCCGATAGGCTTTCTTGCCTGGCGAGCTCTTCTCGAAGATCAGGTTTTCGTTCTGATTGACATGCGTCGTCGCCTTCTTGGGCGTGCCGGTGAACTTTTGGTCTGCCATACCCCTTAAGGGTCTCATATGCGGGCCCACAGTTTGGGAAGGGAGAAGGGGAGCGGTTTGACGACGCCGACCGGGTTGCCGCAAGCAACCGATCCGCCGAAAGTGACGTCGTCAGTCACTTACTCGTATCAGTCTTGATTCATTCCCCGGCGTTTCTCCTCCACCGCATGCTTGTAGGTTGCGCCGGCGCCGCCTTGGGTCACAATAGAGGGAGGCAAACCTGCCTCCACCCGGGAGGAACTCCCTCCGTGCCCGCCCGAGTCTTCGCACCCGCCGCGCCGCTGCCTCCCCGGACCTCCTCAAGCAAAATCGAATGACTGGAGCGCACTCCCATGCATCTTTGGACCGAATACGAGGGCCGCACGATCGCCGAGCACTACACGCTCGGCAAACTCCTTCGCTCGGAGGGCCGCAATGGCTTCTTCGCAACCGCCGATAAAGACGGCCACCCGGCGGTCATTCGCCTCACCGAGGCGCACTTCGACGAGGCCGAACAGCTTCGCCGGTGGCGTCAGGTCGCCGAGGTCCACCAGGACAACCTGATCGAGATTGAGCAGGTCGGGCAGACCACGCTGGAAGGAGTCGCCCTCACCTTTGCCCTGATGGAACCGGACGATGCCAATCTCGGCGATGTGCTGAAAGAACGTCCCATGACGACGGCCGAGACCTTGCAGGTGGCCAAGGCCGTACTGGCCGCACTGAAGGCGCTGCATGACCGCGGCCTGGTGCACGAGCATGTGGAGCCTGTGAATGTGCTGGCCGTAGGCGAGACTGTCAAGCTGCGCTCCGACTGTGTACGCGAGTGCGTTGCGGATGGTGAGTTCAACACCCTCGAGGCCTGTGCCGAGCTCCGTCGACGCGACCTGCATGATTACGGCAGATTGCTGCTGCGCTGCCTGACGCTCGAAACGGAGTGGTTGCCCGCACATAACAATCTCCCTGATCCGTTCAAGCGCATCATTCCCAAAGCCCTCGACGGCTCCTGGAGCGTGGAGCAGATTGGCGTTGCGCTGGACCCGACCCTGTTCGCCCCCAAGCCTGCGTCGCGTCCGGAATACGTCCCGGCGTCGACGGCAGCCTCTGTGCCCGGAGCGGTTGAGCCAGTCAGGGCCTCGGCTGCCGTGCCGCATCCAGCCGAAGCGGCCGGGCGGCCTGCCACCCCGCAACGCCCGCTTGTACCGCCCGGGGTTCGCCAGGGTACCGGGTCGGAGACGCCCCATGCCTCAGCCTCGAGCTCCTCGAGCTACGTCCGCACGCCGAGCCAGCTGTCTGAGCCCGTCGTTCCAACCCGCGTGCGTCATCGCGAGGACCCGGTCGAGCCGGTGCGTGAGACCTCCAAGGCGCTCTGGGCCGTTCTTGGCCTGGCCGCACTGCTCCTGCTCTTCCTGGCGTGGCACTTCTTTGCAGGTACCAGGGCCGAGACGCCCACGGCCAACATGCGACCGGCTCCCGTGGTCTCCTCGGGTGCGGTGACGCAAACCGCCGCTCCCCCTTCTGCGGAGACGGGAATCACGCCGGCGCCTGTGACCGGCCCGGCTACGTCCGACGGCGCTGAGTCTCCTCATGCTGCGGGCTCGCCCGGATGGTATGTGATCGCGTTCACGTACAACCACGAGGCGCAGGCGGCAACCAAGGTGCAGCGTCTTCGCCGCACGCACAATTCATTGCACCCGCAGGTATTTACCGCAACCGGGCAAGCACCTTTCTTGGTCAGCCTTGGCGGTTCCATGAGCAGCGAAGCGGCGGCCGAGGCCGTCCTGCGTCACGCGCGCCGGGCGGGCCTGCCACGAGACACGTTTGTGCGGCGTTATTAGAGCAGCAGCCTGACGTGAAAAGGGCGTCCCAGTCGGGACGCCCTTTCTTCTGCTACTCGCTGCAGTCTGTGAAGGAGCAGCTAAAACTCCTCGTCACCCATCCCGCTGCCGTCCTCGGAGTAGCTTCCGGCCTCGGGGC
>CAXTGE010000051.1:6941-9122 GCA_964243645.1 uncultured Acidobacteriaceae bacterium | reverse complement strand
AAGACTCGTAACAACCTCGGCAGCGGATTCCATCTGGGCCCGCGTGGTCAGCTCTGTAGCGCACCAGAGCGAGGCATTCTCGCCCAGCTCCGGGTACCACTTTCGGAGCTCCAGGCCACCGATGATGTTGTTTGCCAGCAGGTCAGCATTCACCTCTGAGGCAGGAACGCCGAAGTCCACAACATACTCATGGAAGCGAGGCGAGCCCTCAAAGAGGACCTCCGCCCCGGCATCCACGAGCGACTTGCGAAGGAATGCCGCCTTGGCCAAGTTCTGCTCGGCCAGCTCACGGAGGCCCTGCTTACCATAGACGGTCATAAAGATGGTGACCATCATGGCAACCAGTGCCTGATTGGTGCAGATGTTGGAGGTCGCCTTTTCGCGGCGGATGTGCTGCTCGCGGGTGCTGAGCGTCAGCACGAAGCCGCGCTTGCCGTTGACGTCCTTGGTCTCGCCGACCAGGCGGCCGGGCATCTGGCGCAGGAACTTCTCCTTGCAGGCGATGACGCCGCAATACGGTCCGCCAAAACCAACCGGCACGCCAAAGCTCTGGGCTTCCAGCGAGACAATATCGGCCTCTCGCGGCGGCTTGACGATGCCCAGCGAGACGGCTTCGGCAATGGAGACGATCAGCAGGGCACCCTTGCGGTGAACGACCTCGGCGATTGCAGCCACGTCCTCGATGACCCCAAAGAAGTTGGGCGACTGGATCAGAACCGCGGCGGTGTCATCCTTGATGGACGCCTCCAGCGAGGCCAGATCCACGCGGCCCGTCTTCGGGTCGTAGTTGAACTCACCGATGTTGATGCCCTGGTGCTGCGTCGAGGTCCGCAGCACCTCGCGGTACTCCGGATGCACGGTCCTTGCCACCGTGCAACCGAGCTTGTCCGTCACGCGGCAGGCCATCAGCACGCTCTCCGCGGCACCGGTCGAGCCGTCGTACATGGAGGCGTTGGCGATCTCCATGCCGGTAAGCTCACAGATCATGGTCTGGAACTCAAACATGGCCGTGAGCGTGCCCTGTGCGATCTCGGCCTGGTAGGGCGTGTAGCTGGTGAGGAACTCGCCACGCTGCACGAGCGAATCGATCACCACCGGACGGTAGTGCCGATAGGCTCCCGCACCCAGGAAGCTCGCAAAACGTTGCGAGGAGGGCAGCTTCGCGAGCTCGCCTGCGTCACCGGAGGCCAGGTTGGCCGCGTAGGCCTTGAAACGCTCCAGAATCTCGCTCTCTGATTGCTGGCGCGGAATGTGGAGGTCGCGGGTGAGGCGATACTCCTCGGGAACGGCGGCGAACAACTCATCTACGGAGGAAATGCCGATCTCGGCAAGCATCTCTTCGCGATCCTGCGGCGACTTAGGTAAGTAACGCATTCATCATCCTTGCTTGGCTTCTACCTTGGCAACACGCTGATAAATCATGAGCAGGTCGGCATGAACCTGGTTCCGGAGCGTGACTATCTCCGAGCGCGAATCACGCACATCTTGCCGCTGGATCAACGTGGCAAGGAAAACTGCTACGGTCGGCGTAAGTGCAGTGAGCAGGGCGAGGAGGAGTTGAGCGCGATCCATGGTGACTCCAGCCTGTTAATGACTCTGTTCTTCAGCCACAAACTTCTCGTAATCGGCTGCCGACAATAGGGCTTCATTCTCATCCGTGTTGGTCACGGTCAGCTTCAAAATCCATGTCCCGTTCGCGTCGGTATTCAGCGTCTCGGGTGCGCCGGTCAGTGCCTCGTTGATCTCCGTCACGGTGCCGGAGATCGGGGCGTACAGGTCGCTGACCGCTTTCACACTCTCCACGGAGCCGAACGTCGACCCGGCCTCGATGACCTGCCCGACCTTGGGCAGCTCGACGAAGACGATGTCGCCCAGCGAGTGCTGCGCATAATCGGTGATCCCCACGGTGCCGTTTTCGCCCTCAAGCTGCAGCCATTCGTGACTCTTGGCATAGCGGTATATCTCGGGATAAGCCATCCTGTCCAAATCTCCAGGCCCTATTGTAAAAGACGCAACTCACATTTCTTCATGAGAGTTGTGTCCTGCAAAACTACCAACGCCAAGTCCGCCAAGCCCGCTAAGGTACGCAACGGCTTCCGTGGCGTACCTTGGCGTCCTTTGCGCCTATCGCGTCCGTCTCTAGGAAGACAGCGGCGCCGTAAGCACCGGCGGCGCATCCGC
>CAXTGE010000051.1:3125-6841 GCA_964243645.1 uncultured Acidobacteriaceae bacterium | reverse complement strand
CAGGGGACAGCACGGTGTAGCCATCCCGCCCAATGCCGCGCCCGGCCATCTCGAGGCCCACCAGCCGGCGCACCGGTCCGCCAGCGTCCGCGATCTTCTGCAGCGCCTCGCGGCCAACAAAATCCGTACCCTTGTCGAGCTTGCAATAACGGCCGAGATTGGCTTCAAGGACATTGATCGAGTCCGAGATCTCGTGACCGTACAGGGCCATGGCGGACTCCAGGCGCAGGGTGTTGCGGGAGCCTAAACCGCAGGGCTGAATGCCGAACTCCGCGCCGGCCGCCAGCACGTCGCCCCAGACGCGCGCGCTGGTTGGCTCGTCGGCCGGGATGTAAATCTCGAAGCCGTCCTCGCCCGTGTAGCCTGTGCGCGCGATCAGCACGTTGTGGCAGCCGGCGACCTGCCCCCAGGTAAACCAGTAGTTCCTGATCGGCATCAGGTCGGTCCCGGTCAGCTTCTGCAGCGTGTCCTTGGCCCGCGGACCCTGGATCGCCAACTGCGTGTAGTAGTCCGAGACGTCCATAATATGCACGCCGCCCATGGACCCGATTACCTGCCGCACCCACTGCACGTCCTTCTCACGGGTGCCGGCGTTGATTACGATCAGGTAGTCGTTCTCGCCCAGCTTGTGCAGCACCACGTCGTCGACAAAGGTGCCGTCAGGGTAGAGCATCGCGGAGTAGTGCGCCTGGCCGGTCTGGAGCTTGGAGGCGTCGTTCATCAGCAGCTTCTGCACGGCCGCCAGCGAGTTGGGTCCGCGCAGCTGAATGTCGCCCATATGGCTGACGTCGAAAATGCCTACGCCCGTGCGCACGGCGGTGTGCTCGGCCACCAAACCCGCGTACTGCACCGGCATATCCCAACCGCCGAAGTCCACCATGCGGGCCTTGTGCCCGTGGTGCGTGGCGTGGAGTGCTGTCCGGCGCAGCAGCTTGTCGGCAAGGGATCCATCGGTGATCGCCATATCTTCATCCTCAAAAAAGTTTGAACGGGTCTACGCCAGAGAGGGTTTACGCCCAGTGGCTACGGCGCGGTCCTGCCCAGCGTACTACCTTTGCGTCGGGTCCTGTCCTTCTGGGTGGACGTTCTCTGCCCGGCAAGTGGCGGCAGATCGCTGCCCTACGCTGTCCCTAGGCTGCTCTGCGCACGGCGCGCCGTTCCCGCAGGTTGGCCCGCAGAAAGCTGCTGATCGCGAAGTACCCAAACAGAGCCGCAAATCCCACGAACACCCAGAGATGATGGAGATTTTCCGTCGACGCGGCAGGGTTCCGCAAAATGCCGCGTTGCCGCCAGGCGCCACTCGCCATCGCCATCGCCAGGACGGCAAAGAAGAGGCCGGTCACCCGTAGCCACAGCGCCCCAGAGTACGCAGCAAGCGGCCCCCACATAGAGCGGCCCGCACCGCGCAACTGTGCCGCGGAGGGAACCGCAGACGGAATCTTTACGCGGGTACGGGGGCCAGCCGTGGGGGGTGCTGTCCCGGTCTGTGATTGCGCCTGCGCCTGGTGAGGCGTTGCCGAGCTGGGTGCCTGACGCGATGCCTGCGGATCGGGGGCGGTCGCGGCCTCGGCGACCGCCGCCAGCGTTTTGGCTGCGTGCCGTGTTCCGTACCCCAGCGCTCGGCCTAAGCGGACCTTATCCACGGCCCCAGTGTACGCAGAGACAGCGCCGAATGGGAGGTCCGAAGTCGATCGGCCCTGCCGACACACCCTCCACCCCGGGCTCTGCATCCAACTTGCAAAAGGGTCGATGCTACGCATGCCCTGTAATGCTTGAGGATTGAGACATCTATGAAGAAGCTGATCTGGTCGCTTTCCGGTTTATGTGCCGCCACCGCGGGCTTTCTTGTCTGGAGCCGCAAACAGCAGGCTCAACCCGTGGAAGACCTGGCCCACCGCCTGGAAGAGGCTTGGGCCGACCACCATACCCGCGTATAGCGTCTTCCCACTCGGTCAAACGGGTTCACTCCTCTTCCGAGGGATTTCAATGTTCCGGAACAGGCGTACCCTAGAGATGGAGTGGTTGTACCGCCTCTGATGTTCCCGTTCGAGCCTTGTCCGGGACACCTATTGTCGGGCTGGCACTCTGCCCAAAAGCCGGAGGTGGCGTTGAATCAACAGGTCAAAAACCTCATCCAGAAGCTAGGCGAAGCGATTCACGAGTCTGTGAGTGAGTCTGACAACATCGCCGAGGTCGTCAAAGAGATCCGTGAACAGGGCTTCGACGTGGTCCTCATGCTTGAGGCAACGATCGGTCTTAATCAGGTGAATCATGACGAGGACGAGGTGCCTACGGAGGAGACCATTGAAGGTCCCTTCACGCGTACCGACCTAAGCTTTCTTAGGAGCTTGCGGATCACGACCGAGGAGAACGAACCCAGCTAACATATCCTGCGAAATACTCAGCAAGACATCGTGTCGACGCCGTCCCGTCCCTCCCCAAAGAAATATCGGGAGTGCGCGTGCTACATCTCGGGCGTCCCATATTCTGAGTTTGGCGTCTGAGGGGTGTGACCCTCGAGGTGAATGGAAGATGAGAGACACGCTGGGTGTTTTGCTGGCCGGGGGAGCCGGGGAACGGCTGTTCCCCCTGACACGCGATCGCGCCAAACCCGCTGTGCCGTTTGCCGGCCAGTACCGCATTATCGACATTACCCTGTCGAACTGCATCAACTCCGATCTGCGTAAGGTTTACATCCTCACCCAGTACAAGGCCCTGAGCCTGAACCGGCACATCCGTGAGGGCTGGGGTTCCGTAGTCGCCACTGAATTGGGCGAGTTCATCGAGATCCTGCCGCCGATGCAGCGCGTCTCCAAGAGCTGGTACCAGGGCACAGCCGACGCGGTCTTTCAAAATATCTATTCCATTGGCGCGGAGGAGCCGAAGTATGTGCTCATCCTTTCCGGTGACCACATTTATAAGATGAATTACGCGCTGATGATGGCGCAGCACTGCGAGTCAGGTGCAGACGTCACCATCGCCACGCTGCCCATTAAGCCCGATGAGGTCTCTGCCTTTGGTGTGGTGGAAATCGCCAAGAACGGCGAAGTGACCGGCTTTATAGAGAAACCTAAGCAAACAGATCTGCGCTCTCCCTTCGACCCGGAGATGGTCGATGCGTCGATGGGCATTTATCTCTTCAACACCGATGTCCTGCTCCCGGAATTAGTGCGGGATGCGGAGGACCCGGATTCCAAGCATGATTTCGGCCATGACATCCTGCCCAAGCTGCTCGGCCGCTATCGTGTGCAGGCCTACAACTTTGTGGATGAAAACAAGAAACAGGCCCTCTACTGGCGCGATGTCGGCACGCTGGATGCCTACTATGAAGCCAATCTGGATATCGCGAACTTTGTCCCGGTCTTCAACCTCTACGACCGCAGCTGGCCCATGCGCACCCGAGCCTACCAATACCCGCCCGCAAAATTCGTCTTCGGCGAGCCCGGCCGTACCGGCATGGCGATCAACTCCATCGTCTCACCGGGCTGCATCATCTCAGGAGCCGTCGTTCGCTCCTCGGTGCTCTCGCACGATGTACGCGTGAACAGCTACGCGGATGTGGATGCCAGTGTGATCTTTTCGCACGTGAACGTGGGTCGTCACTGCCGCATCCGGCACGCCATCATCGACCGCAACGTGAACATCCCCGACGGTACTGTCATCGGCTACGACGCGGAAGAGGATAAGAAGCGGTACTTCGTCTCACCCAGCGGCCT
>CAXTGE010000051.1:0-3025 GCA_964243645.1 uncultured Acidobacteriaceae bacterium | reverse complement strand
TACCTTTTCCCGAACCGGTACACCACACCGCCGCTGATCGAAAAGAACTCGCGCGTTTCCGTGCCGAAATGCTCGAAGAGGAGATCCGGCGAAAGGCGCACAGCGTACTTGGGCGCTATGTTGAAGTCCACTGAACCGCCAACGGCTCCCCAGGGACTTGTGCTGTTGTTGTACAGGCCAAATGCCTCGGGTGACGTATTCGGGTCCAGGTTGGCGTCGTTCTTGATCGAGTGATCGAACTTCCCGTGCGTGGCACCGACCAGCGCATGGTAGTCAATCGCTGCATAGCGATTCTTCGGCCCACGGTAGTTCACGCCGCCGGAGAGGATGTTCTGGAAGACCAGGGCGCGGGTGTTGGCCAGTGGTGGCGTTGGGAGCAGATCCGTGGTGCCGGCCTCGAAGCGGTAGTCGGCGGCGATGCCCAGGTGAGACCCCAACCAGTAGGTTCCCATAACCTCGCCACCCCCGAGGTTGTAGCGCTTGGGCAGATTCTGTCCGGCCTGCCCGTTCATCAGGCTCAGGCCGCCGTAGATCTCAAACTTGTCGTCATACTGGGTCACCCGCGTTGGGTTGATCTGTTGAATCGCGATCGGACTCCGAATGGGCGCGGTCCCTGGAGCGGCTGTCCCACCTGTCTGGCTGGAGCTTGAGGTCTGTGCAGGAGCTGCCACCGTCATCAACAACAGGGAAGAGGCGATCATCAGGCGGCGCGCGGTGTAGAAGGGGAAACGATTTTCGAACAACATCATCCTCGTGGGGGCGGGGCTCGGGGAGAGACCGGAACGCCAACGCGCGCGCCGGAACAACGCGCAACTCGTTCAGGATATACCGCGCGGCGTGCCCAGCCCGGCTAACCGGCTCAGTCCGGCGGTAGATCTTCCCGGTCGCGGGGTCTGGATGCGCCGCGCAATCCAATCACCCCGGCCCATCGTTCCTGCATCAGAACACGCAGGCTCCTCAGACCCTCTCCGGCAAGCTGCCCGGCGTGTGAGAATGGAGAGTGACGTGATAGTGGCTGCGCCCTCTCGCAGCAGGAGAAAAAACATGGGTGAACTTTTTACACCGACCCACCTGATTGTGCTGGCCGTCGTGGCCGTTGTTCTATTTGGCGGCAAAAAGCTTCCTGAGCTCGGCAAAGGCCTTGGTGAAGGTCTGCGCGGCTTCAAGGATGGTATGAAGGGTGTTACCGACGAGCCGACGACCGCCACCAAGCCCGGTGAGACCGCCCATATCGTCACCCCAAAAGTTGTTGAAGAGACCAAGACTCCCCTCGTCTAGAGTGCCGTGGCGGACAGCCTCTAGTTCGCCTGCAGCGATATGGCGTTTGTTGTTGGAAGCGGTGAAATCGCGCAGGGTGCAGTAGACGCGATGTGCCGTTACGGAGAGCGTTGATGAAGCTGAAGTCCCCTTACCTGATCAAGCCTGACTCCAAGGTCAAGTTATCTTCGATCGCAACGGATGCCAGGGGCGACATCCCGGATCAGGACGCTGCCGAAAAAATCCTCAAGAAAAATCAGAGGCAGCTCGCCGAAGTGCAGGAAAAACTGTATGCCTCGCAGGGCAAGGCGCTTCTGATCGTTTTGCAGGGTATGGATACTGCCGGCAAAGACGGCACCATCAGCAGTATCTTTTCAGGTATCAATCCCCAGGGCTGCTCGGTCGCTGCCTTCAAGGTGCCTACATCCCTGGAAGCACGGCATGACTTCCTGTGGCGGTGCCATCGCGAGGTACCCCCGCGGGGCATGATCGGCATCTTCAACCGGTCACACTATGAAGATGTGCTCTCGCCTCGTGTTCACGGCGTTGTGTCCAAGAAGCAGGTGCAGGAGCGTCTCGAGGACATCAATGCCTGGGAGCAGACCCTCGCGGACAATGATGTCGTCCTGTTGAAGTTTTTCCTCCACATCTCGCACGACGAGCAGACGAAGAGACTGCAGGCACGTATCGACGATTCGAGTAAGCATTGGAAGCTCTCGGCGTCTGACTTTCAGGAACGCCAGTACTGGGGCGACTACATGTTGGCCTACGAAGAGATTCTTGAGAAGACCAGCCACAAGCACGCGCCCTGGTTTGCCATTCCCTCCGATCACAAGTGGTTCCGCAATGTGGCGATCTCCGGCGTCCTGGTTGACGCTTTGGAAAGCCTGAAGCTGAAGTACCCCGTCCCGAGCTTCGACCCGGCGGGGATCGATCTCAAGATAGAGAGTCAAAAGCGGGTCGCCAAAGAGATCAAGGAACGCGCGGCTCCAGAGGCGACACCGTCCTCACCGAAGAAGCGTTAGAGCTGTTTTAATTTCAGGTGTAATCGCCCCACCCAAGATACAGATTCTCCGCTGCGCTGCGGAAGGACAACAGAACGGTTTGCGGTACTCCATTGTCGTTCCCGAAGGGAAATGTGCACTTCGGACGCCGCAGCTACACTTGCGGGAAAACAGCTCTAGCGGGGTAGATGCAGCGTGACCAGCACGACAGCGATCCCAGCAAGCCCCATACCGAGGAGCTGACGTTTGCCTGGGCGTTCGTGCAGGACAGCAGCTGCAAGCAGGATCGTCGAGGCCGGGTATAGGGACGCAAGAACGGCCGCAACATCCAGGCGTCCTGCCCGGGTAGCAGCGATATAGAGCAGGTTTCCCCCGGTATCCAGTACGGCGACGCCCAGCGCCCAACCCCACCCTGCCCTCGTCAGCCAGATCTCGTTTCGTGTGGGCGATGTTGCCTCTCTCCCAAACCCGAAATACAGGACCAGGCAGGTGAGGATGCTGCCGGTGCGTGCCAGCACCAGGGGCTCAATGACGCCGAGCGAGTTGGCGAACTTCAATCCCGCAAAGTACAGCCCGAAGCCGATGCCACCGGCGATCGCCAGACCCATGGTGCCATGAGTCCCCAAGGTCTGGGCCTGTACCAGGTCAGCGGGCAGAGGCTCGGGGACCGCGATCATCCAGATGGCGACAGCGGCCACCAGAAAGCCTGTTAACCGCAGCCAGGAGGGTCGCCCTTCGAGGAGGATGCCGACCGCAGCCGGGAT
>CAXTGE010000050.1:17820-19633 GCA_964243645.1 uncultured Acidobacteriaceae bacterium | reverse complement strand
TGTGTGCCCCATCCGTCACACAGCTTCTCGTGTGACGGGTGGGACTCCACTCTGCCGAAGGCCGGAGTGAAGCGTACCGGAACGACTAAATTGTTTTCCTCAGTCCAGCCAATCAGTTCCCGGCAGGCTTAGCCGTCAAATCCGCATTGAGGTGCACCGAGTTCCCCGCCACGTTCATCGACCGCGACCAGTCAGCATATCCCTTCTTCTTCACCGTCACCGTATGCTGCCCCGGCATAACGGAGAGCGTCGATGGCGTACTCCCCACAAAGCTCCCGTCGATCTCAATATCCGCTCCGGGAACGCTGGAATCCACTGAAAGACTCGCCATCTGTGCCGCCGCATCAGCTGTTCCTGTCGGAACAGCACCCGGGACACCAGCGGGCGTGAACTTGGCCATGTCCAGCTTGTCATCTCCAGAAACAAAAGCCGTGATCTCTGTTCCCTGCGGAATTGTAATGTCTTTGCCGTGGATGAAAAGCAGCAGCGGCGCAGCAGGGAAGAACACAATAGCGGTACCAACGATGCCCGCAGTCATCGCCCCGGTATGGCCGCCACCCTTTTCACTCTTGGTAGCGCTCAGCGCGGCTTTCTCGCCATCAACTAGGCGTACGGAGTCGATGTTCACGTCCAGCTTGCCCGCGCGCCCCATGCTCTTCTTCGGCTCGGCGGAGGTTACTGTGCCGACCGCCTGCGCTCCCTTTGCGATGACCGGAATACCGTTAACATCAATCTCCTCTATGACCTCGAATGACACATGCTGCCCCGCTTTCGCGGAAGCGGAAGTCAGATTTTCTGCCAGTTTGAGCTTTACGGCTGTCCCATCAAGCAAGGTGTTGGGGGAAGGCGTAGTGGAGACGGTCGAAGTGGTGGGTACAGCAGAACCGGAAGATGAAGACACCGGAGCGGGTGTCTGTTGCGAAAAGGCGGGGTCGGAAATGGCGAAAAAGAGCGCAATCGCGCCAGCAAGGGGCTTCACGTAAACCTCAGCACTTAAGGTGAAAGTGACGGAATCGTATGTTGATCACCACTGGTGACGCAATCACACTTTGGTAACCACTTCAGGAATCGCAAGAACCCGCTGGCCTCACCGACCCTCCAGGTCGGCAGTCACACGATCCCCGTACTCCCGGTCTTCCAAAGCCTGCTCAAGCATCTTCAGATACAAGTGAAGCTCCTTGGCTAACCACGCGAAGAGCTCGGGGCCAAGGTCATCCTGGTTCTCGTAGAGACCGTCGTGCAGGGGCAAGAACTTGCGGTGAACCGCCGCTCCGTTGCGTACAATTCACCCCCGGAACGCTACTATGAGCTAAGGGACATCTATCCCAGGTCGAACTTCGGCGCTGCGCTCCCGAGACCCATCGAACTGTCGCTAAGTCGTCTCAAATGAAGATCTTGCAGCTAAGTTCTTTCAAATGAAGATTTTAGCGCGCGTGACGTTGGCTAAGTCATACATTTCAAAGATCTTATGCAAAAGACCCCGAGGGGGGGGGACGATCCTCCCTGTCTACACGCGGACAATGTCTTAGCGGTACGGCCCCTTCACGGCATACATCGTCCGCAGGTGGGGTCCGAACCAGGTGCCGAAGGTCACCGGTGCAAACGCCGACGGTCCCCCGCAGGCCTTCGGGTCGAAGGACACCACGTACCGCGCCTGCACGACCGGTGTTAGCTGCAGATCCTCCGTCCGGCAGGGGTCGTCGGTGGGCACCCTGGGCAGGGGCAGGTAGGTACCGGGCGGGTTGGTGATGCGCCGATCGTTCAGGTGCCCGGTCGCGAGGACCTGCGTCCACCCATCGAACTGCGCGCCGCC
>CAXTGE010000050.1:14836-17720 GCA_964243645.1 uncultured Acidobacteriaceae bacterium | reverse complement strand
AGAAGGTAGGCCAGAGTGCAGGGCAGCAGCACGACGGCCAGATCGGATCCTGTGACGCATCCTGAGGCTCGCACCTCCGCAACGCCGGCCTCCTGCCTGCCGGCCACCAGCACAGCCACCAGCGCCAAGCCCCCCAGCAGCAGCAGGACAGTCAGGCCGGCACGCACCGGCAGGGTCAGCAGCACCGGTCCGTATCCCAGATAGGCGTGAAAGAAATCGAACCCCGTATACCAAACGCCGTTGAAGATATACGGAAAGACCCACCCAAGCAGGGTATGGGTCCTGTACGCATTCAGCGCCACAAGGCCCGCGACCACGCAACACAGTATTCCTGCCACGCGGGTGCGACGTGTACGCGAGAGGATCGGCAGGGTGGCGAGCAGCAAAGGCATGCTTAGGAAGAGCAGCTCGCACAGCGTACGTTTGACGAAGGGTACGAGATAGTGGAAGACCAGCACCCGCGGCGCGGGGATGGCGGGCGGCAGGAACGGCTCGCGGATGCTGAACGGCTGGACACTGAACCAATGCAGGATGCCGTACATCACGAGCAGGCCCACCAGCGTCGCCACTACGCCAAGGCCTGAGGCGATACGCCGCTTCCGCAGCAGCCACAACGTGCACGGAACCATCACCAGCAGCCCCAGCCAAGCGATCTGGCGTGCACTGCCCCCCACGGCGTTCGTCAATGCCGCCGCGACAATCCAGGCGGCCGCACTCGCCTCACGGCCGGCCTGCAGCGCACGGATGCAGCAGTAGAAGCACCACACCAGAACGCAGACGCCATAGGCATCGGACATGAACGAAAATGTCATGGCCAGGTAGACCGGGGAGAGCAGAAACACGAGCGTGGCCGCCGCGCTGTTCCATTCCGTGATGCCCAGGCGTACCAGAAGGCGCTGCATCAGCGCACCTGTACCCATGGCGACCAGCAGCGTCCCGACACGAACGATGCTGAACGAAAACCCGAAGATCTTGATGAGCAACGCGCCGATATACAGCTGCCAGCCCAGCATCGCCGCGGCCCAGCCGTTATAGACGATGTGCCCGGTCGCCGCGAGAACCTGCGCCGTGCGAATGTAGGACCAGTCGTCGACAATGCCGAGCTCCAGGCGGGGACCGACGAGCAGGGCACACAGGGGCAGCGTTAGCACACAAAGTAGCGCGGGCAAGACAGGCGAAATTCGTCGAAGCACATGATCCTCGCGGTAGGTGTGTCAGGGTTCCTGACCAGCATAGCCTGGGGGGATCATCCGGCTGCTCCCCATGACAGCAAACGGAAAGACCCCCGGCCAAAGCCAGGGGTCTTGCGCACTCTGTCTCTCCATAAGAGGTTAGTGGCCCTTATACGCGACATAGAGCTGCGGAAACTGCTTCTTCAACGTCTCGAGCTTGGGTCGATCGCAGACCTGAATGTAGGGATTGTCCGGGTTGTTCAGGGCATAGTCCTGGTGGTATTCCTCGGCGCGATAGAAGCCCGGCGAGGGTGTCACCTCGGTGACGATCGACCTGGGAAAGACCTTCTCGCCGGTGAGCTGGGCGATGTAGGCTTTGGCGACGCGGTCCTGGTCCGCGCTCTCCGTGAAGATCACCGACCGGTAGGAGATACCCTCGTCCGGGCCCTGGCGGTTCAGGGTGGTCGGATCGTGGATGGCGAAAAAGACCTGCAGGAGCTCGCCATAGGTGATCTTCGAAGGGTCGAATACGATTTCGACCGATTCGGCATGTTTGGTCGTCTCGGTCGTCACCTGCGCATACGTCGCGGTGTCCTTTGAGCCGCCGTCATAGCCGGCCGTTGTCTTCAACACGCCCTTGACGTGTTCAAAAACGGTCTGGGTACCCCAGAAACACCCACCGGCAAACACGGCTGTCTCGCGCCCGGGTTTCGCGGCCAGGGAGACGTCCGTCTTCGGCCCAGGGATCGAGGGGCTGGCCGCCTGGCATCCCGTGCCTGTTCCCAACGCCACAACGCCCAGCGCGACGGCTCGTTTCCAAACTGTCCATTGCTGCATCATTCCACCCTCCAAGCCCGGAACATATGTTCTGTGACGCTTACGCGACGCAAAACGTCCCGGATTTGTCCACGCAGAAGATTGGATGACCGCCGGGGAATCCGGGCTCATCCAGCGAAGAGACATCCTGCGCGCCGGGCCGGACATCCACTACGGCAGCACGAAAGGGAAGATCACTTGTCCGAACACCACCACGAAGCCAAAGAGCACGCCCCGCACGCCGTCCAGGAAGAACACACCAAGGGACCCAACGATCCCAAGATGATCAACCCCAAGTTGTCCTCGGATATCGCGTACTGGTCCAAGGAGTTCGGGGTTACCGGCGACGCGCTGCACGAGGCCATCCGCAGCCATGGCACGCATGTCGACAAGGTCCGTGCCGCACTCCATCCCACCAAGACCGCCTAAAGGTCCGTTCAGAGGCAAGATGCGCGGAGGTCCTAGCGGATCCCGCGCATCTTGCGGTCATAGGTCCGCATCTGGTCCGATACGATCTGTGTTGTCTTGGTCAGCGCCCCCAAAGCCGTGGGGTCAAGGTCAATCCAGCGACGCGTCACACGCTGCACTGGCTCGGCGTCCGGCAGCAACTGGCCATCCTGCCCAACCATCGCGGCGAAGACCAGCGTTACCGTTTTTTGCAGGGTGTCGACCGAAAGTTCGCGCACGCGGTAGCCGATGTCGATACACATATCGAGGTGGTTCGCATCGGCAAAGCCCCATCGAACCAGATCGTGACGGCATGCACTCGGTTTCTTGTACTGCGTGAAGGTGGATACCGTGTACTCGCCCTTGTTCTCAAAGTCGGCATAGTTTCGGGCCAGCCAGGGCGTGCTGGAGACATCCGGGATATAGACATCCTGTTCGGCGTCGCCGGC
>CAXTGE010000050.1:10095-14736 GCA_964243645.1 uncultured Acidobacteriaceae bacterium | reverse complement strand
GGCGGAGCCTCCACACTAAGTGAAGTCCTCCAACAGCGTCCCGTTAACGGACGCTGTACTTTTTTGTGGGGCCTGCCCCGAAAGGAATGCCCAGCGCGACATCCTGCACGCCTCCGGGTCCATAAGGGCAGAGGTTGTTATGCGCACGACATCTACACTTCTTCTGGCTCTTGGTCTCCTAAGCGTCCCCGCATTTGCCCAAAACGTCTCAGCCCCCTATCCGCCGGCCGGCTACCCGCAGGACACCGCTCCCCAGCAGTATCAGGGGACTCAGCCGTATCAAGATCAAGCGGCTCAGCCGTATCAAGGGCAGCCCACTCAGCCCTACGGACAGCAAACCTACCCACAGCAGGGCTACGATACCGCTCCTCAGCGCTACGCTCCGTCCTACGATTCCAACGCCCCGCAGGCCGGCACCGGCCAACCCGCTCCCCGGGTAGACAGCGAGATGGAGGTGCCGTACGCCTATCCGCCGGCGGTCGCCTACGGGTACCCCTACGGCTATGGCTATCCCGTCGTCGGCATCGGTCTGGGTTTTGGCTACGGCTACCCGGGATATGGCTATTACGGCTACAGAGGCTACGGGTACCGCGGCGGCTACTTCGGTCGCCCCGGCTACGCAGGTGGCTTTCGCGGCGGCTACGCGGGCGGTGGCTTTCGTGGTGGTCGCCGATAGGCGCGCTTGCGGCGTAGATCGAAAGGTCTCTCCGTCAGGGAGTCAAGGCGCGGGCTTCGGCTCGCGCCTTTAACTTGCCTGGTGTGAGACGAGTTAGGGTGTAGAGCCGACCGGTCAGGCATCCCACAAGGGCCCTTCGGCCCTCACAAGGGCAGCATCTTGTCCGGTGTCTCTCTCGGGCGCTGGGCGCGGGGCTGATACCTTCAAAGTGCTCGGCCTGCCATGAGATCTGCCTGGCGCCCGCCGTTGGAGGAGTACATACATGGAGTTTCATATCGCGCGGTCGCTTCGCGCGCGGCTGGACGTCGGCGACCTCCTCTTCAGCTATACCGGCAATGTCGTCTTTGCGAACCTTGCTGCCGCTCGCCGGCTCGCTCTCGCACTCAATACGCTGCGCGAAGGGGAAAACGGGGGTGTTCCCGATCCCAAACGCCAGGTCAACGCCGGCGCCCTGTATGCCATGGGGCTTATCGACGAACTCAGCCATGCCCTGGTTGCGCGCTACCGCAAGGAAACTGATCCCGAGGTCCTGACCGAGGCGCTGGCGTGGTTTACCGCGCAGAACGGCCGGGCCGAGGTCGATCGCCTGCTGCTCACCTTCACCGAGCGTTTTCCCAACCAGGAAATCCTCTCCGGCAAACTCACAGCCGAGACGTGGCTGCGGGGTGAAACGGAGGGGCTGCCCCACCGGGAAGCGGCCTTTGAAGAACTCTTGCTACTCTCCCTGGCCAACGCCAACCCTGCTTTCGGAAAGTTTCAGGAACTCTTCGACGATACGGACCTCAAGGAAAAGACCTCCTACCGTGAGGTCGTGGCGGAGCTGCCCCAGTTCTTTGCCACGCGGCCGCCGGTCTCGCCGGAGATCGGCTCCCTGCTCGACGCGCTAGAAGCGCCCATGCGGCTAAGCCCCGACTCGCTCACCGCGCAGCTGGACTACATTCGGGAGAACTGGGATCGCTTCGTGGATGCCGACCTGAAGACGATTCTGCTGGCCATCGACACCGTAAGGGAAGAGGACATCGCGGTCTGGATGCGCTTCAACCCACCCGGGCCGGACGTCTACCGGCATGGTGCCCCGGGGTTCGGCGGCGAGGGCTTCCGTGGGGATGAGTACATCGGCTTTGAGGATGCGTATGAGACCGGGCCGGACGGGGTGCGGCGGCTCAGGCCGGGGCACGCGGCGCGGCTGGGCTATGCGAGTGATTATCAGGCGCCCCTGAACGAGTACGAGGCCTTCTCCACCGATCAGGCGTGGATGCCCAACGTCGTCATGATCGCCAAGAGCACCTATGTGTGGCTGGAACAGCTGAGCCGCAAGTACGGGCGGCACATCCACAAGCTGGACATGATCCCTGACGAGGAGCTGCGCCTGCTCGCGGATCGCGGCATGACCTCGCTCTGGCTGATCGGGCTGTGGGAGCGTTCGGTGGCCTCGCAGCGCATCAAGCATCTGCGCGGGCAGAGCGATGCGGTGGCCTCCGCGTACTCGTTGAAGGAGTACAACATCGCCGAGGACCTCGGCGGCAATACGGCATATCAGAATCTTCGCGACCGGGCCGGACGCTATGGCCTGCGGTTGGCGAGCGATATGGTGCCCAACCACATGGGCATCGATTCGCCCTGGGTCATCGAGCATCCTGACTGGTTCGTGATGCGCTGGGAGAGCCCGTATCCGGCGTATAGCTTCAACGGTCCCGACCTCAGTGCCGACTCGCGCGCCGAGATCAAGATCGACGATCACTACTACGACCAGACCGACGCAGCCGTCGCGTTTCGCATCCGCTATAACGGCTCGGGCGAGACACGTTATATCTACCATGGCAACGACGGTACGACCTTTGCCTGGAACGACACCGCGCAGCTCGACTATTCGAAGGCCTATGTGCGCGAGCAGGTCATGCAGACCATCCTGCATGTCGCGCGCATGTTCCCCATCATCCGCTTTGACGCGGCCATGGTGCTGGCCAAACGCCACGTGCAAAGGCTGTGGTTCCCGTTGCCGGGCGTGGGCGGGTCCATCCCGTCGCGCGCCGAAAATGCGATGACGGACGAGGAGTTCAACGCCATCATGCCGGCGGAGTTCTGGCGCGAGGTGGTCGATCGTGTCGCCGTCGAGGTGCCCGGCACCTTACTGCTGGCCGAGGCCTTCTGGATGCTGGAAGGCTACTTTGTCCGTACGCTGGGCATGCATCGCGTATACAACTCCGCCTTCATGAACATGCTGCGTGATGAAGAAAATGCCAAGTACCGTAGCTATCTCAAGAAGACGATTGAGTTCGACCCCGACATCCTGAAGCGCTATGTCAACTTCATGTCCAACCCTGACGAGCGGACCACGATCGATCAGTTCGGCAGTGGGGACAAATGCTTTGGCGTCGCCACGGTGATGAGTACCATGCCCGGGCTGCCGATGTTTGGCCATGGCCAGATCGAAGGCTACACCGAGCGCTACGGCATGGAGTTCAAGATGCCGAAGATGACCGAGTGGCCCGATGAAGCCCTGGTCGCGCGCCACCAGGCAGAGATCGCGCCGTTGCTAAAGAAGCGGTACATCTTTGCCGAAAGCGCCAACTTCGTTCTGTATGACTTCTGGACCGGCTACGGCTCGGTAAACGAGAACGTCTTTGCCTATTCCAATCGGCATGGGGACGAGCGCTCCGTCGTGCTCTACAACAACGCCTATACGAGCACCGGCGGCACGATCAAAGTCTCCGCCGCGGACATGGACAAGGGCACCGGCGAGCTGCGGCAGCGCTCGCTTGCCGAAGGCCTCGCGCTTCCGGGCGAAGACAACGCCATCATGGCCTTCCGCGACCATGCGCGTCAGCTGGAGTACCTGCGCCGTGCGTCCGACCTGCGCAACAACGGCTTGGCGATGGAGCTGCGCGGCTACCAATATGCGGTGCTGCTGGACTGGCGCGATCTGCGCTCCACCGAAGAGCAGCCATGGGATCGCCTGTGCGATGCGCTGAACGGCCAGGGCGTGCCGAACCTGGGGGACGCGCTGAACAAGCTCCGCTTCCAGGCACTGCACGCGGCGCTGCGTCGTCTGCTCTGCCGCGAGCAGGTTGAAGCACTCCAGACGGCCTCGGAGAATGCTCTCGCGCAGGGCGACTCGCCCGTCCAGCCACGGGTCGAACCCGCAGCTCTCAGCGGCATCAGTGAGCAGGGTCCGGTGCCCGCCGAGGTCGTTGTCCTCCCCGATGCCACGCCTCTACCAAGGAACGAAAACGCCGTCACCGAAGCCCCACTGGACCCCTCCTTTGCCGGCTTCTTCGAGCGCGCCAATGAGTTGTACTGGCGCATGACGGAGGTTGCGCCCTCCGATCTGCTCGAGGAGATCGCCCCGGACATGCAGGCGGGCGCGGGGAGCTACCAAAAGGGCCTGATGCTCCTGATCAAGTCTGCGGTCGCGATTCCCGGTGTCGCGCGCGGCTTCTCGGCGGCATGGCCACGCGCGGTTCGGGACTTCATCCCCGGGGCCGCGGTGGGCGTGCCGCTGGAGCGCATCTGGACGCCGCTGCTGGCCTACATGCTCTTCCACGCGCTTCCCGGCACGGCCGAAGCCCAGGCCGTCTTCGACGCGCTGGACATGCGGTCCGCCCTGGCGGATACCTTCACCGGCCTTGGCTTCGTGGGGGAAGACGGCTGGCGTTATGCGGCGCGCATTCGCCTGCTCCTGGGTGGTCGTGTGGCTCTCGAGGAGCTGCGCACGGAGGGCTTTTGGGTGGACGCCGATGTTCGCTGGCTGGCCGGGGTCAACACGATCGACGGCAGCACCTTCGTCAACAAAGAGAGCTTTGAGGAGCTGCTCGTCTGGCTGCAGCTGCCGGAGATCCTCGGCATCGCCGGTCATCTCGGCGGGGACGAAGCCTATGAGAGCGGTTCGGCGGAGCTGGCAGAGCTCGAAGGGGCACTGCGGGCAGAATGCCAGCTGATGGCGGACGCGGGCTATAACCTGAAGA